>MUMD01000487.1 GCA_002155895.1 Streptomyces rochei
ATGGGTATAAGAGACGGGTGGGGACCGCACGGACCGCGCGGACGGCCGGGACGGCGTGGCGGCCTCGGCCGCCCACCGGCCCGAGCCCCAGGCCGCGCCCGCCGCGCCCGCCGCCCCGGTCGCCCCTGCCGTCCCCGAGAAGGAGCCCAACGCGTGGGGCCAGGCCGTCGCGGCCGTCGCCGTCTTCGCGGCGATCGGCTTCGCGCTGTGGTTCGGCCCGCGGATACTGCCCTCCGAGGACGCGGCGCCGGCGAACGGCGTCTCCTGCCCGGACCTCGAGGAGGAGCCGCCGAGCGCCTACCGGGACACGCCCGGGGCCGTGACCGGTGACGTGCTGTGCCGGGCGCTCAACCGGCCCGACCTGGCCGGCCTCCTGGGAACACCCGGTGAGACCGCCACCGCCGCGTCCGGTGACAACGGCACCGCGCCCCTGACGGACGGGAAGGTCGCCCAGCCGGAAGCCGAGGTCACGTTCGACACCTACACCGTCAACGTCTCGGCCACCTACAACGACCTGACGATCGCCCAGTACGTGAATCTGCTGGAGACGGGCGGCCAGAGGGATCACCAGCCCCTGTCGGTGCTGGGCCGCCCCGCGGTCTTCTCCTCCGACCACACCATGAGGATCAGCATCGACCTCGCCAACGGTGCCTCCGGCGGCCCGGTCGAGCAGGGGCCCCTGGCCCGGACCCTCACCGTCGCCCTCGACCGGGAGGACCGCGGCGGCTCCTACGACATCACCGTCTGGAGCGAGTCCGGAGGTCTCCCGGAGGACGGCGTGCTGCTCGGCATCGCCGAGGAGGTCCTTCCCGCCGTCGCGGGACCGGCCGGCTGAGGCACGTCGCGGGTCAGCGCAGCGCCCGCGGGCCGATGACCGCGAGGAGGCGCAGCCGTTCGTGGCTCTCGCTGCCCGGGACCGCCGTGTAGACGACCAGACGGTGCGACTGATCGGGATCGAGGAGGGTCTGGCAGTTCAGCTCTAGTGCGCCGACCTCGGGATGGACGAACCGCTTGACGTGGTGCGGGCGGATGCCGACCTCGTGTCTGTCCCACAGGTCCCGGAACTCGTCGCTGCGGGCGAGGAGCAGTTCGGCGTAGTGGGAGGCCCGGGACCCGGGGCCCCGCAGAGTGGCCACCTCACGCAGACCGGACACGAACATCCGGGAGAGGAACGCGTGGTCGGCCGGTTCGTACAGCGCGCGGGTCCCCGGGTCGGTGAACCACCGGTAGCCGATGCTGCGCGCCGGGCCGGCGAAGCCCGTCGTGTCACCGGTGAGGGCGACGCCGAGCGGGGTCTGCCGCAGCGTCTCGCCCAGCTCGGTGACGACCTCGGCGGGCGTGTCGTCCAGACGGTCGAGTACGCGCAGCAGCCCGGGGCTGATGTGCTCGCCGACGGCGCCGGTGCCCCGTACGGGCGGGGCGTGTCCGGCGAGACGGAAGAGGTGGTCCCGCTCGTCGAGGGAGAGGTGCAGCCCCTGCGCCATCGAGGCGATCATCGACTCCGACGGCTGCGGCCCGCGCTCGCGCTCCAGCCGGGCGTAGTAGTCGGTCGACATGTGGCAGAGCTCGGCGACCTCCTCGCGGCGCAGCCCGACGGTCCGGCGCCGCGGGCCGCGGGGAAGGCCGACGTCCTCCGGTTGCAGCAGCTCCCGGCGGCGCCGCAGGAACGCGGCGAGTGCGGCCCGGTCGATCTCCATGTGTCACTCCCTCTCGTGCCGGTTCCTTTCTAGCGGGCGTGGCCGGGCCCATCCACGGATCGTCGATCCCCCTCTCCGGCCCTTCGGTGGACCGGCGGTCCCTGGATGGGCCCGGCGGCCGGGGTCATGGTGGGGACAACGACAACGTTGGGGAGTGCACACATGCCACGCCAGGACTACGACGTCGACGTTCCCGACCTCACCGGGAAACGCGCGGTCGTCACCGGTGCCAGTGACGGGATCGGACTCGGTGTCGCGACGCGTCTGGCCGCCGCCGGCGCGGAGGTCGTCATGCCGGTCCGCAATCCGCGCAAGGGCGAAGAGGCCGTCACCCGGATCCGTGCGGCCGTCCCCGACGCGCGGGTGTCGCTGCGGACGCTCGACCTCTCCTCGCTCGCCTCCGTGGCGGAGCTGGGCCGGACGCTGCTGGACGAGGACCGTCCCGTGCACGTCCTCGTCAACAACGCCGGCGTCATGACCCCGCCCGAGCGGCAGACCACGGCCGACGGCTTCGAGCTGCAGTTCGGCACCAACCACCTGGGCCACTTCGCCCTGGTCGCCCGTCTGCTGCCGCTGCTGCGGGCCGGGCGGGCCAGGGTGACGTCCCAGGTGAGCGTCGCGGCGAACCGCAACGCCGTCCACTGGGACGACCTGAACTGGGAGCGTTCCTACCACGGCATGCGCGCCTACAGCCAGTCGAAGATCGCCCTGGGCCTCTTCGGTCTGGAACTCGACCGGCGCAGCGAGGCGGCGGGCTGGGGGATCACCAGCAACCTCGCGCACCCCGGAGTGGCGCCGACGAGCCTGCTCGCCGCCCGTCCCGAGGTCGGCCGGGCCGAGGACACGGTGGGCGTACGCCTGATCCGCGCCCTGTCCGCCCGCGGCATCCTCGTCGGAACGGTGCGCACGGCGCAGCTGCCCGCGCTGTACGCCGCCACTTCCCCCGGGGCCGTGGGCGGCGGGTTCTACGGGCCGGACTGGCCCGGACACATGGGCGGTCCGCCGGCCGAGCAGAAGCTGTACGGACGCCTGCGCGGCACTCAGGAGGCGCGGCGCGTCTGGGAGGTCTCGGAGGAGCTTGTGGGCGTCCGGTTCTGAAGGACACCAGCAGGAGGCCACGCGAGACCCGTGCGGGGAACCCGCGCGGTCCCGTGGCGCGAGTCTCGCCCGGACCCCGTGGCGCGAGACTCGCCCTAACCCCGTGCGCGAGACCGTGCCGGACCCGCGCGGCCTCCTCCCGGCACGCGGTCAGGAGAGGGCGGCCCTCCGCTCGGCCTCGGTCAGGGGCGGTCCCTGCAACGGCGGCTTCCTCGGGCCGAAGAGCATCGGTATGAGCATGTCGGGGGAGAACAGGCGGGTCGGAGGCTTCTCCAGGCTCATCACGTCGAGCAGGGCGCCCAGGGCACGCGGATGGGCGGCGCCGGTCTCGACGGCACGGTCGACATACCGGGCGAGGAGCCGTTCCGCCCGGGTGAGCGGCTTGTCGGAGGCGCCGGGGTAGAGGGCGTCCTGCCCCACCGCCAGGTCCCAGGCCGCGCCGACGGGGCGTGCGACGGCGCGTTGGACGCGTCCGGCGGCCCCGGGCGCGGTCGGGCTCGTGGTGCGCAGGACGGAGCGCAGGGCGAGGGCGCACTGCGCGGCGACGGTGAGGCCGTGGCCGTACACCGGGTTGTACCCGGCGACGGCGTCGCCCAGGACGACGAAGCCGGCCGGCCACCGCGCGGCCTTCTCGTAGTAGCGGCGGCGGTTGGCGGTCGAGCGGGTGGTCGCGACGCCGCCGAGCGGTTCGGCGCCCTTGAGGAGTTCGCCGATGACCGGGTCGCCGAGGCCGAGCGCGAAGTCGACGAACGTGTCCGGGTCGCCACCGGGTTCGCCGCCGCGGGTGCCGGAGAGGGTGACGATCCACCGGCCGTCCTCGACGGGCAGGATGATGCCGCCCCGGCCCGGTGCCTTGGCGGGGTTGGCCTGGACGTTGACGAGCGGGAACGGGACGTCGGCGGGGGCGTGGGGAGCGCGGAAGACGCGGGTGGCATAGGCGACTCCGGCGTCCACCGACCTCTCGGCGGGTTGCGGCAGCCCCAGTTCGCCGAACCAGAGGGGGGTGCGCGAGCCCCGGCCCGAGGCGTCGACGATCAGGTCGGCCGGCAGGGTCGTGTCCTCGGCGGCGTCGCCTTCGCGGACGCGGAGGGCCGTGACGCGGGAGGCGTCGCCCTCCAGTCCCACCGCGGTGGTGTTCTCCCGCAGGGTGATGCGCGCGTCGGTGAGCACCTGTGCGCGCAGGACGGCGTCCAGCAGGTCGCGGGAGCAGACGAGGTTGCGGTGGGGGGTCGCCAGGAAACGCCGGAACCAGACCTCGTTGGGCGCCCGGGAGACCATGTCCCCCATGATGCTGACCAGACGTCCGCCCCGGGCGACGACCTCGTCGACACAACCGGGCAGCAGTTCGTCCAGGGCCCGCACCCCGCCGCTCCACACCAGATGAGCGTGCCTGGCCTGCGGGACGCCGCGGCGCGGTGCGGGGCCGTCGGGCAGGACGTCGCGCTCGACGAGGACGACGTCGGCGAACTCGGTGAGCGCGGCGGCGGCGAACAGACCGGACGCGCCGGCCCCGATGACGACGGCTGTGGGTCGGCTGGCGCTAGGAGACATCTGTGTCGACGCTTTCTGTGGTGGTCACCCGCTGGCGGATGCTGTCGATGAGGTGGGGGTGCCGCAGGGCCTGCGAGATCGCGTCGATGTGGTCGCTCAGGTCGGCGCCCGGTTCACGTCGGCCGAGGCTCGCCCGGGCGGGCTCGTCGCCGCGGTGGGCGTCCAGGGCCGCCCGGACGGTGACGGCCCCGGCCAGCCCTCGCGCCTCGTCCTCGCCGAGCCCTTCCGGAGCGAGCCTTCGCGCCCGGCGGTAGAGGTCCCGGTCGAGGTGGGGAGCGAGGATGCGCAGCGCGTCGTGGATGCGCTGCTGGCGCTGCACCAGGCGCAGCCCCAGCGGCATCCGGCGCACCGACCGGGGGGACAGGGTGGAGGGCACCACGTCGCGCACGGCCGACCAGAGGGGACGCAACTGCCGGTACTCGCGCCGCTCGTGGATCCGGTTCTGCAGGGAGGGGCCGACCTGGGGCACGATGAACCCGACCGCGACCAGGACCGCCTCCAGGAGGGCGAAGGGCGGTGCGGCCCGCGTGCTGAGGACGTCCCAGTCGTGGCCCGACCAGCGGGCGGTGAGCGCGGTCAGCTTCGCCGCGTCGAAGACGAGCCCCGAGGCGAAGCCGGCCTGCAGGCACACGACGCCCGACTTCAGCCAGCGGTTCTCGATCCTGGGGAACCACTTCCACAGCATGGAGGTGGCGACCAGCGACGACACCATGTGCGCCGACAGGTACAGCAGGATGTGCTCCCGCATCCAGGGGGTGCCCGCGTAGTAGGTGTCGAGGTCGTAGATGCGGGGCTCGGGCACGTCGGCGAGCAGGAACGTCACCCACAGGGCCACGACGATCCCGGCATAGATCCAGTACACGCGGCGCATCCGCCGGCGGCGACGCGGCGACGGCTCCTCCCGCCAGCGCATGATCATGGTGAGGCCGGTGGCGCAGAAGGCGGTCAGGAAGCTGTACGCCCACGGCGAGGCGATGTTCGGTACTCCGGTCAGCTCGTTCAGGCGCGCGATGTTCACCGGAGTGATGACGACGAGCACGACGGTGGCGAAGCTCAGCAGGAGGGTGGTGGCGCGGACGTCGGGATCGCGCCACGCCCGCACGAGGGTGGGGAACTTGAGGACCAGCGCGATCAGCAGCAACGCGGTGGGGACCGCGTAGGAGAGGGGGAACTGCTCAGTCACAGGATGCGTCCGCCGCGGTTGAGCAGGGAGAGGTTGATCCGCCCCTCGACGGTCGCGGCGCTGACGGGTCCTTCGGCGTACCGGCCCTTCATCCAGGAGCGGACCTCGCGGCCGAAGAGCAGTCCGAAGGTCTCCGCGTCCACCTCGTGCCGCGCCGCCGACTCCGCCCGGGCCGCCACCGTGAGGATGGCCTCGCGGGGCACCTCGTCCAGGGAGAGGATCTGCTCGACGGCCCGGCGGACCGCCTCGGGACGCCGGTCGGCGGCGGGCGAACGGGCGGCTCCCCGCAGCCCCGCTATGTGATGCCCTCGGTCTTCCTCCTCCTCGTGCCAGAGTTCGTGGCCGAGGATCACCAACTGGGCCAACGGCGCGGTGCTTTCCTCGACCACGATGAGGGAACGGTCACCGAGGTCCAGGCGCGCCCCGGACACGTCGACGTCGGCCAAGTCCTTGGGGAAGGTGCTGAATCTGAGGTCGATCGGGCGTCCCTTGCGCACGCTCATCGCGCGGCAGAACGCCTCCATGACGTCCCTGGGGTCGGCCGGCCGCCTGAGTGTCTTCGACGCCTCCTCGCCCAGAGCGCTCAGCAACTGCCTCATGGCCCTGGTGCTCATCGCTCGCCGTCTCCCTCCTGAGGCACCACCGACCTCAGAACTCCTTCCAGGATGCGTTCCAGTTGCGCCCGCGGGACCGAGCCGTGCAGGCGCAGGTCCGCGCTCACCACGCCGTACCGGTCCAGCAGTGCCGAGACGGGGTCCACCTCCCGCAGCGCCGCCCCGGGCCCCAGCTCCGGATGCTCCAGCTTCCGCACCACGGGCAGCAGCACCCGGTCGAGGGCCTCGTCGGCCGGCGCGGTGAAGAACGACTCGCCGCCCTCCACACCGAAGAAGCCCACCAGGTGGTGCAGCAGTGCCACGTTCGGCACCTTCTTGCCGTCGCAGACCGCGCGGGCCCACACCTCGGAGATGCCGGTACGGGCGGAGACCTCGGCGGCGAGATCCCTCATGACCTTGCCGTGGCGCCGCAGATAGGCGTCGCTGAGGGCCTTGATGCGTGCGCAGACCCGCGCGTTGACCGTGTCGTCCGGCGGTCGGCGGCCTTCGAGCAGGTCCCGGACCACGCTTTCCGGCAGTGCCGTCCTGGCCGCCAGCGCCGGGGGGTCGACGAAGTCCGAGCGCACCAGGCCCTGCTCGGCGACGGCCTTGTCCAGACGGCCGAGCGTCCGGGCCAGCGAGGTGGGCGGCTCCAACGGCGTGCTCCCCGGGGATCGAGCGCATGGACGGCGGGTGTGGAGGGCAGCGTACGCATCTCCCCGACGACTGACAACGATCGTTTATCGGCCACCAGCGATCGTTGATGGCCGCTGTATGGCTGGAAGTTGGCCGGTAGACGGTCACCTGTCCGACGGGTGGCGGAGGCTTCCGAGCGGCGTACAGGAGGCGACACACACGCGGCCATGGGCGGCCGTCACACAGGACCGCCGGTCGTCCTGGGCGCCGGGACCATGCCGCGACGACGCCGGCGGGCGGACGATGCGACACCGCGTGTCCCCACAACCGGCCCCGGCCCGGAGCCCCCGCTCCGGGTCCTGCGTTCCAGGTCCTGCGTCCGGGTCCTGCGTTCCGGGCCCCCGCGCGTCCCTCGCTCCCGAAGGAGGAGTCCCCATGTCACGACCGCACCCTGTGCGCCGCCCCGCCAAGAGCCCCGAAGGCCCTGCCCGGGGCCTGCGCCGCCTGGCCGCCTCGGCCCTCGGCGTCCTGGCGCTCACCGCCGGGCTGCTCGCCGCCGGCCCGCCGGCGACCGCGGCGAGCCTCACCCAGGTCACCGGGTTCGGGTCCAACCCCGGAAACCTGTCCATGTACGCCTACGTCCCCGACGCCCTCCCGACCGGCGCGCCGCTGGTCCTGGCCCTGCACGGCTGTACGCAGAGCGCGGGCGACTACCACGCCCACTCGGGCTGGGCCACGCTGGCCGACCGCTACGGGTTCGCGGTGGTCTACCCGCAGACGAACGCCACCAACAACGCCAACTCCTGCTTCAACTGGTTCGAGGCGGGCGACAGCGCCCGCGGCCGGGGCGAGGCCCTCTCGATCAAGCAGATGGCCGACAAGGCGGTCGAGCAGTACGGCAGCGATCCCGGCCGCGTCCACATCACCGGTCTGTCGGCCGGCGGCGGCATGACAGCCAACATGCTCGCCGCCTACCCCGACGTCTTCGCCGGCGGTGCCGTCGCCTCGGGGCTGCCCGCACGCTGCGCCGAGACGCTGACCGCGGCCTACACCTGCATGTACAGCCCGCCGGACCGGACCCCCGCGCAGTGGGGGGACCTCGTGCGCTCCGCCGCCCCGGCGGGCACCACCAACTGGCCGCGCGTGGCGATCTGGCAGGGCACCGCCGACACCACCGTCCGCCCCGCCAACGCCACCGAACTGCGCGACCAGTGGACGAACGTCTGGGGCGTCGGCCAGACCCCCTCCCGCACCCGCAGCCTCACCGGGGGCACCACGGCGACCACGTACGACGACCCGACGGGCCGGCCCGCGGTCGAGGTCTACTCGGTCTCCGGCATGGCCCACGGACTCGCCGTCGACCCCGGCGGCGGCACCGAGCAGTGCGGCGCCACCGGAACCTACTACCTCGACACCATCTGCTCCAGCTACCACACCGCGCGCTTCTGGGGCCTGGACGGGGACGGCGGCGAGAGCCCGGACGGACCGCCCGCTCCCGCCAGGCCCGCCGTCACCGCGACGACCGACACGACCGTCTCCGTGACCTGGGAAGCCGTCGCCGAGGCGGCCTCGTACCACGTCCACCGCGACGGCACCCGGGTGGGCACGACCGCGGCCACCCACTACACCGACACCGGCCTCGCCCCCGGCACCACCCACGGCTACACCGTCGCCGCCGTCGACCCGGCGGGCACGGTCGGCTCGCCGTCCGCAGCGGTCACCGCGACCACCACCGGCTCCCCGCCGACGTGCCACACGGCGAGCAACTACGCCCACACCGTCGCCGGACGGGCCTATGTGAGCGGCGGCCACACCTACGCCGCGGGCTCCGGCCAGCCGATGGGCCTGTGGAACACGTTCACCGTGCACACGCTCCTGGAGACCTCACCCGGCCACTACGTGATCGCCGACTCCGGCTGCCCCGCGTGAAGGCCCGCCGGGCATCCGGCGGTGCCACGGGCCGGTGTGCGGCGGCACGGACGCCCCGCACGGCTCCGTCCGCGCGGTGCCGTCACCAGGTGGCGACGGCCGGAGCGTCGGGCCGGTGCCGCCGCCAGGTCTCGGCGACGCGCGCGAGGCGCCCCGCGGCGGCGATGCCGTGCAGCGACGCCACCTTGCCGTCGCTGACCCCGAACACCACGACGCCCACGACCCGGCCGTCGACCACGGCGAGGACGGCCGGGGAACCGTTGACCGGCGCGATGTGGAACGAGGGGGAGCCGCCGGCCAGCCGCCGCTTGGCGGCCGTCGGCCTGAAGCCGCCCCGCACGAAGGAGGCGACCCGCTCGGGCGTCCTGTACCGCAGCAGCCGCCGGGCCAGCCCGGCACCGTCCGAGACCGCCGTCACATCGTCGGTGAGCAGGGCCACCAGCCGCTCGGTGCGCCCCGACGTGGCGGCGGCGAGGAACTCCTCCACGACCCGGCGCGCGGTCGCGGGGTCGGTCTCGCCGCCCCGGCGGCGCTCCGCGGTGACCCGTTCGCGGGCCCGGTGGGCGTGCTGCTGGCTGGCGGACTCGGTGATGTCCAGGATGCCGGCGATCTCGGCGTGGGTGTACGAGAAGGCCTCGCGCAGCACGTAGACGGCCCGCTCCACCGGCGCCAGGCGCTCCATCAGGGTCAGCACGGCCAGGGACACCGATTCACGCTGCTCGAAGGTGTCGGCGGGGTCGAGCATCGGGTCGCCCGCGAGCAGCGGCTCGGGCAGCCAGTCACCGGCCGCCCGCTCGTGGCGTGCCTGCGCCGACCGGAGCCGGTCGAGGCAGAGGTTGGTGAGGACCTTCGTCAGCCACGCCTCGGGCACCGCCACCCGTTCCCGGTCCGCGGCCTGCCAGCGCAGGAAGGTGTCCTGCACGGCGTCCTCGGCGTCGGCGGCCGAGCCGAGCAGACGGTACGCCAGCGAGGCCAGCCGACCCCGGCCGGCCTCGAACTGGGCGAGGGCTGCGGTGTCCATGCGGCACACCCTATGCGGCGCTCCCGACGTCGGACGGGGCGAGCACGGCGGTCAGCCGGCGCCTGCGCTTCGGCATGCCGAAGGTCGGGTGGGCGATGCCCCACCCGGCCCCCTTCAGCACGCCGGCCTTGAGCCGCGCGGCGGTCCGGCCGCCGAGGTACCAGGACTTCGACCGGACGTCCCCGTCCACCATCTGGAAGATCGCGTCCCGCCGTCCGAGGCTGATGTGGTTGCCGTAGTACTTCAGGCCGGTGGTCGGCACCTCGCGGCCCGTCAGGCGCGCGACGATCGCGGCGGTCGCCTGCATGTTGGTCACGCCGGCCGAGGCGCAGGACATCGGCAGCGGGCGGCCGTTGTCGCCGATCGCGTGGGCGCTGTCACCGGCGGCGTAGACGTCGGGGTGCGAGACCGAGCGCATGGTCCGGTCGACGACGATCCGGCCGGTCTCGGTGACCTCGAGTCCACTGGCGGCCGCGAGGGGATGCACGGCGAACCCGGCCGACCAGACGGTCACGTCGGCCGGCAGGGAGGTTCCGTCGGCGGTGATCACCCGGGTCGGCTCGACGGCCTCGACGCGGGTGTGCTCGTGGACGGTGACACCCAGCCGTTCGAAGGCCCGGCGCAGGTGCCGGCGGGCCCCGGGGGAGAGCCAGGCACCCAGCTCGCCCCGGGCGGCGAGCGCGACCGAGAGGTCGGGCCGGGACTCCGCGAACTCGGTCACGGACTCGATGCCGGTGAGACCCTCGCCGACGACCAGGACGCTGCCGCCCGCGTCCAGGCCGGCCAGGCGCTCGCGCAGACGGAGCGCGGAGTCCCGGCCGGTCACGTCGAAGGCGTGCTCGGCGGCGCCCGGCACGCCGTGGTGGTCGACGGAGCTGCCCAGCGCGTACAGCAGCGTGTCGTACGCCAGCTCGGCGTCCCCGTCCTCACCGGTCACGCAGACGCTGCGGCGCTCGGGGTCGAGGCCGGTGACGCGTGCCAGGCGCAACCGCACCCCGGTGCCGGCGAAGACGTCGGACAGCTCGCGGAAGGCGACGTCCTGGCCGGTCGCGAGCTGGTGGAGCCGCATCCGCTCGACGAAGACGGGCGCGGCGTTGACGACGGTGATCTCGGTGTCGGCGGGGGAGAGCCGACGGGCCAGGTTCCCGGCGGCGAAGGCCCCGGCGTATCCGGCGCCGAGAACGACGATGCGGTGCTTCATGGCGTTGCTCCTGTCTCGTTCGCGTGCCCCTCGAACGAGACGGCGCCGCGATTCCTGACAGAAGTGAGTGTGATGCGCACCACACAGGAGGTGGGAGTGGCCGGAGGCCCCCTCCTCGCCACCGGACCCGTGTCGGCCGCCGACGGGCCCAACGCCTGCGCCGACGCCGGGACATGGGGCGCGGACCCCCTGCTAGGGTGCGCCGATGGCCGTGATCAGGAAGATCCAAGTGACCTTCGACTGCGCCGACCCCGTACGGGTCGCCCGCTTCTGGTGCGAGGTGCTGGGGTACGTCGCTCCGCCTCCGCCGGAGGGCTTCGCCACCTGGGAGGAGTACGACCGCACGCAGCCGGCCGAGAAGCGGGGTGCCTGGTTCGCGTGCAGCGACCCGACGGGTGAGGGACCGCGCCTGTTCTTCCAGCGCGTTCCCGAGGGCAAGGTCGTCAAGAACCGCGTCCATCTGGACGTGCGGGCCGGCACCGGTCTGGTGGGGGAGGAGCGCCTGGCCGCGCTCGAGGCGGAGTGCGCGCGGCTGGTCGCGCTGGGCGCGGTGCACGTGCGGACGCTGTACGCGGACGAGGAGAACGAGTCCTGCATCGTCATGCAGGACGTCGAGGGCAACGAGTTCTGCCTCGACTGAACGTCCCGGCGGAGGGCGCCGTCGGGCGCCCTCCGCCGGCACGGGCCGGCCCCCGGACCGGCGCTCGACGTCCGTGCCGGCGGAACGGCACCGTCTGAACGGCTCCGTCTGACCGGCACCGTCTAGTGGAGCCGACCGAGCGCTTCCCGCAGCCGCCGCGCGTCGCGCAGCCGCTGTTCGTAGGTGGCCCCCAGGGCGAGCAGGACCAGACCGGCGAGGGCGGGAGGCGCCCAGCGGGGGAGCACCCCGACGACCTGGGCGATGTACGGGGCGAGCTCGTGCAGCGCCACCAGCGCGAGCGTGCCGCCGCCGAGGACCAGCGGGGCCTGGAGCCGGGACCGCGCGCCCACCAGCGTCACGGCCAGCGCGGCGGTGCCGAGCAGCAGGGGCCGCAGCCAGTGCGGATCGCCCCACGTCGCGAGCAGACTCGGCACTAGGGTGACCGACAGCCCGGCGCCGTGGGCCGCCCAGGAGGAGACCGACGGGTCGCGGCGGCGACGCAGGTGCCCGACGGCGAGAGCGGCGACGGACACCGGCAGTGTGTAGGCCTCCGGCGTGGTGACCTCCCAGGCCGCCAGCCGCACCCAGGCGGCCAGCAGGAACAGGGCGGCCGCCGCGTGGCCGGCCCGCCGTCGCTCCGGCCGCAGCGCGGTCCCGGCCGCGACGACCCCGCACAGCGCCAGCACCGAGGCGAGCACGGGCAGGTCGGTCACCGCGAGCGCGAGCGCCAGCAGCGCCGCGGCCGCGCCCGCCGCCTCGACCGGGACCGTCGCCGTCGATCGGCCCGCGCGTGCCGCCCGTGCCGCGACCAGGGCCGCGACGGCGGGCACCACGAGGACCAGCAGTGCGGTGTGCTCCGGCCGCAGGCCGGCGGAGGCCCCGGTCGCGCACGCCAGAGCCGTGGCGTGCGCGAGCGCGGCGGGCGCGGTGAACGCCACGAGCCCCGTACGGGTGCTCGCGACGCCGAACAGCGCGGCCAGCGCCAGGAGCACGGCGATCGTCCCGGCCTCGGTGGCCAGCGAGACGAGGGCGAGGGTGACGGAGGTGACCAGGGCCAGCACGAGGGCCGTGAGGGCCGGGGCCGACGGCCCGCCTGTACCGCGACGGGCCCGCTCGGCGATGCCGAGCGCGACCACGACCACGGCACCGTGCGCCACCAGTCCCGCGCCGTAGGGCAGTTCCAGCACCACGGGGGTCACGACGACCGCCGCCCAGGCCAGGACGAGCGCGCCCACCCCGGACGCCGGTCGCCGGACGGCGCGGCGCTCGGCCAGGGCCAGCACACCGGCCACGGCGGCGAGCACCAGCGGCGCCGCCGTCGCGTAGGAGGGCCAGGCGGCGTCCGGGAAGACGGCGTCCCGGATGTCGAGCGGCGTCCCCGACCACGGGCGCTCGATCAGGGCCACCGGGCCGAGGAGCGTGCCGGCCACCAACGGGAGCGTCCACAGCACCGCGAGGCCCTGCACGACCAGCGACGCCCCGACCACGCCCTGCCGCATCGGCCGGGGAAGCGGCGTCCGGACGGCCGTGAGCAGGGCGATCCCGAGGGCCAGACATCCCGGCACCGTCCACTCCCCGGGCAGCCACGCCCGGAGCACCCCGCCGGCCCCGGCGACCAGGCACAACCCCGCGGCCAGCGACGCGCACAGGGCGACCTCCGGCTTCGGGGCGTACCGGGCGGCGGCCAGGGCGATCGCCGCGGCGAGGAGCAGGAGCGCGGCACCCCGCGCCGCCGCGACCGGTGCGGCCGCGCTCCAGCAGAGCCATCCGGCCGACAGCACCCCGAGGGCCCCCGCGACACAGGCGCCGACGAGGCCGACGACCCGCACCGGCGCGTGGGCCGGCCGGAGCGCCACGACGGTGTCGGCCGCCGCGGTCACCAGCAACACGGCGGTGAGCGTGTGCGGACCCGCGTCCACGGCGAGCGCCCACAGGAGCAGCGGCACCTGCGCGGTCACCACGGCGAAGGGAAGGGGGAGACGGAGCGCGGGGCGCGCAGCCGTAGCCGCACCCGCACGCGCCCGGTCCGGCCGCGTCGGGGAACCGGCGTCCGACCGCGGCACCAGCAGGTCCGCCGCCGTTCCGTACGCGGCCCACGCGGCGGACAGGACGGCAGTCGCGGCGGCCGCGTAGCCGAGGCCGTCGCTGCCGTCGAACGCCACTTCGTGCAGGGCGTAGGCGTCCAGCACGGTCAGGGCCATGCCCAGCGCCGCCACCGCCTCGGCCGTGGAGCCCAGCCCGCGTCGCAGCAGCCACACCGGTGCGGACAGCGCCGCGAGGGTCACCGTCGCCAGGACCAGGGCCCGGCCGGTGATCCCCAGGTGGCCCCAGCCGACCAGGGTGAAGGCGATGGCGGCGACGGTCAGCAGAATGCCGCCGAGGAGGAGCAGCACGTTCTGCACGCCCGGTGCCGTGGCCTCCGTGCGAGGGGCTGCGGCACCGGGCGCCACGGGCCACACCGGGGGCATCTGACCGGCGCCGGGGACCGACCGCTGCGCGGAGGCCGTACGCAGGACGTGGACCAGCCACGCGCGGCGGCGCAGCAGGACGGCGCGGCGGGCGTCGAGTTGCCGCAACTCGGCGTCGAGGAGACGCAGCTCCTCGGCCGGAGGCGGGATGTTCGTCATAGCGGCGAGTGTGGTCCCCGCCACCGCACCGCACATGGGTGCGCGTACTCAGTTCCTACTCAGGTCCGTGTCGGGACCCTCCGGTCTCCGGGAGCGGCGGCGGTGCGTGAACTCCCTGGCACGGGTGGTGCCGGACGGGTCAGACTGACGCGCGATGACTGAACGACCATGCGGTGCCGAGCGATTGTTCCGGACGACCGGCGGCCGGGTGCGCGGTGTCCCGGCCGGTGAGGGCGTCACCGCCGTACTGGGCATCCCGTACGCGGCGCCCCCCTTCGGGCCCCTGCGCTTCCGGGAGCCGCGGGCGGCGCCCGCCTGGAGCGGGGTGCGGGACTGCGCGGCCTTCGGCCCCATCGCCCCGCAATCGGCCGAGCTGCCCGGATCGCCGGTGTGGCGCGCGGGCGACGAGGACGTCCTGACGGTGAACGTGTGGGTCCCCGAGGGCGCGGAGGGCGGCGGGCTGCCGGTGTTCTTCTGGATCCACGGCGGCGCCTACACCTTCGGCTCGTCCGCCCAGCCCGACTTCGACGGAACGGCCCTGGCGCGAGCCGGTCTGGTCGTGGTCACCTGCAACTTCCGCGTGGGTTTCGAGGGATTCGGTCATGTGCCGGGCTTCCCGGACAACCGCGGACTCCTCGACCAGGCCGCCGCGCTGAGCTGGGTGCGCGAGAACATCGCGGCCTTCGGCGGCGACCCCGCGAACGTCACCGTCGCCGGGCACTCCTCCGGAGGAGGCTCGGCGGTCTGCCTGATGACCATGGAGCGGACCCGCGGGCTGTTCCGGCGGACGATCGCCCACAGCGTGCCCAGCTCCTTCTACACGGTCGACCTCGCCGCGGCGGTCACCGGGCGGATCGCGGCGGCGGCCGGGGTCGCCCCGACGGCCCGGGGCCTGCTGTCCGTGCCGCCCGCGGAGCTGGTGGCCGCCTCCGACAAGGTCGCCGCGCACTGCGGGACCGACCCCGTCGCGGCGGTCCACGCCTTCGATCCCGTGATCTTCCAGCCCGTCGTCGACGGCGAGGTGCTCCCCCTGGATCCGCTGCGCGCCGTCGCCGCCGGGGCCGCGCGGGAGGTGGACCTGCTGGTGTGCCACACGCTGGAGGAGTACTGGTTCCTCCACGCCGTGGGCGCCGTGCGGACGGTCACCACCGAGGCGGAGCTGGCGGACGCCGCCGAAGCGCTGGACCTGCCGGCCCACCTGACCGAGGGCTACCGCGCGCTGATGCCGCACGCTCCGGTGCTCGACCGCTACCTGGCCCTCTGCGGCGACGCGACGTTCGGCGAGTACACCACCCGCCTCGCCGAGCGGCACGCGAGGGCCGGCGGTCGGGCGTACCTGGCCCGGTTCGCCCGCGAACGGGAAGGGGTCAGGCCCTGGCACACCGCCGACGTCCCCTTCGCCTTCGGCAACCTGGACGCGGTCGGCGCCGACTTCCTCATCGGCGGCGCTCCCGACGAGGACGACCGCGCCCTCTGCGCCCGTATGGTCCGCTCCTGGGCCGCCTTCGCGGCCACCGGCGACCCGGGCTGGCCGGCGGTCACCCCGGACGGCACGCCGGTCAAGGTCTGGGCGATCCCCGGCGACCGGGTGGAAGCCGACGACACGTCCGGGGCCCGCGCCCTGTGGCGCGACGTCCCCTTCGCACCGATGCGACCCGCGGCGGACGCCGGGCACGGAGCGCGTGGGGCCCGCGGCGCATGAGCCGGTCGGGCGGGACGGTCCCACCGGGCCGTCCGGTCACAGGAAGCGCCGTATCGGCAGAACCGCGGCCTCCAGGGCGCGCTGGAGCGGCGCGCGCCGTCTCCACCGGGCGAGGTCGATGTCGACGCTGCGCCGCAGGTCCTCCTCGAAGTCGCGGTCGAGCTCGGCGGTGAACGCCTCGTCCAGGACCGCGAGCATGACCTCCTCGTCGTGGTCCATGGAACGGCGGTTGAAGTTGGTCGACCCGATCAGGGAGGCGACCGAGTCCACCGTGATGATCTTCGCGTGCATCATGGTCGGCTGGTACTGACGGATGCTCACCCCCGCCTCCAGCAGCCGGGTGTAGTGATGCTGGCCGGCCAGCTGGCAGGCGCGCTGGTCGGTGTACGGACCCGGCAGCAGGATCTCCACCCGTACACCGCGACGGGCGGTCCGGCACAGCAGGTCGACGAAGTAGGCGTCCGGCGCGAAGTAGGCGGTGGCCAGGCGGAACCGCTCCTCGGCGGAGGTGAGCATCACCCGGATCAGGGTCTGCATGTCCTGCCAGCCGATGCTGGCGGACCCGCGCACCACCTGGACCACCGACGAGCCCGCCCGCGGGTGCGCGGTGAAGCGGTCGTGGTGGTCGAAGAGTTCGTCGTGGCACTCGGCCCAGTTCTGCGCGAAGGCCGCGGCGACGCCGTCCACCGCGGGGCCGCGCAGCCGTACGTGGGTGTCACGCCACTCCGCCGGGCCGCGGGCGTCGCCGCACCACTCCTGCGCTATCCCCACGCCGCCGGTGAACGCGATCTGCTCGTCGACGACGAGGGCCTTGCGGTGGCAGCGGTGGTTCTGCTTGAAGGGGGAGAGCCAGAACGGCTTGCGGAACCAGGCGACCTGAACGCCCGCGTCGTCCATGAGGTCGAGCAGCCGCTGCTCGATCTCCTTGGCCCCGAAGCCGTCGAGCAGGAGCCGTACCCGCACGCCGGCACGTGCGCGCTCGGCGAGGGCGTCGGCGAAGTCCCGGGCGATCTGGCCCCGCCAGTACACGAAGGTCATCAGGTCGATGGTGTGCTCGGCGGAGCGGATCGCGTCGAGCATCGCCGGGAAGATCTCGTCCCCGTTGCGCAGGCGGCGCAACTCGTTGCCCTCGGTGGCGGCGATGCCGATCAGCCGCTCCAGCCGACGGCGCAACCGCTGTTCGCGGTCGGCGGCGTCGGATCGAGCCGCTTCGGGTGCGCTGCCCCGAGCGGTACCCGCGGAGGTGTTGTCGCTGATCACGCCGGTGCTCCTGTGTGCGAGGGGGAACTGAGCGGGCCCCCGGACGAGCCCGGAAGGCATATGCCCGCCCTCCACGGTCTCACTCCCCGCCCGGCGGGGCACGGCGGCCCGAAGCGTCGGAACGCCGATCCCGCGGGAGCCCCGGCCACGGGTGGCGCGGGCATGCTAGATTCTCGCAACTGAGCAACTGAACATGGTTCCCATTATCTTTAGAAAGCGTAGGTAGGCCAGGTGCCTCCGCCCTCGACCTCCGTACCGTCGGCAGACCGGGACACGGACCGACCGGACGGGCTCGCCGCGACGGCGTCCGCCCCGGGGCCGCGCGGCCGGCTCGCCTCCCGAGGAGCCCTGCTGCTGGCCTGCTCCGGGCTGGCCGCGGTCCTGCTCGTCTCCGTCGTCGTCGCCATCGGCCTGGGGCCCGCGGCCATCACCCCCCAGGAGACGGCGCGTCACCTGTGGGCGGCCCTCAGCGGTGGGCGTATCGACGCGGACGAGGTGACGACGTACCAGATCATCTGGGAGATCCGGACGCCGCGCGTGCTGCTGGCGGCGCTGGTGGGCGCCGGGCTCAGCGCGATCGGCGTGGCGATCCAGGCCATGGTGCGCAACGCGCTGGCCGACCCCTTCGTCCTCGGCGTCTCCTCGGGTGCCTCGGTCGGCGCCGTCGGTGTCACGGTCACCGGCGGGCTGGCGGCCCTCGGCGTCTACGCGGTCTCCGTCGGCGCCTTCGCGGGCGCCCTGGTCGCCTCGCTGCTGGTGTACGCGGCGGCTTCCAGCCGGGGTTCGCTCTCACCCCTGCGTCTGGTCCTGACGGGTGTGGCCATGTCCCTCGGCTTCCAGGCGGTGATGAGCCTGATCGTCTACTTCGCGCCGGACAGCGAGGCGACGAGCATGGTCCTGTACTGGACGATGGGCAGCTTCGGCGCCGCGACCTGGGGCGTGCTGCCCGTCGTCGCCACCGTGGTGGTGGCGGGACTCGTGATCCTCCACCGGTACGGGCGCGTGCTCGACGTCCTCTCCCTCGGCGACGAGACCGCCGCGAGCCTGGGGGTCGGTCCCGACCGGCACCGCCGCGCGCTGCTGGTCCTGGTCTCGCTCGTCACCGGCGTCACGGTCGCCGTGAGCGGCGCCATCGCCTTCGTCGGACTCGTCATGCCGCACGTGGTGCGGATGGCCGTCGGCGCCGCGCACGCCCGCGTCCTCGCCGTGGCCCCCCTGGCCGGGGCGATCTTCATGGTGTGGGTCGACCTGGCGGCGCGCACCCTGGCCGCCCCGCGCGAGCTGCCGCTCGGAGTCATCACCGCGCTCGTGGGGGTGCCCGCCTTCATCGCCCTGATGCGGCGCAGGGGCTACACCTTCGGAGGCCGTTGACATGGACCTGAGACTCGACGCGCTCTCCGTGGTGACCGACGGCAGGAGCCTCGTGCGCGAACTGTCCCTGGAGGTGGCGCACGGGCAGGTGGTGGGCCTGGTCGGCCCCAACGGGAGCGGCAAGTCCACCGCGCTGCGGTGCGTGTACCGGGCGCTGCGCCCCAGCTCCGGGACCGTCCGGGTGGGCGAGCGCGACCTGACCCGGCTGCCGCTGCGCGACAGCGCGCGGACCGTCGCGGCGATGACACAGGACGGCGGCGTCGACTTCGACTTCACGGTCGAGGAGGTCGTCGCGCTCGGACGCGCACCCCACCTGCGCGGCAACCAGGCGCTCAGCCGCCGCGAACGCGAGCTGTGCGCGAGCGCGATGGACCGGCTCGACATCCGGCACCTCGCGCACCGGGGCGTCCTGACGCTGTCGGGCGGTGAGCGCCAGCGCGTCCTGCTGGCCCGCGCGCTCGTGCAGGAACCGGAGATCCTGGTGCTGGACGAGCCGACCAATCACCTGGACGTCCGCCATCAGGTCGACCTCCTCTCGATGCTGCGCGGGTCCGGGCTCACCGTCCTCGTCGTCCTGCACGACCTCAACCTCGCCGCGGCGGCCTGCGACCGGCTCGGCGTCCTCTCCCACGGCCGACTGGTCGCCTCCGGCACGCCCGCGGAGGTGCTCACGACGCGGCTCGTCGCGGACGTCTTCGGCGTCCGGGCCAGCGTCGTCGCGCACCCGCTGACCGGCGATCCCCAGCTGTTGTACTCGCTCGACCCCACCCGTTGAAAGGCTGATCGACATGCGCAGAACCCGAAACCCCGCCGCGGTCCGCCGGCCCGCCGCTCTGGGATCCGCCCTGGCGGCGGTCCTGGTGCTCGGCGGGTGCGGCGCCGAGGTCGAGTCGGACGGCAAGGAGGCCGGCAAGGTCACCGTCAAGCGCTGCGGCGAGCCGGTGGAGTACTCGGTGCCCCAGCGGGCCGTCGCCTACGAGGGCGGCAGCGCCGACAAGCTCTTCGCCCTCGGCCTGACCGACCATGTGTACGGCTATGTCATGCCGCCCGCCAATCCGCCGGTGAGCGAGTCCCCGTGGGCCTCCGAGTACGCCCGGGTGAAGATGCTCAGCGACGACCTCCTCAACAAGGAGGTGGTGGTCGAGGCCAAGTCCGACTTCGTCGTGGCCGGCTGGAACTCGGGCTTCAAGGACGAGCGGGGCATCACCCCCGAGATCCTCGACAAGCTCGGCATCCAGAGCTTCATGCACACCGAGAGCTGCTTCAACTACCCGGGCCACCCCGAGAGGATGAGGCCCTTCGACGCTCTCTACACGGACCTCGAACGGCTGGGCAGGATCTTCCGGGTCGAGGAGAAGGCCGCGGAGGTCGTGGCCGGCCTGAAGGAACGTGTGGCGAAGGTGAGGGCCAAAGCGCCGAAGGGTGACCCGGTGCCCGTGTTCCTCTACGACTCCGGCACCGACCAGCCCTTCACCGCGGGCAACCAGGTGCCGCCCGACGACATCATCGGGACGGCGGGCGGAAGGAACGTCTTCTCCGGTCTCGACGAGCGCTGGACCCAGGTCAACTGGGAGTCCGTGGCCGAGGCCGAACCCGAAGTCGTCGTCATCCTCGACTACGGCGACCAGCCCGCCCAGAAGAAGATCGACTTCCTGAAGAAGTCGCCCCACACCAGGGGGCTCCCCGCGGTGAAGAAGGACAACTTCTTCATCCTCGACTACAACGAGGGCATCAGCGGCCCCCGCAACATCGACGGCCTGGAGAAGTTCGCCGCGTACCTGCGGGACCTCGAGCGCTGAGACACCGCCGCCCGCCGGTCCCGCGCCCCGCGGACCCGGCGGGCGGCCGCACCGGCCGCCGCCTCAGGGGGCGCCGTCGCGCGCCGCCGGGCGGGAGAAGGCGCGGGCGCTGGGGACGAGGGCGGCGGCGGCCGGCGCCGCGAAGCAGACGACCGCGCAGCCCGCGAGGACCCACGTGGCGCCGAAGGCGTCGATGGCGGGCGCGATGACGGCGAGTCCGACCGGGGCGAGACCGTAGGAGAGCAGGAAGTCCAGGGAGGAGACCCGGGCCAGCTTGTCCGGGGCGACCTCCCGCTGGGCGGCGGTGAACCACGGCACGTTGAACAGCTCGATGCCGAGGCCCGCCACGGCGTAGGCCGTCATCACGACGACCGGGTGCACCGGGAAGACGAGGCTCAGCGGGGCGAATCCGTAGGCCGCGAGCCCGGCCAGCGCGGCCCAGCCCGGATTGCGGGGCCGCAGGCGCGCGATGATCAGCGCACCGGCCAGCGCTCCCGCGGTGTACGCGGTCATCGCGCCCGCGAGCACGACCTCCGTGCCGTACTCGTCCCTGCTGACCATGGGCAGGGCCACCCCGGTCGCCGAGTAGCCCGTGGCTATGACGGCCGTCAGCGCGCCGAGCCCGGCGAGGAACCACGGGTGGCGCCGGGCCTCGCGGACGCCCTCGGCGAACTCGGCGAGGAACGGCGTCCTGCCGGGACCGCCGGCCGCGCCCCGGGGCGGTCGGTCGGCGATGTCCGCCCGGGTGCCGCTTCCGGGGACGCACGCGGCGACGAGCCAGAGCAGTCCGATGCCCACCAGCAGCGCCCAGGTGTCCAGGAAGGCGGCGAGCAGGGCGGCCAGCGAGGGCCCCACGAGCGTGGTCACCCGCACCGCCAGCGTCATGGCCGCGTTGGCCTGCTGCCTGCGGTCGGCGTCCACCACCTCGGCGGTCAGGGCCTGGTAGGCGGGCCGGCAGGCGCCCTGCCCCGCACCGGCCACCGCGGCGCCCGCCGCCATCAGCAGCACCGAGCGGTCCAGGCCCGCGGCGATCACCGGCGCCGCGGCACCGGCGGCCAGGCCCGCCCACAGGACGACGCCCCGGCGCGAGTACCGGTCCGCGAGCACTCCGGCCACGGGGATCGCGGCGAGGAACCCCGCGGTGCGGGCGGCGAGAAGCAGTCCGAGATCGGTGGCCGCGAGAGCCCGGTCGAAGACCGCGAGGCCCAGCACGAAGGGCAGGGCCCAGGTGGCGAGTCCCGAGGCGGTGGCGCCCGTCCAGAGGCGGAGGAAGGCGAGGTCCAGGAGGATCGAAGGCTGTTTCACGCGAGGTGCCTCCGTGGCTGTGGGC
>MUMD01000488.1 GCA_002155895.1 Streptomyces rochei
GTCCAGGTCCTCGGGGCGGCGCCGCCAGCGCGCCTCGGGGCGGCGGCGCAGGGCGCCCAGGCCGGTGCAGGGCACATCGACCAGGACGCGGTCGAAGCTGCCCGGACGCCAGGCCGGACGGGTGCCGTCGGCGGTGATCACCTGGTACGGCCCGGGGTTGCCGTCCAGAGCCTTGGCCACCAGACCGGCGCGGTGCGGCTGCTTCTCGGAGGCGAGGAGGAAGGCACCGCGTTCGGCGGCCAGGGCGCCGAGCAGCGCCGCCTTCCCGCCGGGGCCCGCGCAGCCGTCCAGCCAGCGCCGGTCCGGGCCTTCGAGGGGCGCGTTGGCCAGGGCCAGGGCGACGAGCTGGCTGCCCTCGTCCTGGACGCCGGCCCGGTTCTCCCGTACGGCGTCCACGGCTCCCGGCTCGCCGCCCTCGCTCAGGCGTACCGCGTACGGGGACCAGCGGCCCGGCACGGCGGCCTCCTCGGCGAGCAGCTCGTCGCGGGTGGCCCGGCCGGGGCGGGCGACCAGGGTGACCTCGGGGCGCTCGTTGTCGGCGGCCAGCAGCTCCTCCATGCCGGACCGGCCGCCGCCGAGCGAGTCCCACAGCGCCGAGACGACCCAGCGGGGGTGCGCGTGCACGACGGCGAGGTGGTCCTCGGGGTCCTCGTCGTAGGGCGGCGCGACCCGCGCCAGCCACCCGTCGAGGTCGTCCACGGCGATCTTGCGCAGCACCGCGTTGACGAACTTGGCCCGTCCGTCGCCGAGCACGACCCGCGCCAGCTCCACCGAGGCGGACACGGCGGCGTGGCTCGGGATGCGCGTCCCCAGCAGCTGGTGGGCGCCCAGGCTGAGCACGTCCAGCACCGGCGGGTCCACCTCCCGCAGCGGCCGGTCGACGCACTCGGCGATGATCGCGTCGTACGTCCCCTGCCGGCGCAGCGTCCCGTACACCAGCTCGGTCGCGAGCGCCGCGTCCCGCACGTCGAAGTCGCCCTTCTCCCGGGCCTTGCGCAGCAGCGGCGGCAGCACCAGGTTGGCGTACGCGTCCCGCTCGTCCACGGCCCGGAGTGCCTCGAAGGCGAGGATGCGGACGGGATCCTTCTGGGGCCTGCGGTACGGCTTGCCGGGCTTGCGGGGACGGCGGGACTGCTCGCTCACGAAAAAGGTGCTCCGGGTATGGGGTGAAGGGCGCTCACCAGCGTACGCCGCGCCGGCGGGCGTTGTTGCCCGGGCGCCGGTCAGCCGCCGAGCAGCTCGCCCTCGGCGATCCGCACGCCGCGCGCCCAGTCCGCGGCCCGCATCGGCTTCTTGCCCTGCGGCTGCACCCAGAGCAGCTCGACGGCGTAGGAGCCGGTGCCGACGTACACGTTGTTCTTCCCGGCCACGAGCTGTCCGGGGGCGAGGTCCGTGCGGTCGGGCACCGGCACGGCCTGGACGAGCTTGAGCCGCTCCCCCCGGAAGGTGGTCCAGGCGCCGGGCGCCGGGGTGCAGCCGCGCACCACCCGGTCCACGCGCAGCGCCGGGGCGGCCCAGTCGACCCGGGCGTCCTCGACGGTGATCTTCGGGGCGAGGGTGACGCCCTCCTCCGGCTGCGGCACGGCCTTCAGGCTGCCGTCCTCGATGCCGTCCATGGTGGCCGCGAGGAGGCCGGCGCCGGCGAAGGCGAGCCGGGTGAGCAGGTCGCCGCTGGTGTCGGTGGGGCGGACGGTCTCGGTGACCGTCCCGTAGACGGGGCCGGAGTCCAGGCCCTCCTCGATCAGGAAGGTGGAGGCCCCGGTGATCTCGTCGCCGGCCATCAGCGCGTGCTGCACGGGGGCGGCACCGCGCCAGGCGGGCAGCAGCGAGAAGTGCAGGTTGACCCAGCCGCGGGCGGGCACGTCGAGGGCGACGCGGGGCAGCAGCGCCCCGTAGGCCACGACCGGACAGCAGTCGGGCGCGATCTCGCGCAGCCGCTCCAGGAACTCCGGGTCGCGCGGCTTGACGGGCTTGAGCACCTCGATCCCGGCCTCCTCGGCCCGCTCGGCCACGGGGGAGGCGACCAGCCGGCGCCCGCGCCCGGCCGGAGCGTCGGGCCGCGTGACGACGGCGGCCACCTCGTGGCGCTCGGAGGCGATCAGGGCGTCCAGGGCGGGGACGGCGACCTCGGGGGTACCGGCGAAGACGAGCTTCATGGGTGGGACGGGCCTCTCGGGCAGGGGCGGACGGCGGGCGACGCACCAGTCTACGAGCCCGGAGAACACGGGTGGCCGCCGACGGCGAGGCACTCCCGCGGCGGGCCCCGGCCTCCCGACCGGCCGGAAACGGGTGGTGCGCGCGCAGGACAGTACCCGCCGAAGGCCGAAGGCCGAGGCGCACACCCCCCGGAACCAGGCGCACGCATATGCCGCCACGCCCCCAGCCCGTGACCAGCGGAGCGCCCACGCGTTGGTCAAGAAAGAGTTGACCACCGGGCCGCCCGCGCGGCCCGATTCCTTTCAACGCCGGTTCGAGAGGCTTGTTCATGGCCGACCACGCAACCCACGACGCCCAGGCTCGGGCCAGCCTGCACTTGCTGGTGCGGGACATCGAGCGGGTCCGCCGGCAGGTGGACGCACTGCGCACCCTCACCGCCCAGCTGGGCAATGTCTACCGCCCGCGCCGCTCCGGTCCCTCCACGGGCTTCGTCGTCTACGGACGGGCCCCCGCCCCGACGGTCCGTCTCGCCCAGGAGCTGCGGGACAGTGTCGAGACCCTGGTCACGGCAGCCGTGGACTTCGACCGCTCGCTCGGCTTCTCGTGGGACGCGGTGGGCTCCGCGCTCGGCGTCACCAAGCAGGCCGTGCACCGCCGCTACGGCTCGCGCCGTGCCGCCGCCCAGACGGCGCCCCCCGCCGAGACCGCCGAGCACGCCCCGGAGCCGACGGGCCCCCGTCCGGTCAACGTGGGCTCCGGCCTGCCCGCCGTGCCCACCGTCCCGGCGGCGCGTTCGATGCCGACCCAGCCGACGGCGGGCAGTCCCGCCCTGCGCGAGGACGTCCGTCCGACGGCCTTCCCCGGCCCGCGCAACGGCTGAGCCACCCGCCCCGGTCCGCACGCGCCGCCCCGCACGCGCCGCCCGGGCCGCCCGGGCCGCATCCCGTCACCCCGCACCGGTCGCGCCGGCCGCATCCGCACCGGCCGCCACGGCGACCGCTCACCGGCCCTCCGTCTCCCGCCTTCCCGGGCAGGCGGAGGGCCGGACCGGGTACGGACCTCATCCGATGTCGGGCGGGTCGATCCGCACCCACACCGGCGCGTCGCTCCCCCGTGCCGTCCGGGCCGCCTGCGCGGCCTTCAACGCACCGGCCAGCGCGGCCCCCCGCCCCGGCGGCACCCTGATCAGCGCCCGCTCCCAGTGCTCGCCCGGCGGCGGTGCGCCCAGCCGGCGCGGACGCCCCGCGGCCGTGACCGGCAGCGGCACGGGACCGAGCACCTCGGCCTCGCCCGGCAGTTCCACGGCGCGCAGGAAAGCGGCCACCGCCTCCGCCGGTCCGGCGACCGCCGCCATCCGCGACACCGGCGGAAAGCCCAGCTCGGCCCGCTCGGACAGCTCCCGCAGCGCGTGGCCGACGGGGTCCCAGCGCACCAGTGCCTGCACCGGCCTGAGGGTCGGCTCGGCGACCGCGACGACGGTGCCCCCCGCGCTCTGCGGACGCACCAGCGCGGCGGCGGCCAGCCAGCGCCGCAGCGCGTCCTCCCCGGCGCGCAGGTCGGGCCGGCCGAGCATCGCCCAGCCGTCGAGCAGCAGCGCCGCCGCGTAACCGCCCTCGGCGACCGGTTCGGCGCCCGGGGTGCTCACGACCAGTGCGGGGGCCGCCGGCACGGTGTCCAGCACGTGCTCGCGTCCCGAGGTGCGCACCGGCACGGCGGGGAAGGCACGGCCCAGTTCCTCGGCGGTGCGCCGTGCCCCCACGACCTGTGCGCGCAGACGGAAGGCACCGCACTCCGGGCAGTGCCAGGCGCCCTCCTCGCGCCCGCACCAGCCGCACCGCAGTGCGGATCCGCCCTCCTGGCCCTCCAACGGCCCCGCGCACTGCCGGCACCGCGCCGGCGTCCGGCACGAGGCGCACGCCATCCGCGGCACATAGCCCCGCCGGGGCACCTGCACGAGCACCGGTCCCCGGCGCAACCCGTCCCGGACGGCCTGCCAGGCCAGGGTCGGCAGACGCGCGGCGCGCGCGGCCTCGTCCCGGGCCAGATCCTGGTCCCCCACGGTGCGCACCAGCGGCGCGGCGGCCCGTACCTGCTCCCGCGCGGCGACCAGCGGCCGGGCCCAGCCGGTCTCCACGAGCTGTGCGGCCTCCACGGTGCAGGCCCAGCCGCCCAGCAGGAAGGCGCACCGGTCCTGGGCCGCGCGCAGCAGCAGCACCTCGCGGGCGTGCGGCTGCGGGGCGTGCGGCTCGCTGTGGCTGTCGTCGCCGTCGTCCCAGAGGGCGACCAGCCCCAGGTCCCGCACCGGCGCGAACATGGCGGCCCGGGTCCCGATCACGGCCCGCACCGCCCCCCGGCGTACCGCGAGCCACTGCGCGTACCGCTTCTCGGGGCCGGCGTCGGCCGTGAGCACGGCGTGCCGCCCCTCGCCCAGCAGGGCGGTCAGCGCGGCGTCCACGCGGGCGACCGCCCGTCCGTCGGGAAGCACGATCAGCGCGCCCCGTCCGCAGGACAGCGTCGCCGTCACGGCCCGCGCCAGCTCCTCGGCCCACTCGGGGCCGGGCAGCGCGTTCCACACCGCGCGCGGCGCGCCTCCCGAGGCGAGGGCCGCCACGAAGGCCGCCCCCTGCTCGTACCGGCCCCAGGATCCCGGCTCGGGCGCGGGCGGCGGCGGCAGCGGGTCCGCGGACGTCCGCTTCTCGGCCCGGGCGCTGCGCGGTGGTACGGCGAGCTGCAGTACGTCGGCGAGGCTGCCGGCGTAGCGGTCCGCGACCGACCGTGCGAGTCCCAGCAGCTCCTCGTCGAGGACCCGCTCGGGCGAGACGACCTGGGCCAGCGCGGCGAGGGGGCCGGCGTAGTCGGAGTCGGCGCGGCGCTCGATCAGGAACCCGTCGACCAGTCCCCCGCCCTCGCGCCGCCCGTCCCGCACCCGGTGCCGTCCGGCCCCGAAGCGGACCCGCACCCGGACCCCGGGCTGGGCGTCGGCGTCCAGCTCCTCGGGGACGGCGTAGTCGAAGTAGCGGTCCAGATGGAGCACGCCCTTGTCGACGAGGACCCGGGCGACGGGCAGCTCCCTGGCGAGGGCCGCCCCGCGCCAGGTGCGCGGCTTGGCCCGGGGCGTCTTCGCCCGGCGCACGCTCTCCCGGATGAGCGCGAGCTGCTCGGGCGGCGCGTCCCCCGCGCCGCCGCCCGTCGCCTCGTTCTCGCTGCTCACGCCTGCATTCTTACCAAAGACCACTGACAACCGACGGCGCCCGAGTCACACCGCTGCTCACCGCGGCGCACCGGCGCACCGGACGCGGATCGCGCGCGGCACCGGACGCGCCGAGGCCCGGCGTCCCCATCGGGGAGCGCCGGGCCTCGTCACATGCCGTCCGGCGGGGACGGCGGCGGTGTCTTGGGGGGTCAGAGCCCCGCCGCCTGCCGCAGCGCCTCCACGCGGTCCGTGCGCTCCCAGGTGAAGTCGGGCAGCTCACGGCCGAAGTGGCCGTAGGCCGCGGTCTGGGCGTAGATCGGGCGGAGCAGGTCGAGGTCGCGGATGATGGCGGCCGGACGCAGGTCGAAGACCTCGTCGATCGCCTTCTCGATCTTCTCGGCGTCGATCTTGGCCGTGCCGAAGGTCTCCACGAAGAGACCGACCGGCTCGGCCTTGCCGATCGCGTACGCGACCTGGACCTCGCAGCGGGCGGCCAGACCCGCGGCGACGACGTTCTTGGCGACCCAGCGCATCGCGTACGCGGCGGAGCGGTCGACCTTGGACGGGTCCTTGCCGGAGAAGGCGCCGCCGCCGTGGCGGGCCATGCCGCCGTAGGTGTCGATGATGATCTTCCGGCCGGTCAGACCGGCGTCGCCCATCGGGCCACCGATCTCGAAGCGGCCGGTCGGGTTGACCAGGAGGCGGTAGTTCTCCGTGTCGAGCTTGATGCCGTCGTCCAGCAGGGCCCTCAGCTCGGGCTCGACGACGAATTCCTTGATGTCGGGCGCGAGCAGCGACTCCAGGTCGATGTCGCTGGCGTGCTGGGAGGAGACGACGACCGTGTCGAGGCGGACGGCCTTGTCGCCGTCGTACTCGATGGTGACCTGGGTCTTGCCGTCCGGGCGCAGGTAGGGGATGGTCCCGTTCTTGCGGACCTCGGACAGGCGCTTGGACAGGCGGTGCGCCAGGAAGACCGGGAGCGGCATCAGCGTGGGCGTCTCGTCGGACGCGTAGCCGAACATCAGGCCCTGGTCGCCGGCCCCCTGCCGGTCCAGCTCGTCCTCGTCGCCCTCGACCCGGTTCTCGTAGGCGGTGTCGACGCCCTGCGCGATGTCCGGGGACTGCGCGCCGATCGAGACGGAGACACCGCAGGAGGCGCCGTCGAAGCCCTTCTTCGAGGAGTCGTAGCCGATCTCCAGGATCTTGCCGCGGACCAGGGTGGCGATGTCCGCGTAGGCCTTGGTGGTGACCTCGCCGGCCACGTGCACCAGACCGGTGGTGATCAGGGTTTCGACGGCGACCCGGGAGGTCGGGTCCTCGCGCAGGAGCGCGTCGAGAATGGTGTCGCTGATCTGGTCAGCGATCTTGTCGGGGTGACCTTCGGTCACGGACTCCGAGGTGAACAGGCGACGGGACACAACGCTCCCTGGGGTTGCAGCGGCTGCTGGCTGATCATTGGTGGACGGCACGGGGAGCTGCACCCGGCGACGTCCGAGAACAGTTTATCGGTCGCGCTCCGCCACGGGCCCACCCGTCTCGGTTGGCGGAAGGGCTGTGACCTGCGGCACGGGCATTCTGCCCAGAACGGAGCGCCCTTGGCCAGGGTCGCCACGCTCGAATGCGCGGGGTTCGCGAGGGCCGTGGAGTGAATGAGTCATTCAGCCGAGCCGTTCCACCACGAGGTCCCACACGGTTTCGGCCAGTGCTTCCTTGGGACCGTGCGCCACCGGGGTCTCGCTGCCGTCGGCGCCCAGCACGACGGCCTCGTTCTCCTCGGCGCCGAAGGTCTTGTGCTCCCCCACCTCGTTCACCACGAGCAGGTCGCAGCCCTTGCGCTTCAGCTTGGCCCGGCCGTTGGCCAGGACGTCGTCGGTCTCGGCGGCGAAGCCGACGATCACCTGGCCGGGGCGCGCCCGGTCGCCCGCGATCTCGGCGAGGACGTCCGGATTGCGCACCAGGGCGATGGGGGCGGGCTCCTGGTCGTCCTTCTTCTTGATCTTCCCGGCGGCGTACACGGCCGGGCGGAAGTCGGCGACCGCCGCGGCCATGACGACGGCGTCGGCGTCCGCCGCGGCGCGCAGGACGGCCTCGCGCAGCTCCACGGCCGTGCCCACCGGGACGACGTCCACACCGGCCGGGTCGGGCAGCGACGCGTTCGCCGAGACGAGGGTGACCCTGGCGCCCCGCGCGGCGGCGCTGCGGGCCAGGGCGTAGCCCTGCTTGCCGGAGGAGCGGTTGCCGAGGAAGCGGACCGGGTCGAGGGGCTCGCGGGTGCCGCCGGCGCTGACCACGACGTGCCGTCCGGCGAGGTCCGGCTCGCACACCCCGCGGGCGAGGACCCGGCGGCAGACCTCGAAGATCTCGCCCGGGTCGGGCAGCCGGCCCTTGCCGGTGTCGACGCCGGTCAGGCGGCCGACGGCCGGTTCGACGACGACGGCGCCGCGGCGGCGGAGCGTCGCCACGTTCTCCTGGGTGGCCGGGTGCTCCCACATCTCGGTGTGCATGGCGGGGGCGAAGACGACGGGACAGCGGGCGGTGAGCAGGGTGTTGGTGAGGAGGTCGTCGGCGAGGCCGTGGGCGGCCTTGGCGAGCATGTCCGCCGTGGCCGGGGCGACGACGACCAGGTCGGCGTGCTGGCCGATGCGCACGTGCGGGACCTGGTGGACGTCGTCCCACACCTCGGTCGAGACCGGGTTGCCGGAGAGGGCGGACCAGGTGGCGGCGCCGACGAAGTGCAGGGCGGAGGTGGTGGGGACGACCCGGACCTCGTGTCCCGACTCCATGAACCTGCGCAGCAGCTCACAGGCCTTGTAGGCGGCGATGCCGCCGCTGACCCCCAGGACGACCTTGGGCTTGTCCACCGTCTCTCCCCGACCTCTCCCCGACTCGACTCGGCAATCGCTGCCGCGTACGACCCATCACACACCACAGGCCCGGCAGTCGCGCTGCCGGGCCTGTGGAAAAGTCAGCTTCAGGCTGAAAATACTACCGCCGGTGTCACTGGGCCGGGCCCTCGATGGCCTCGGAGGTCAGCAGACCCGCGTTGATCTCGCGCAGGGCGATCGAGAGCGGCTTCTCGTGAACGTGGGTGTCGACGAGCGGACCGACGTACTCGAGGAGGCCCTCGCCGAGCTGCGAGTAGTACGCGTTGATCTGGCGGGCCCGCTTGGCCGCGTAGATCACGAGGCTGTACTTCGAGTCCGTGGCCTCGAGGAGCTCGTCGATCGGCGGGTTGATGATGCCCTCGGGCGCGGAGATGGAAGAGGACACGCTCTACCTTCCGATGGATGGGAAAGATTCAGTCACGATGATCGCTCTCACGATGATCGCGGTCACGATGATCGCAGGGTGACCAGTAGCGATCACACGACGTTCGTCAAGGCTAGCAGCTCGCGCGCCACGTCCTCGACCGAGGTGTTCACCAGGGTCCGGTCGAACTCCGGCTCGGCGGCCAGCTCGACCCGGGCGGCGGCGAGCCGGCGCTCGATGACCTCCGGAGGCTCGGTGCCCCGGCCGGTGAGCCTGCGCACCAGCTCGTCCCAGGAGGGCGGAGCCAGGAACACCAGCTGGGCCTCCGGCATGGACCCGCGCACCTGGCGCGCGCCCTGGAGATCGATCTCCAGCAGGACCGGCTCGCCCGCCTCCAGGCGCTCCAGCACGGCGGCTCGCGGCGTGCCGTAGCGGTTGCCGGCGAACTCGGCCCACTCCAGCAGCTCACCGTTGGCGATCAGCTTGTCCATCTCCTCGTCGGTGACGAAGAAGTAGTGGACGCCGTGCTGCTCACCGGGACGGGGCTTGCGGGTCGTCGCCGACACCGAGAGCCAGACCTCGGGGTGTTCCTTGCGCATATGGGCGACGACCGTGCTCTTGCCGACCCCCGAGGGGCCGGAGAGCACGGTCAGCCGCGGACGTGATTCCGGGGGTACGGGGGTCGTCCCCCGGGATGTTGCAGCCATGCGGCGATTATTCCAGTTGTTCCGCAGTGGTCCGGACTCAGCTTCTGACTCAGCTGCCGGTGCTGCCGAACTCGCGCTCCAGGGAGGCGATCTGGTTGGACCCGAGGCCGCGCACGCGGCGGCTCTCGGAGATGCCGAGCCGCTCCATGATCTGCTTGGCGCGGACCTTGCCCACGCCCGGCAGGGACTCGAGCAGGGCGGAGACCTTCATCTTGCCGATGACGTCGTTCTCCTGACCCTGCTTGATGACCTCGTGGAGGGAGGCGCCGGAGTGCTTGAGTCGATTCTTGACCTCGGCCCGCTCCCGGCGAGCCGCGGCGGCCTTTTCGAGCGCGGCTGCGCGCTGTTCAGGGGTAAGGGGCGGAAGAGCCACGCCTACGTCACCTCGGATGTCGAACTGTCGGATACGGACCGGTGAGGAACCTAGTCGCCCCACACCTGGGGAGCCACGAGCAACACGCTTGCCTGCGACTCTCGACGGAGACTAGCGGTCAAGGCCGCCAGAGTCAGCGAGAACAGCGGAAAAGTCCTGGTCAGCCTCCGTCATGGCGGGCATTACGGACATATTGCCTCCGATTTGAGGATGTATCCAGGCTCTGGAAGCCTAGGCAGCCGCCACCGCGGTCCTGACCTCGTCGGCGAAGCGGTCCGCCGCGTTCCGCAGGGCGGTGACGTCCGGACCGTGACGAAGAACACCTCGGCTGACGTTCGGCACGACGTTGCGCACCGCCGCTCCGAAGACCGCCGGCAGGTCCGCCGGCGTCGCGCCCTGGGCGCCGATCCCCGGCGCCAGGAGCGGCCCGTTGACGTCGAGGTCGTACGACGAGAGGTCACCGAGGGTCGCGCCGACGACCGCGCCGAAGGAGCCCAGGGGGGTCTCCCCCGCGTTCTCCGCGGCCAGGTGGGCCAGCATCGTCGCCCCGACGCTCCGTCCGTCCGCCCGCACCGCGTGCTGGACCTCGCCGCCCTCCGGGTTGGAGGTGAGCGCCAGCACGAACAGGCCGGCGCCGCTCTCGCGCGCCAGGTCGACGGCCGGCTTCAGCGAGCCGTAGCCGAGGTACGGGGAGACGGTCAGCGCGTCCGAGAACAGCGGCGCGTCCGCGCGCAGGAAGGACTCGGCGTACGCGGCCATGGTGGAGCCGATGTCGCCGCGCTTGGCGTCCATGACGACCAGCGCGCCCGCCGCCCGCGCCTCCTCGACCGACTTCTCCAGGACCGCGACACCGCGCGAGCCGAAGCGCTCGAAGAAGGCGCTCTGCGGCTTGAGGACGGCCACCCGGTCGGCCACGGCCTCCACGACGGTGCGGCTGAAGCGCTCCAGGCCCGCCACGTCGTCGTCCAGACCCCACTCGGCGAGCAGGGAGGCGTGCGGGTCGATGCCCACGCACAGCGGCCCGCGTTCGTCCATGGCACGGCGCAGTCGCGCGCCGAACGGCTCGGTCGTACCGGTCATCGGGGCTTCCTCACGTCGGCGCCGACCGCGTCGGCGAGGGTGGCGTACGGGCTCTGCCGCAGACGCGCGGCGAGCCCCTTGTGGACGGCCCGTCCCCAGAAGGGCCCCTCGTAGATGAACGCGCTGTAGCCCTGGACCAGCGTGGCCCCGGCCAGGATGCGCTGCCAGGCGTCCTCGGCGGTCTCGACGCCGCCGACGCCCACCAGGGTGATCCGGTCGCCCACGCGGGCGTAGAGGCGGCGCAGCACCTCCAGGGAGCGTTCCTTGAGGGGGGCGCCGGACAGACCGCCGGTCTCCTGGACCAGGGCCGGCGAGGACGTCAGGCCGAGTCCTTCGCGGGCGATGGTGGTGTTGGTGGCGATGATGCCGTCCAGGCCCAGCTCCACGGCCAGGTCGGCGACCGCGTCGACGTCCTCGTCGGCGAGGTCCGGGGCGATCTTGACCAGGAGCGGGACGCGCCGCGCGGTGACCGCGCGGTCGGCGGCCTCGCGCACGGCGGTCAGCAGCGGGCGCAGCGCCTCGGTCGCCTGGAGGTTCCGCAGGCCGGGCGTGTTCGGGGAGGAGACGTTGACCACGAGGTAGTCGGCGTGCGGGGCGAGGCGCTCGGCGGACTTCACGTAGTCGCCGACGGCCTCCTCCTCCGGGACGACCTTGGTCTTGCCGATGTTGACGCCGACGACCGTCTTGAACACGGGCGTGCGGGAGGCCAGGCGGGCGGCGACGGCCAGGGACCCGTCGTTGTTGAAGCCCATGCGGTTGATCAGCGCACGGTCGCTCACCAGCCGGAACAGCCGCTTCTTGGGGTTGCCGGGCTGCGGCTCCCCCGTCACGGTCCCGATCTCGACGTGGTCGAAGCCGAGCATGGCCATGCCGTCGATGGCGACGGCGTTCTTGTCGAAGCCGGCGGCCAGTCCGAAGGGGCCGTGCATGCGCAGGCCGAACGCCTCGGTGCGCAGCTCCTTGTGGCGGGGCGCGAGCACGGCCGCGACGAAGGTGCGCAGGACGGGCACGCGCACGGCGAGGCGGATCCAGCGGAACGCGAGGTGGTGCGCCCGCTCCGGGTCCATCCGCTTGAAGACGAGCGAGAAGAAGGTTTTGTACATGGGTGTCCTCATGAAGCCTCATGAAGAGGGGGACACCGTTTCCGGTGTCCCCCTCGGGGCTGCTAGTCGCGGGCCGCGGTCAGGAATTCCGCGTGTTCCTGGAGCGAGCGCACTCCCACGTCGCCGTGGTTGAGGGCGTCGATGCCCTGGACCGCCGCCGCCAGCGCCTGGACGGTCGTCAGACACGGCACGGAGCGGGCCACGGCCGCCGTACGGATGTCGTAGCCGTCGAGGCGGCCGCCGGTGCCGTACGGGGTGTTGACGATGAGGTCGACCTCGCCGTCGTGGATGAGCTGGACGATGGTCTTCTCGCCGTTCGGGCCGGTGCCCTCGGACTGCTTGCGCACGACCGTGGCGTTGATGCCGTTGCGCTTGAGGACCTCGGCGGTGCCGGAGGTGGCGAGCAGCTCGAAGCCGTGGGCGACCAGCTCGCGGGCCGGGAAGATCATCGAACGCTTGTCGCGGTTGGCGACCGAGATGAAGGCCCGTCCCTTGGTCGGCAGCGGGCCGTACGCACCCGCCTGCGACTTGGCGTACGCCGTGCCGAAGACGGAGTCGATGCCCATGACCTCGCCGGTGGAGCGCATCTCCGGGCCGAGGACCGTGTCGACGCCGCGACCGTGGATGTCCCGGAAGCGGGACCACGGCATCACGGCCTCCTTGACGGAGATCGGCGCGTCCATCGGGAGCGTGCCGCCGTCGCCGTTGGCCGGGAGCAGGCCCTCCGCGCGCAGCTCGGCGATGGTCGCGCCCAGCGAGATGCGGGCGGCGGCCTTCGCGAGCGGCACAGCGGTCGCCTTCGAGGTGAAGGGCACGGTGCGCGAGGCGCGCGGGTTGGCCTCCAGGACGTAGAGGATGTCCCCGGCCAGCGCGAACTGGATGTTGATCAGGCCGCGCACGCCGACGCCGGCCGCGATGCCCTCGGTGGAGGCGCGCAGCCGCTTGATGTCGAAGCCGCCGAGCGTGATCGGGGGCAGGGCGCACGCCGAGTCGCCGGAGTGGATGCCGGCCTCCTCGATGTGCTCCATGACGCCGCCGAGGTACAGCTCCTCGCCGTCGTACAGGGCGTCGACGTCGATCTCGATCGCGTCGTCCAGGAAGCGGTCGACCAGGACCGGCCGGGACGGGCTGATCTCGGTCGACTCGGCGATGTACGCCTCCAGCCGGGTCTCGTCGTAGACGATCTCCATGCCGCGTCCGCCCAGGACGTAGGAGGGGCGGACGAGGACCGGGTAGCCGATCTCGTCGGCGATGGCCTTGGCCTCGGCGAAGGTGGTGGCGGTGCCGTGCTTGGGGGCGGGCAGGCCCGCCTCCTTGAGGACCTGGCCGAAGGCGCCGCGGTCCTCGGCGGCGTGGATGGCCTCGGGCGAGGTGCCGACGATCGGCACGCCGTTGTCCTTGAGCGCCTGGGACAGGCCCAGCGGGGTCTGGCCGCCGAGCTGGACGACGACGCCCGCGACGGGTCCGGCCTGCTGCTCGGCGTGGACGATCTCCAGGACGTCCTCCAGCGTGAGCGGCTCGAAGTACAGCCGGTCGGAGGTGTCGTAGTCGGTGGAGACGGTCTCCGGGTTGCAGTTGACCATCACGGTCTCGTACCCGGCGTCGCTCAGCGCGAAGGAGGCGTGGACGCAGGAGTAGTCGAACTCGATGCCCTGGCCGATGCGGTTGGGACCGGAGCCCAGGATGATGACGGCCGGCTTCTCGCGGGGCGCGACCTCGGTCTCCTCGTCGTAGGAGGAGTAGAAGTACGGCGTCTTCGCGGCGAACTCGGCGGCGCAGGTGTCGACCGTCTTGTAGACCGGGCGGATGCCGAGCGCGTGCCGCACCTCGCGGACGACGTCCTCGCGCAGGCCGCGGATCTCGCCGATCTGCTGGTCGGAGAAGCCGTGCCGCTTGGCCTCGGCGAGCAGGTCGGCGGTCAGCTCGGGCGCGGCGGCCAGCTCGTCGGCGGTCTCCTTGATCAGGAAGAGCTGGTCGACGAACCAGGGGTCGATCTTCGTGTACGCGAAGACCTCCTCGGGCGTGGCGCCCGCGCGGATGGCCTGCATGACGGCGTTGATGCGGCCGTCGGTGGGCCGGACGGCCTCCTCCAGCAGCGCCTTCTTGTCGCCCGGCTCGCCGACGAAGGTGAACTGGCTGCCCTTCTTCTCCAGCGAGCGCAGCGCCTTCTGGAACGCCTCGGTGAAGTTGCGGCCGATGGCCATGGCCTCGCCGACCGACTTCATGGTGGTCGTGAGGGTGGAGTCGGCGCTCGGGAACTTCTCGAAGGCGAAGCGCGGGGCCTTGACCACCACGTAGTCGAGCGTGGGCTCGAAGGAGGCCGGGGTCTCCTGCGTGATGTCGTTCGGGATCTCGTCCAGCGTGTAGCCGACGGCGAGCTTCGCGGCGATCTTGGCGATCGGGAAGCCGGTCGCCTTGGAGGCGAGCGCCGAGGAGCGCGACACGCGCGGGTTCATCTCGATGACGATGACGCGGCCGTCGACCGGGTTCACCGCGAACTGGATGTTGCAGCCGCCGGTGTCGACGCCGACCTCGCGGATGATCGCGATGCCGACGTCGCGCAGCACCTGGTACTCGCGGTCGGTGAGCGTCATCGCGGGCGCGACGGTGATCGAGTCGCCGGTGTGCACGCCCATGGGGTCGAAGTTCTCGATGGAGCAGACGACCACGACGTTGTCGTTCTTGTCGCGCATCAGCTCCAGCTCGTACTCCTTCCAGCCGAGGATGGACTCCTCCAGGAGCACCTCGGTGGTCGGCGAGAGGGTGAGGCCCTGGCCGGCGATGCGGCGCAGCTCCTCCTCGTCGTGCGCGAAGCCGGAGCCGGCGCCGCCCATGGTGAAGGACGGGCGGACGACGACCGGGTAGCCGCCCAGCTCCTCGACGCCCTTGAGGACGTCGTCCATGGAGTGGCAGATGTAGGACCGGGCGGACTCGCCGTGGCCGATCTTCTTGCGGACCTCCTCGACGACCTCCTTGAACAGGTCGCGGTCCTCGCCCTTGTGGATCGCCTGGACGTTGGCGCCGATCAGCTCGACGCCGTACTTCTCCAGGACGCCGTTCTCGTGCAGCGAGATGGCGGTGTTGAGCGCCGTCTGGCCGCCCAGGGTGGGCAGCAGGGCGTCGGGGCGCTCCTTGGCGATGATCTTCTCGACGAACTCGGGGGTGATCGGCTCGACGTAGGTGGCGTCGGCGATCTCCGGGTCGGTCATGATCGTCGCCGGGTTGGAGTTCACGAGGACGACCCTGAGGCCCTCGGACTTCAGGACCCGGCACGCCTGGGTGCCGGAGTAGTCGAACTCGGCGGCCTGGCCGATGACGATCGGGCCGGAGCCGATGACCAGGACGGACTGGATATCGGTGCGCTTAGGCACGCTGGCCCTCCATCAGGGAAACGAAGCGGTCGAACAGGTAGGCGGCGTCGTGCGGGCCGGCTGCCGCTTCGGGGTGGTACTGGACGCTGAAGGCCGGCTTGTCGAGGAGCCGGAGGCCCTCCACCACGTTGTCGTTGAGGCAGACGTGGGAGACCTCGGCGCGGCCGTAGGGGGTGTCGGAGACCTTGTCGAGCGGGGCGTCGACGGCGAATCCGTGGTTGTGCGCGGTGACCTCGACCTTGCCGGTCGTACGGTCCTGCACGGGCTGGTTGATGCCGCGGTGGCCGTACTTCAGCTTGAAGGTGCCGAAGCCGAGGGCGCGGCCCAGGATCTGGTTGCCGAAGCAGATGCCGAAGAGCGGGGTGCCGCGCTCCAGGACGCCGCGCATGACGGAGACCGGGTGGTCGGCGGTGGCCGGGTCGCCCGGGCCGTTGGAGAAGAACACGCCGTCCGGGTTGACGGCGTAGACGTCCTCGACGCTCGCGGTCGCCGGGAGGACGTGCACCTCGATGCCGCGCTCGGCCATGCGGTGCGGGGTCATGCCCTTGATGCCGAGGTCGACGGCGGCGACGGTGAACTTCTTCTCGCCGATCGCCGGGACCACGTACGGCTCGGTGGTGGCGACCTCGGCGGAGAGGTCGGCGCCCTTCATCTCGGGGGCCTCCTGGACGCGGGCCAGCAGCGCGGCGTCGTCCTGGACGGCGTCGCCGCTGAAGATGCCGACGCGCATGGCGCCGCGCTCGCGCAGGTGGCGGGTGAGGGCGCGGGTGTCGATGCCGGAGATGCCGACGACGCCCTGGGCGTCCAGCTCGTCGTCCAGCGTGCGGCGGGAGCGCCAGCTGGAGGGCACGCGGGCGGGGTCGCGCACGACGTAGCCGGAGACCCAGATCTTCTTGGACTCCATGTCCTCGTCGTTGATGCCGGTGTTCCCGATGTGCGGGGCGGTCATCACGACCACCTGGCGGTGGTACGACGGGTCGGTGAGGGTCTCCTGGTAGCCGGTCATGCCGGTGGAGAACACGGCTTCGCCGAACGTGGCCCCCACGGCCCCGTAGGCGCGACCGCGGAAGATCCGGCCGTCCTCCAGGACGAGTACGGCGGGAGCCTTGCCGGCTCCCCGGGTGGAGGTCGTCATCGTGCGCCTTCCGTTTCCGTCTTGTTGATCATGTCGTTCAGGGTTTCGACCCACTCGTTGTGCTCGGCCGCGTGGTCGGAGCGGAAGCCGGAGTCGATCAGCTTGTCGCCGTGCTCCCAGGTGACGACCAGCAGGCCGCCCTCGGTGAGCACCTTGCCGGCGATGCCCTTGTCGAGCCGGGCCTCGCGCAGCGCGGCGACGGGGACGAAGAAGTCGTTCGCGCCGGGGCGGACGACGTCGAGTCCCGCGTCCGTCAGGGTGAGCTCGACCCGGCTGCGGGTGCCCAGGCCGTGCGCCACGATGCGGTCCAGCCACTGCCCGGCGGTGGTCGAGCCGTGGTAGCGGCCGCTCATGCTCAGTCTCGCCGGGCCGGGGGCGTCCGGCGCGCCGGGCAGCTCGGGCAGGTCGCCCTGGAGGGTGCCGCGCCACTTCCAGCCCTCGCGCATCAGCCAGTAGACGAGCGCGACGAACAGGCCGAGACCGACGACCCAGCCGATGCGGGCGGCCCAGTCGGTCACTTCCGCCGATTCCTTCTCGGCGGCCAGCAGGATTACCGGTGCTACAGAGGTCACGTGAGCTTCCCGTCGACGAGCGTGGCCTTGCCCCGCAGCCACGTGTACGTCACACGGCCCGGCAGCTCACGCCCCTCGTAGGGGGTGTTGCGGCTGCGCGAGGCGAAGCCCGCGGGGTCCACCCGGCCACGGTATGCCGTGTCGACGAGAGTGAGGTTGGCGGGCTCACCAGCCGAGACGGGACGGCCGTGTCCGGTGGCCTGTCCGATCTGCGCGGGCTTGAAGGACATCCGGTCGGCGACGCCGGCCCAGTCCAGCAGGCCCGTGTCCACCATGGTCTCCTGGACCACCGACAGCGCGGTCTCCAGGCCCACCATGCCCATGGCGGCGGCGGCCCACTCGCAGTCCTTGTCCTCGTGCGGGTGCGGGGCGTGGTCGGTGGCGACGATGTCGATCGTCCCGTCGGCGAGCGCCTCGCGCAGGGCCAGCACGTCGCGCTCGGTGCGCAGCGGCGGGTTGACCTTGTAGACCGGGTCGTACGACCGGACCAGCTCGTCGGTGAGGAGCAGGTGGTGCGGGGTGACCTCGGCGGTGACGTCGATGCCGCGGGACTTGGCCCAGCGGACGATCTCGACGCTGCCCGCCGTCGACAGGTGGCAGATGTGGACGCGGGAGCCGACGTGCTCCGCGAGCAGCACGTCCCGCGCGATGATCGACTCCTCGGCGACGGCGGGCCAGCCGCCGAGGCCCAGCTCGGCGGAGACGACGCCCTCGTTCATCTGGGCGCCCTCGGTGAGCCGGGGTTCCTGGGCGTGCTGGGCGACGACGCCGCCGAATGCCTTCACGTACTCCAGGGCGCGGCGCATGATCACGGCGTCGTGGACGCACTTGCCGTCGTCGGAGAAGACGGTGACGCCGGCCGCGGACTCGTGCATCGCGCCCAGCTCGGCGAGCTTGGCGCCCTCCAGGCCGACGGTGACGGCGCCGATGGGCTGCACGTCGCAGTAGCCGGACTCCTTGCCGAGCCGCCAGACCTGCTCGACGACGCCGGCGGTGTCGGCGACCGGGAAGGTGTTGGCCATGGCGAAGACGTTGGTGTAGCCGCCGCTCGCCGCCGCGCGGGTGCCGGTCAGCACGGTCTCGGAGTCCTCGCGGCCGGGCTCGCGCAGGTGGGTGTGGAGGTCGACCAGGCCGGGCAGCAGCACCTGGCCGGCGGCCTCGACGACCTCGGCGCCCTCGGCGCTCAGCCCGGTGCCGACCTCGGCGATGGTGGCGCCGTCGATCAGCACGTCCTGCGGCTCGCCGCCGAGCACCTTCGCACCGCGGATCAGGATCTTGCTCATGTTCTTACTTCTCCTCGGTGGGACGGGCGTGGGTGACGGCGGGCTCGGCTCCGCCGAGCAGCAGGTAGAGGACGGCCATCCGGACGGAGACGCCGTTGGTGACCTGCTCGACGACGGTGCAGCGGTCGGAGTCGGCGACCTCGGCGGTGATCTCCATGCCGCGGACCATGGGGCCGGGGTGCATCACGATGGCGTGGTCGGGCATCTTCGCCATGCGGTCGCCGTCGAGGCCGTAGCGGCGGGAGTACTCGCGCTCGGTCGGGAAGAACGCGGCGTTCATGCGCTCGCGCTGCACGCGCAGCAGCATCACCGCGTCGGACTTGGTCAGGGTGGAGTCGAGGTCGTAGGAGACCTCGCAGGGCCAGGTCTCGACGCCGACCGGCAGCAGGGTCGGCGGGGCGACCAGGGTGACCTCGGCGCCGAGGGTGTGCAGCAGGTCGACGTTGGAGCGGGCGACGCGGCTGTGCAGGATGTCGCCGACCAGGGTGACGCGGCGGCCGTCGAGGTCCTTGCCGAGGCCGGCGTCGGGGCCGACCAGCCGGCGGCGCATGGTGAAGGCGTCCAGCAGGGCCTGGGTGGGGTGCTGGTGGGTGCCGTCGCCGGCGTTGATGACGTGGGCGTCGATCCAGCCGGAGGTGGCCAGGCGGTAGGGGGCGCCGGAGGCGCCGTGCCGGATGACGACGGCGTCGACGCCCATGGCCTCCAGGGTCTGGGCGGTGTCCTTGAGGGACTCGCCCTTGGAGACGCTGGAGCCCTTGGCGGTGAAGTTGATGACGTCCGCGGACAGGCGCTTCTCGGCGGCCTCGAAGGAGATCCGGGTCCGCGTCGAGTCCTCGAAGAAGAGGTTGACGACGGTGCGGCCGCGCAGGGTCGGCAGTTTCTTGATCGGCCGGTCGGCGACCCGGGCCATCTCCTCGGCGGTGTCGAGGATCAGGACGGCGTCGTCGCGGGTGAGGTCGGCGGCCGAGATGAGATGACGCTGCATCTGTCAGGCTCCGTAGGGCGATTCATGCGGAAGAGCGGGATAATTCGGGCGGCCGGGCGTGCGTGCGGGCACACCGAGCGGGCGCACGGCACGGCTGGGCGCGTACGCGCGGGTGCTACGGGTGGGCGCCCGGGGCGGCCGGCTTGGCACCGAGCAGCACGGTGTCGCGACCGTCCTCCTCGGCGAGCTGGACCTTGACCGTCTCCCGCAGCGACGTCGGGAGGTTCTTGCCGACGTAGTCGGCGCGGATGGGCAGTTCGCGGTGGCCGCGGTCGACGAGGACGGCGAGCTGCACCGCGCGGGGGCGGCCGATGTCGTTCAGCGCGTCGAGGGCGGCGCGGATGGTGCGGCCGGAGAAGAGCACGTCGTCGACGAGGACGACCAGCCGGCCGTCGATGCCGTCACCGGGGATCTCGGTGCGGGCGAGGGCGCGCGGCGGGTGCATGCGCAGGTCGTCGCGGTACATGGTGATGTCGAGCGAGCCGACCGGGACCTTGCGCTCGGTGATCTGCTCCAGCTTGTCGGCGAGCCGCCGGGCGAGGAAGACGCCGCGGGTCGGGATGCCGAGGAGCACCACGTCGTCGGCGCCCTTGGCGCGTTCGACGATCTCGTGGGCGATGCGGGTCAGGACCCGGGCGATGTCGGGACCCTCGAGAACGGGCCGTGCATCGGAGTGCGCGCCCGCGGGCGCGTCCTGCTGCTTGTCCATACGAAACGGACCTCCTTCTCCGCCTCACGGGACGGACCTTAAAGGACGTCGGGATGTGCGTCACCCACGGTATCAGGCTCACAGAACCGTCTCGTCGACCCCCCGGTCGCTCCCACGTCACCCCTCTGCCACCTCGGCGCCACCCGTTCGGAGCAACGAAATGCGAATACCACGGAAGAGTCGGTGCGGACCATTCGGCTTGACGCAGGAGAGTAACGCTGCGTAACCTCACAGTGAGTTACCAGCCGCGCGGTACGCGACTGTGCGGATCGCGTCGACACCTTGTCCGGGAGCCATATGTCCAGCGAATACGCCAAACAGCTCGGGGCCAAGCTCCGGGCCATCCGCACCCAGCAGGGCCTTTCCCTCCACGGTGTCGAGGAGAAGTCCCAGGGCCGCTGGAAGGCCGTGGTGGTCGGTTCGTACGAGCGCGGCGACCGCGCCGTGACCGTGCAGCGCCTCGCCGAGCTGGCGGACTTCTACGGCGTCCCGGTGCAGGAGCTGCTTCCGGGCACCACCCCGGGCGGTGCCGCCGAGCCGCCGCCGAAGCTGGTCCTGGACCTGGAGCGGCTGGCCACGGTGCCGGCCGAGAAGGCGGGCCCGCTCCAGCGCTACGCGGCGACGATCCAGTCGCAGCGCGGTGACTACAACGGCAAGGTGCTCTCGATCCGCCAGGACGACCTGCGCACGCTCGCGGTCATCTACGACCAGTCGCCCTCGGTCCTGACCGAGCAGCTGATCAGCTGGGGCGTCCTGGACGCGGACGCGCGCCGCGCGGTGGCGTCCCACGAGGACATCTGAGCCTCGGCAGCCTCAGCAGAAACGTGCCGCCGGGGTGGCGGGAACCATGCGGTTCCCGCCACCCCGGCGGTTTTGTCACGTCGTGGGGCTCAGCGCCGGCACCGGCGGAGCTAGTCGCGACGCAGCGAAGGCTTGAGCTCCTTCAGCCGGCCGAGCAGGCCGTTGACGAACGCGGGCGACTCGTCCGTGGAGAACTCCTTCGCCAGCTGCACCATCTCGTCCAGGACGACGGCGTCCGGGGTCTCGTCGACCCAGATCAGCTCGTACGCGCCCAGGCGCAGGATGTTGCGGTCGACGACCGGCATCCGGTCGAGCGTCCAGCCGACCGAGTACTGGGCGATCAGCTCGTCGACGCGCTCGGCACGCTCGGCGTAGCCCTCGACCAGCTCCATCGTGTACTCGCTCACCGGCGGCTGCCGGGTGTCGGACCGGGAGTGCCGGACCCAGTCGGCGAGGACCGTCAGGACGTCGGCGCCGCGCTGATCGCCCTCGAAGAGGATCTGGAAGGCGCGCTTGCGGGCCGTGTTGCGGGCAGCCACGGTTAGCTGTTCACCCGGCCGAGGTAGTCGCTCGTGCGGGTGTCGACCTTGATCTTCTCACCGGTGGTGATGAAGAGCGGGACGTTGATCTGGTGACCGGTCTCCAGGATGGCGGGCTTGGTGCCGCCGGTGGAGCGGTCGCCCTGGACGCCCGGCTCGGTCTCCTGGATGGTCAGCTCGACGGCGGCGGGCAGCTCGACGAAGAGCACCTCGCCCTCGTGCTGCGCGACGGTGGCCTCGAAGCCCTCGATCAGGAAGTTGGCGGCGTCGCCGACGACCTTGCGGTCGATGTGCAGCTGGTCGTAGGTCTCCATGTCCATGAAGACGAAGTAGTCGCCGTCCATGTACGAGAACTGCATGTCACGCTTGTCGACAGTGGCCGTCTCGACCTTGACGCCGGCGTTGAAGGTCTTGTCGACGACCTTGCCGGAAAGCACGTTCTTGAGCTTGGTGCGCACGAAGGCCGGGCCCTTGCCGGGCTTGACGTGCTGGAACTCGACGACGGACCAGAGCTGGCCGCCTTCGAGCTTGAGCACCATGCCGTTCTTGAGGTCGTTCGTGGAAGCCACGGTTGCGGAATCTCCTGGACTGGACTGACGTGGACGACCCCGGTGCAGGCATGCGCACAGCGCGAAGGCTAGAGCGCGAGCAGCTCCTTGGTCGTGATGGTGAGTAGCTCGGGTCCGCCGTCCGCCTCGGGGCGCACGACGAGCGTGTCATCGATCCGGACCCCGCCCCGGCCCGGGAGGTGGACCCCCGGTTCGACGGTGACCGGCACACAAGCGTCCAGTTTACCCATGGCCGCGGGGGCCAACTGCGGGTCCTCGTCGATTTCGAGTCCGACTCCGTGTCCGGTGAGGCCCGGAAGGTGCTCAGCGTACCCGGCCGAATCCAGTGCCTGGCGGGCGGCCCGGTCCACGTCCCGGCAGGCCGCGCCGGGTACGAGGGCCTCCCGGCCGGCCCGCTGGGCGGCGAAGACGAGGTCGTACAGCTCGATCTGCCAGTCGGCCGGCGAGGTCCCGATGACGAAGGTCCGGCCGATCTCGCAGCGGTAGCCGCGGTAGGTGGCGCCCAGACACACGGAGAGGAAGTCCCCTTCCTCCACCCGTCGGTCGGTGGGCCGGTGGCCGCGGCGCCCCGAGTTCGGACCGGTGCCGACGGAGGTCGGGAAGGCCGGGCCGTCGGCGCCGTGGTCCACCAGGCGGCGTTCCAGTTCCAGGGCGAGGTGCCGCTCGGTGCGCCCCACCAGGATGGATTCCAGCAGCTCACCCAGGGCCTGGTCGGCGATCTCGGCGCCGATGCGCAGGCAGGAGATCTCCTCCTCGTCCTTGACGACCCGGAGCTGTTCGACCGCCTGGCCGAGGTCGGACAGGCGCAGCCGCGGGGCGACCGAGCGCATGGCGCGGTGCCGGACGACGGTGAGGTGGTGGTCCTCGGTGGCGAGGGACTCGGCGCCCTGGGCCGCGGCGAGACCGGCGGCCGCGACGGCGGCGTCGCCGCCGGGGCCGGGCAGCGCGCGCACCGGCAGCGCGTCGTCGGGCCGCCCGTCGGCCGGCCGGTCGTCGGGCGGGGTGGAGCAGATCAGCAGATCCTCGGTCTTGCCCAGGAGGAGCACGGCGCCGCGCGGGGCGGCACCGGCGAGATAGCGCACGTTGGCGGGGCGGGAGACGAGCGCCGCCGCGCTGCCGCCCGCGTTGCAGCGTTCTCGTAGGCGGGTTCGGCGGGCCGCGTACACCTGTGACATGAACCGAGCGTATGAGCTTCCCCCGGGGGGCGCCGCTCGAGAGGGCCGAGTGAGCTGCCGGGTGCGCCAACCGGGGTGCGGGCGGCTGCTCGCGCGGCGTCCGCCGGCGGGTGGGACCGGTCGCGCGGCGCCCCGGGGGCCGGCCCGCTCCCCCGCGTTCACCAGGCCGGCGGGCTCGCTATCGAGCGGGACAGGACCTCGTCCAGGACCCTCGCCGTCTCCGGTACGTCCAGCTGGGAGTTGTCGATGATCGGGAGCCCGGAGCCGTACCAGCCGGCCATGCGGCCGTGGATGCGGGCGACCTCCTCGTCGGTCAGGCGGCGGTTGCCCGACCGTTGCGCGTTGCGCTCCAGGACGATGTCCAGGCCGGGCAGGAGGACGACCGGGAGCAGGCCGGGGCCGACGTGCCGCTTCCAGCCGCCGAGGCCGACGACGGGGCGGTCCGGGAAGACCGCGTCGTCGAGGATGCAGGAGATGCCGTTGGCGAGGAAGTTGCGGGCGGAGAAGCCGCAGGTGCGGCGGGCGAGGCGGTACTGGGCCTCGCTGTTCTCGTTCCACCCGGTCTGCGGGTCGGCGAAGCCGGAGCGGACCCATTCGCGGACGTCGTCGAGGCTGATGTGGGCGGTGGGGACCCGCCGGTGGTCCGCCCAGTACTTGGCGACGCTGGTCTTGCCCGCGCCCGCCGGTCCGATGAGCAGCACCGCGAGGGTGGTCGTGGCGGGGTCGGGCGCGGTGGCCGCGGCGGGGGGCACGCTGGGCATCGCCACGGGCGCCCCGGGCGGCAGCGCCACATGGCCGGTGGTGTCCGGCGCGGGCGGTACGGGAGCGGCCTGCCGGGGGTGCCCGGGGCCCGGCGCGGGTGCCGGGGCCGCCCGCTGGGGGCCCGGGGCCTGGG
>MUMD01000489.1 GCA_002155895.1 Streptomyces rochei
CCGGGGCGACGTAGACGGTGGTCTCCACGGAGGTGCCGTAGGCGGGCTTCGCGCGATAGGGGCCGGAGGTGGCGTACCCCAGGATTTCCCGTGACCCGGCGTCCGTGGCAACCCTGAGCCGGTGGGGGCCGTCTTCAGGGTGGGAGAGCAGCCAAGGGCGGCGTTCTTCCGGGGTGAAGGGCTCGGTGTCGAACGTGATGGGCGTCTCACGCACGTAGTGGTTGTAGAGGTCGGTGAGGGCTTCGAGGTCCCCCTCGACCCCCGGCCTGACCTGGACCTCTGTACGCCCCGACAGCATCACGCCTCCTCGTGTGGCGGCACAGGGTACTGCATGATCAGAAAAATCGGGGGGCGGGTTGGGAATTCTGTCCGGATTCCAGTCGTTGTTTCCATCGGATGCAGGGCACCCGAGGAGAGTCCCGGAAGGGACCGGAGATGACAACCACACGGTGTCCGACGTCCGAAGGACCACCCGCTGAACCACCATCGCAAGGGAGCACGCATGGCAACCCGTGCCGTCGCCCGTCGTAAGTCCGCCACCGGCGAGACGGCCGACGCGGCAACCAGCGTCCGCGCCAACGGCGGCGAGCTCGCCGACCGCGATCTGGTCGGCATGTACCTCGACGAGATCGCACGGACACCGCTGCTCGACGCCGCCAAGGAGGTCGAGCTGTCCCAGACCATCGAGGCGGGTGTGTTCGCGCGGCAGGTCCTCGAAGGCTACGAGGAGACGGGGGCGGACGCCACCCGGGAGGAGCTCCAGGCGCTGATCGACGAGGGCGAGCGCGCGAAGGACGTCTTCATCCGCTCGAACCTCCGCCTGGTCGTCGCCGTGGCCCGCCGCTACCCCCGCAGCGGCCTGCCGCTCCTCGACCTGATCCAGGAGGGCAACGCCGGCCTGGTCCGCGCGGTCGAGAAGTTCGACTACCGCAAGGGCTTCAAGTTCTCGACGTACGCCACCTGGTGGATCCGTCAGGCCATCACCCGCTCCATCGCGGACCAGTCGCGCACCATCCGGCTCCCCGTCCACCTCGTGGAGGAGCTGGGCCGCATCCGGCGCGTGCAGCGCGAGTTCAACCGGGAGCACGGGCGCGAGCCGGAGCCCGCGGAGATCGCCGCCGAGCTGGGCTCGACGCCGGAGCGCGTCACCGACGTGCTCGACTGGGCCCGCGACCCCGTCTCGCTGAACATGTCGGTGGACGACGAGGGCGAGACCCAGTTCGGCGACCTGCTGGAGGACACCTCCGCCGTGTCGCCCGAGCAGTCCGTGATGACGCTGCTGCGCAGCGAGGAGCTGGACGACCTCATCGGCCGCCTCGACCCGCGCACGGCCTCCATCATCAAGATGCGGTACGGCATCGAGGACGGCCGGGAGCGTACGCTGACCGAGGTCGGCAAGGAGCACGGGCTGACCCGTGAGCGCATCCGGCAGATCGAGAAGCACGCGCTGCTCGAGCTGAAGAAGCTGGCCCGCGACACCGGCTTCGAGGCGGCGGCGTAGGCGGCGCGGCGGGCCGGTCACCGGCCCGCCGTGATCAGGGGGCGTAACGTGACGCGTGGGGCGTACGCCGGTGGCCGAACCCCGCGCAAACATGGCTGTACAACGCTGCTTCAACGGGCGGGGGCCCGGGAACAAGACTTCCGGGCCCAGTGGTTCGGCCCCGGGGCACCCGCTCCGGACCGGGCCTCGTGCCCCTTCAGGACCACGTCCCGACGCACTCCCCCCGGCGCCGGGACTCTCCCGAGCCGGGCTCGGCGCCTCTCCCCCCGGGGCGCCGCAGCCCGGCTCCTCCCGTCTTCCGGGCTCCTCCGGCCGCCCAGGGCGACCGGAAAGGACGGGGCACCCCGGACCTGAACCCCGGGGTGACCCGCCGAATGGCAGATTCTGTCACAGCGGCATAGCCTGCCGAAGTGAGCAGCACCACCGAGCCGTCATTTCCGGCCCCCCGTCCCACCCACGGCCCCGGAGGGCCGTCCCTCACCGAGCGGCGCAAGGCCGAGACCCGGATGGAGATCGCCCGCGCCGCGGCCCGCCTCTTCGTCGGCCAGGGGCTGCGCGCCACCCGGGCGGAGGACATCGCCCGCGCCGCCGGGATCGCGCCACGCACCTTCTACCGGTACTTCGCGACCAAGGAGGAGGCCGTCGCCCCGCTCTACGCCGTCGGCGCCGAGCGGTGGGCGGAGGCGGTACGGGACGCCCCGGCCGCGCTGTCCCCGTGCGAGGCCCTGGAACACGCCGTGCGGTACACGCTGACGCCGGGCGGCGGCGTCTCGGCGCCCTCCTGGGAGTCGGCCCGCACGCTCATCCGCCTGGCGGAGACCAACCCGGCGTTGCGGAAGGTGTGGGCGGAGGTCTGCCACACGGCGGAACGAGGGCTCGTGGAGGTGCTGGCGGCGCGGC
>MUMD01000049.1 GCA_002155895.1 Streptomyces rochei
CCCGGCCGTGAGGGTCACGGCGGCGGCGAGCACCGCGTTGAGGGCGAGCGCGGCGCCCGCGTACGCGCCGTTCGCCCTGGCAACGGTGACGGACTGGTGCCGCGCCTCCGCGCTGACCTTCCGGTAGGACCGGAACGCCGCGTGGTTGCCGCCGAAGCCGTGCAACGGGCGCAGGCCGATGATCAGGTCGGCGACCTTGGCGCCCGCCCTCGCCACCCGGGCCTGCTGTTCACGGGTGCCGGAGCCGATCCTCCTCGACATCACGCTCAGCACTGTCAGGATCGCGACCGTGCCGGCGATCACCAGCACGCCGAGCCGCGGGTCGGCCAGGCCGAGCGCGACGGACGCGACCAGCACCGCGACCAGCGAACTGATCAGCAGCGGCACCACCTCGATGATGTCGGCGGTCTGGTCGGCGTCCTCGGTGGCGATGGTCAGCACCTCGCCGGACTTGAGATCGACGTCCCTGGCGACGGGCTGGAGTCCGCACTCCGCCACCCGGACGCGCCAGCGGTGCGCCTCGGTCGTGTTGGCCTTCTGCAGCACGCGCATCCCGAACCGCCACGACAGCGACACCGTCGTGATGATCACCGCGAGGGCGGCGATCGACACGCCGAGCGAGCCGAGGCTCCGGTCCCGCATGGTGTGTTCGACGATCAGGCCGAGGGCGATCGGGAAGGCGGTCTCACCGGCCTGGTACAGGCCCATGAGGACGGTGCCCCCGGCCATGGCGCCCGTGTTGCGGCGCAGCGCCGTCCGCAGGATGTCGGACCCCGGGCGGGGCCGCTTCTTCTCAGCAGTTGTCATCGAGGTGGCGGGCAATCGCTTCCGGGGTTCGCAGGGTGAACAGATCGCGGATCGTGATCACTGGACCGTACTCCCGGCGGAGCAGCCCGGTCAGCCGCACCGCCAGCATGGAGTGTCCGCCGAGGGACACGAAGTCGCTCACCGCGCTCACCTCGTCGTCGTCCAGGTCCAGTGCCTCGGCGAAGAACTCGCAGACCGTGGCCTCCGTCTCCGTCGCCGGCCCGCGCTCCCCCGCCGTGGTCAGCGCGCCCAGCGGCTTGGCCTCGGGCAGCGCCTTGGTGTCGGCCTTCCCGTTCACCGTCAACGGGATGGCGTCGACCCGCGCGTAGTGCGTCGGACGCAGGAAGTCCGGCAGCCCGGCGCCGACTTCGGCGGCGACCCGCGCCAGGTCGGCACCGTCCAGCACCAGGTACGCGGCGAGCCGGTACGCGCCGTCGACCTGCGGATCGGGCTGGGCCACCGCGGCGACGAACCACACCGCCGGATGCGCCGCGAACACCGCTTCGACCTCGCCGAGTTCGACCCGGTGCCCCCGGATCTTGACCTGCTGGTCGGTGCGGCCCAGATACGTCAGGTTGCCGTCGGGCCGCCGGACCACCAGGTCCCCGGTGCGGTACATCCGTTCGCCCGGCGCCCCGAAGGGGCAGGCGACGAAACGGTGCGCGGTCTGCGCGGGCTGCCCGAGGTAGCCGCGCGCGATACCGATGCCGGAGACGTACAGTTCGCCGGGCACCCCGTCGGGCAGCGGCCGCAGCCACGGGTCCAGGACGTACACGTCCGTGTTGTCGATCGGCACTCCCACCACCGGGTCCTGGCACTCGAAGGTGCCGACGCCGAGGGTGTTGATGGTGTACTCGGTGGGCCCGTACAGGTTGTAGCCGACCGTCCCCTCGGTCCGCGCGAGCCGCTGCCACAGGGCCGGGGTGACGGCCTCGCCGCCGAGCAGCACCAGCGCGGGCCTGCGCGCCGGGTCGTCGAGCAGGCCCTCGGCGACCAGTTGCTGCGCGTAGGTCGGGGTGACGTTGACGACGTCGATCCCGTGCTCCCGGCAGTAGGCGGCCAGCCGGGGGGCGTCGCGGCGCAGTTCCTCGTCGCAGATGTGCACCTCGTGGCCGTCGGCGAGCCACAGCAGCTCCTCCCACGACATGTCGAACGCGAAGGACACCGTGTGGGCGATCCGGAACACCCGGTGGCCGTGCTCGGCCAGCACCGGTTCGAAGATCCGCCGCTGGTGGTTGACGAGCATGTTGGTGAGTCCGGCGTACTCGGTCACCACGCCCTTGGGCTTCCCGGTCGAACCGGAGGTGTAGATCGTGTACGCGGGGTGCCGCAGCCGGTGGGGGTCGTCGGGGTCGAACGTCGTGAACGGTTCGGCCTCGGGCAGGGGGCGGTCCAGCTCGATCAGCTCCCCGGTGAGGCGGGGCGAGACGGCGCTCACGGTGAGGACGACCTCCGGGCGGGCGTCCGCGACGATCGCGGCGATCCGCTCGTCGGGGTGGTCCAGTTCCAGGGGGACGTACGCGGCGCCGACGCGCAGTACGGCGAAGAGCGCGACGATCGAGTCCAGGGAGCGCGGGACGGCGATCCCCACGGTCGTCTCGGGTCCGATGCCGCGTCGGGCGAGCACACCGGCCACTTCGCGGCTGCGGTCCCTCAGCTCGGCGAAGGTCAGGGCCGATCCGTGGGCGACGAGCGCCACCCGTTGCGGGGCGCGGTCCGCGGCCAGGTCGAACCGGTCGACGACGGTGTCCGTCCCGACGTCCGCGCGGTCGGTGGGCGCCGGCGCGGCTCCCGCACCCGGCAGTGCGCCGATCGGTCCCGTCGAGCGGGCCAGGTCGTCGAGCACGCGGAGGTAGTCGTCGAGGAGGCGGCGGGCGCGCGCGGTGTCGTGGTCGCGGTACTCCAGCTTGACGGTGAGCCGTTCGCCGGGGGTGACGACCCAGGTGAACGGGTAGTGCGTGGAGTCGTCGGCCCGTACCGAGGTGATGCCGTGCTCGGCGTTCAGCTCGGCGAGGGCATCGAGGTCCAGGAAGTTCTGGAGCACGAACAGGTTGTCGAAGAGGGTGTCGTGGCCGGCGGCGCGCTGGATCTCGCCGAGCCCCAGGTGTTCGTGCTCCATGGCCTCGACCCGGGACTTCTGCACGCCCGTCAGGTACGCACGGACGGTGTCGCCCGGCCGCGGCCTCGTCCACATCGGCACGGTGTTCAGCAGGACGCCGACGATGTCGGAGAGGCCCTCGCCCTCCCGGCCGGAGACGGTGACGCCGAACACGGCGTCCTCGCGGCCGGTGTGCGCGCCGAGCAGCAGCCCGAAGGCGCCGGTCAGCACGGAGTTCAGGGTGACGCCGTGTGTCCTGGCGGCGGCCCGCAGCCGGTCGGAACGCTCGGTGGACAGGGTGTGCGTCAGGGCCCGCGGCAGGTCGTCGCTCAGGGCGGGCGCCGGTCCGGCGAGCAGCGTGGGCCCGGACAGGCCGGACAGGTGCCGCGCCCAGAACGCCTCGGCGACGGCGGGGTCCTCGGCGGCGAGTGCCCGGGCGTGGTCCTCGAAGCTAGGGGTGGCCGGGACGGGGGTCGGTGACTCGCCCGCGCGGACGGCCCGGTAGGCGTCGAACAGGTCCCGCAGCACGATCTCCCGCGACCAGCCGTCCCACAGCAGCAGGTGGTAGCTGAGCAGCAGACCGTCGCGGTCGTCGGACAGGCGCACCACGGTGAGCCGGACCAGGGGTGGCTCCGCCGGGTCGAATCCGGTGTTCCGGTCTCGCGTCCGCAGGGCCTCGACCTCCGCTTCCGTCGCCGCCTCGACCGTGCGGACGGCCACCCGCCGGCCGGCCGTGAGGACCTGCACCGGACGGCCGTCCTCGTCGGTGGCGAAGCCGGCGCCGACGGCGGGGTGCCGCGCGATCACGTGCGCCATCGCCTCGGACAGTGCGCCCGGGTCGAGACGCCGGTCGAAGGTGAACCAGCTCTGCGCGACGTAGTGCCCGGCCGGCCCCGCCAGTTGGGCCTGGAAGTACAGACCGCGCTGGAGCGGCGTGACGGGCGCCGTGCGTGCGGTCGTCGTGGCGGCGTCCGCGAGCCGGGTGAGCGCGTCGCACCAGTGTGCGGTGATCGCGTCGGGGACGCCCTCGGCGAGGGTGAAGGCCGCGTGCAGGGCGCCGGTGGCGTCGTCGGTCCAGGCGTTCACCTCGACGGCGTACGGGCTGCCCTGGTCGCCCGGGGTGAGGCGCAGGGCGCGTGACTCGCCGCCCCGGCCGAGGTAGTTGAACAGCACCTGGGGGCGGGCGGTCAGCAGCGGCGCCGTCTGCGGGTCGAGGTACCTGAGCCGGCCGTAGGCGGTGTGGGCGGCCTCGTCGGGCGTGCGGGCCCCGGCTTCGCGGGCGGCCGCCACCGGATCGGTGTGCGCGGTGAGCCGCACGGGGGCCACGGCGGTGAACCAGCCGACGGTGCGGGTGTAGTCGTGGTGCTCCCGTGCCGGGACGCGGCCGTGCCGCTCCAGGTCGATCGCGAGATCGGTGGGCACGGACTGGACGCGGGTGAGCGCGACGCGCAGCGCGCCGCAGAGCAGTTCGGTGATGCCGACGCCGAGTGCGGCGGGTGCCGTGCGGGTCAGGCGGTCGCTCGGGGCGGGGGCGAGCACGGCCGTGACCGTGCGCCGTGCGCCGTGGGTGGGGAGCGGCGCGGGTGCCTGGAGGGTGGTGATCCAGTGGCCGAGGTCCTCGGCGGGACGGCCGGCGCCGGAGGCGAGTGCCTCCGCGTACTCGGCGTAGGAGGTGGTCGGCGCGGCCGGGGATTCCCCGCGCATGGCGGCGGTCAGGTCGTCGATGAGGATCAGCCAGGACACCGAGTCGACGGCCAGGTGGTGGGCGGTGACGACCAGGGTCCGGCTCGCCTCCAGCCAGGAGAACGCGACGACCCGCCCGGCCTCCGGATCGAGCCGGCCGGCCGCCTCGTCCGCCACGGTCGCCGCGGTCGTCGCAGCCGTGGGGGCCGTCGCGGTCGTCGCGGCGGAGTCCACCCGCTCGACGGTGACCGTGCGGGCGGGTTCGGTGGCCAGGGACCACACCCCGTGGTCGACGCGCAGCCGCAGCCGCAGCGCCGGGTGCGCCGCGACGACGGCGCGCGCCGCGCGTTCGGCGTCGGCGAACCCGGCTCCCTCGGGTGCCGGCACCGCCCTGGCCTGGGCGAACCGGGCGAGCGAGCCGCCCAGTTCCCGCTGGCGCAGGATGATGGGCGTCGGCGGCAGCGGGCCGTCCGCCCGGCGGACGGACACGCTCGCCGCGGCGGGCCGGCCCGCGGCCGTCCGCGTCGCCAGTTCCGCGGCGAGCGCGCGCGGGGTCCGGTGGAGGAACACGTCCTTCGGGGTGACCGGTACGCCCAGAGCCCGGGACCGGTTGACCACGGTGATGGCGACGATGCTGTCGCCTCCGGCGCGGAAGAAGTCGGTGTCGGCGTCGACGGCGGCGCCGGGCAGCGCCTCGGTGAAGACCTCCACCAAGCCGGCCAGCGCGCTCGCGCCGGGGTCGCCGTCCGTGGCCGGCGGTGGGCCGCCGTGGTCGTCGCGTGCCGCGCGTGCGCGCAGGGCCTCGCGGTCCAGTTTGCCGTTGACCGTCAGCGGCAGGGCGTCCAGGGGCAGCACCCGGCCCGGCACCATGTAGGCGGGCAGTCTGGCCGACAGGGCCTCGGTGAGATCGCCGGGTGCGCGGCCCACGACGTGGGCGACGAGGTGGTCACCGCCGTCCGCCACGGTGACGGCCGCGTCGCGCACGCCGTCGAGCTCCCGGATCGCGGACTCCACCTCGCCGAGTTCGATGCGGAACCCCTTGAGCTGGACCTGGTCGTCGACGCGGCCGATGAACTCCAGCTCGCCGTCGAGCGTCCGGCGGGCCAGGTCGCCGGTGTGGTACATCCGCGACCCGTCTCCCGTGAACGGGTTCGCCACGAACCGCGCGGCGGTGAGTGCGGGGCGCCCGAGGTAGCCGAGCGACACCTGGTCGCCCGCGACGTAGACGGCGCCCTCCTCCCCCGGCGGGACCGGGCGGAGCCGGTCGTCGAGCAGGTGGGTGACCAGGCCGGGCAGCGGCTCGCCGATCGGGCTGACCTCGTCACCGGTGGCGAAGTCCGCGTCGGTCAGCACCCGCCGGGTGACGTGCACCGTGGTCTCGGTGATGCCGTACATGTTGACCAGTTCGGGGCGGTCGGTGCCGTGCCGGGCGACCCAGTCCCGCAGTCGTCCCGGGTCCAGCGCCTCGCCGCCGAAGATGACGCGGCGCAGTGCGGGCAGCGGTCGCCCGGACCGCCGGTCGGCCTCCATGAATCGGTGGAACGCCGAGGGCGTCTGGTTGAGCACGGTGACGCCGCGGTCGGCCACCAGCCGGTGGAAGTCGACCGGGGAACGCGTCAGCCCGTACTCCGGCACCAGCAGTTCACCGCCGTGCGCCAGCGCGCCCCACAGCTCCCAGACGGCGAAGTCGAAGGAGAACGAGTGGAACTGGACCCAGACGTCGTCGGGTCCGAAGGCCATGTCGGGCTGGGTGTCGGCGAGCAGCGTCACGACGCTGGAGTGCGGGACGACGACGCCCTTGGGCCTGCCGGTCGACCCGGAGGTGTAGATCACGTAGGCGGGGTCGTGCCACTCCGGTCCGACGCCCGGTCCATCGCCCGGTCCGTCGGCGGCCGCCCGCGGCGCGTCCCCCTGGACCAGTACCCGCGCCCGCACGCCCGCCCGGGACAGCAGCCGGGTGAGCCGGTCGTGCTGCTCCGCCTCGACCAGGACGACGCGAGGGGCCGCGTCGGCGAGGACGTACTCCAGTCGGTCGTCGGGGTAGGCCGGATCGAGGGGCAGGTACGCGGCGCAGGCGCTGACGGTCGCGACCAGTGCGACGACCTGTTCGAGGGAGGGCGGGACGACGACGGCGACCAGCGCGCCGGGCCCGGCGCCGGCGGCGCGCAGGACCCGGGCCAGATCCTCCTTGCTGTCGGCGAGTTCGCCGTAGGTCAGGGAACGGGTGGTGCCGTCGAGGCGGCACTGGGTGACGGCGACGGCGGCGGGGTCTCGGCGCGCTGCGGCGTCGAACAACTCGGGCAGGGTGGTCCGGCTGACCGGTTCGGGGCGTCGCGAGTCGTCGGAGGCCAGGTCGCCGACCGGGGCGTCCGGCCGGGTGAGGAGGCCGGTGAGGGTCCGCAGGAACCTGCTCAGGATGTCCCGGGCGCTCGTCTCCCGCAGGAGGCGGCCGTCGTAAATCAGGTTGAAGCGCGGGCGGCCGTCGGCCGTGCGCTCCGCCACCAGCGTCAACGGGTAGTGGGGCGCTCCCTCGTTCTCGACACGGGTGATCACCAGGGTGTCGTCGGCCCCGCGCAGGCCCTCGATGTCGGCGGCCACGTCGAAGACCACCAGGGTGTCGAAGAGGGTGCCGGTGCCGGCCGCGCGGGCGAGTGCGGACAGGGAGACGTGCTGGTGCGCGAGGACCGCGCTCTGGTGTTCCCTGACCGAGGCGAGCAGGTCCCGTGCCGTGGTGGTGGTAGACCAGCGGGCGCGCAACGGGACGGTGTTGATGAACAGGCCCACCATGTCCTCGACGCCGGGCAGGTCGGCGTCCCGTCCGGACACCGTGGACCCGAACACCACGTCCGTGCGGCGCAGGATGCCGCCGAGGGTGACGGCCCAGGCGCTGTGCACGGCCACGCTCAGCGGTACGCCGGCCGCGCGGACGGCCGCGTCGAGGTCGTCCGCCGGTTCCAGCGCGGTGTCGGCGAACCGGTCGGAGGGGGTGTGGCCCTCGGCGACCAGCGACGGACCGGCGAGTCCGGCCAGTTGCTCGCGCCAGACCCGTTCGTCGGCGGCGGCGTCGCGGCGGGCGAGCCGGCGGACGTGGTCGGCGAAGCCGCCGAGCGGGTGCGCCGATCCCGGCGCGTGGTACTCGGCCAGCAGCGCGCGGAGCATGGGCATCACCGACCAGCCGTCGGCGACGATGTGGTGGACGGTCTGCACCAGGACGTCCCCGTCGGTGCCGCCGCGGACGAGCGTGTACCGCATCAGCGGTCCGGTGGCCAGGTCGAATCCGGCGAGGCGGTCCCGCTCGGCGAGTTCGCGGATCTCGTCGGCGGTGACGCCGGGACGGTCCAGGACGGTGAAGGGCGCCTGCGCGCCGTCCTCCAGTACGGAGACCACCCGGCCGTCGGCGAGGGGTACGAAGCGGGCGGCCAGGTTCGGGAAGAGGGTGAGCAGGCGGGTGGCGGCGGCCGCGAGCCGGTCGGCGTCCACCTCTCCCTCCAGGGTGAGCAGTTGTTGCTCGACGTAGCTGCCCGTCGAGGCGTCGTCGTAGACGGAGTGGAAGTACAGGCCCTCCTGGAGCGGGGTCAGGGGGAGGATGTCCCGCAGCGCCGGGCCGTCGAGGGCGTCCACGTCGGCCTGGGTGAGCGGCAGCGGGGCGAAGTCGCTGGGCGAGTGGCCCCCGTGTTCGAGTGCGGCCAGCCCGGTGAGCGCCTGGACGTAGTAGGCGCCGAGGGTGTCGATGTCCTCCTCGGTGAACACCCCCTCGGGCCAGGAGAGGGTGGTCTCCAGTGCGTAGCCTCCGGCCGGTGCGGGTTCGGCGATCGCGTTGAACTCCAGGGCGCGCGGCAGGCGCATCCGGGGGTCGCGCCGCTCGCCCAGTTGCCCGGTGGTGTCGGTGAGTTGCCAGGGGCCGTGCGCGCCGGCCTCGAAGCGGCCGAGGTAGTTGAAGAGCACCTGGGGTGCGGGGGCGTCGAACTCACTGCCAGCCAGGTGGCGCAGGGCGCCGTAGGAGACGCCGCGGTCGGGCACCCGGGCCAGGTCCTCCTTGACCGCCTGGAGCGCGGCGGTCAGGTACCGGGGGTCCGTGGGGTCGGCGGCTGCTCCCGGGTCCACGGTCACCGGGAAGAGCGTGGTGAACCAGCCGACGGTCCGCGAGAGTTCCGGTTCGAAGCCGGCGGTCGGCGCCACGAACTGCGGCTCGCGGCCGTGGCCCTCGAGTTCGATGTGCGCGAAGGTCTGGTCCTGTCCGAGGTCGCGTCGCCGGCGGGCGAGGGCGACGGCGAGCGCGGTCAGCAGGACGTCGTTGACGCCCGCGTGGAACTTCGCGGGTGTCTCGCCCAGCAGCGCGGCCGTGACCTCGGGCCCCACCGACACGGTCCGCAGGCGTTCGCGGGCGACGGTGTCCTTCTCGTCCGGTGCCCGTCTGCCGAGCGGCAGGTCGGGGCCGGGCAGGGGTCGGCGGTAGTACGCGCTGTCGGCGTCGAAGGCGGCACGTTCCATCAGTTGGGTCCAGCGCCGGAACGACGTGCCGACCGCGGGTAGTTCGACCGCTTCGCCGCGGGTGTGCCGGCGCCAGGCGGTGGCGAGGTCGTCCATGACGATCCGCCAGGACACGCCGTCGATCACCACGTGGTGGGCGGCGAGGACGAGTTGCCCGGCCGCGCGCCGCCAGACGGCGCTCAGCATGGCGCCGCCGTCCGGGTCCAGCGCGTCGGTGGCGAGGGCCACGCACGCGTCGAGCGGCCGGTCGCTCTCCTGCCACCGGGGCGCGGTGCCGTCCGCCTCCGGGATGTCGAAGCTCCAGCGCTCTCCGCGCACCAGTCGGGCGCGCAGCATGTCGTGCCGGGCGACGAGGGCGGCCAGGATCCGGTCCAGGCCGGCCGCGGTCAGCTCCGGCGGGGTGTTGAGGACCACGGACTGCACGAAGCCGTCGATGGCGTCGGTGGTCTCGCCGAGCCACTGCACGGCGGGCGAGCCGACCACGGGGCCGGTCGCCACGTCGCGGTGGTCGACGAACGCCGTGTCCTCGCGGCCGGCCACCGCGGCGAGTGCCCCCAGGGTGCTGTGCGTGAGGATCTGCCGCGGCGTGACGTGCAGGCCCGCCTCGCGGAGCGCGCCGAGGAGCGAGATCGCGAGGATGCTGTCGCCGCCGAGCTGGAAGAAGTCCTGGTCGACGCCGACGCGGTCCAGGCGCAGCAGTGCCGCGACGGCGTCGCACACCGCGCGTTCCTGCTCGGTGGCGGGCGGCACGGCCGAGGCCGTGGCGATCTCGGGTTCGGGCAGCGCGTTGCGGTCGAGCTTGCCGTTGGCGGTGAGCGGGAAGGCGTCCAGCACCACGATGTGGGCGGGCACCATGTACTCCACCATGTGCTCGCCGGCCCACGCCTTGACGTCGGCGGCCCGCAGCGCGTCGTGCCCGGCGGCCGGGATCACGTAGCCCACGAGGTAGGTGCCGCCCGCCGCGTTCTTCTTGGCGACGACGCAGGTGTGCCGGACACCGGGGTGCTCGGCGAGGCCGACCTCGACGTCCTCGATCTCCAGCCGCATCCCGCGGATCTTGATCTGGTTGTCGGCCCGGCCGAGGAAGTCCAGTGAACCGTCGGGGGTGAAGCGGGCGAGGTCGCCGGTGCGGTAGAGCCGGGACCCGTCGTCGGCGAAGGGGTTGGCCACGAACCGGGACGCCGTCAGGCCGGGCGCGTTCACATATCCCCGGCCCAGGAGGAAGCCGCCGACGTACAGTTCGCCGCCGACCCCGACCGGGACCGGGCGCAGTTCGTCGTCGAGCACGTACAGCTGGGTGTTCGGGTTGGCCCGGCCGATCGACGTCGACAGGCGTTCGGCGGCGCCCCGGTAGATGACGTGGGAGACGCCGATCGTCGTCTCGGCGGGCCCGTAGCCGTGGTACATGGGGATGTCGAGCCGGGTGCGGAACCGTTCGTAGAGTTCCGGGGTCAGCACCTCGCCGCCGCACCAGACGTGCCGGAGGCTGTCCAGGCGTCCGGAGTCGCCCGCGATCTCCAGCAGCACGTCGAGCATGGACGACACGAGGTAGGTGAAGGTGACGCGCTGTTCGGCGATGACGCCCAGCAGGTGGTGCGGATCGCGCTCGCCGCCGGGCCGCAGCACGACGAGCCTGCCGCCGCACACCAGCGGCAGGAAGATCTCGTTGACGGAGATGTCGAAGGACAGCGGCGCCTTGAACAGTGACGCGTCGTCGGGACCGAAGCCCAGGATCTCGTGGACCTGCCACAGCAGGCGCTCGCTGATCGCCTCGTGCCGGATCATGGCGCCCTTGGGGCGTCCGGTCGAGCCCGAGGTGAAGATGACGTAGGCCAGTGCGTCGCCGGGGACGGTGATGTCCGGTGCCTCGGCGGGCAGTGTGCCGTGTCCCCAGTCGGCGAGGTCCACGGCCACCGCGGCCGGCTCGCCGTCGGGCCGCTCCCCTAGCGCGTTGAGCTGTACGGCGACGCGGGCGTCCTCGACGACGACGGCCCGGCGCGCGGCCGGCCAGTGCGGGTCCAGCGGTACGAACGCGCAGCCGGCCTGGAGCACGCCGAGCAGCCCGACGACCATGTCGGCGGAGCGTTCCAGGGAGATGCCGACCACCTGCTCGGCGGTGAGTCCGAGCCGGCGCAGGCGGTGCGCCAGCTGGGCGGAGAGCGCGGCGACCTCACGGTAGGTCAGAGCGCGGTGTTCGTCGACGACGGCGAGGGCGTCCGGCCTGGTCCGTGCCTGCTCGCGGAACAGCTCCATCAGGGTCGGGCGTGCGCGGTCGGCGCCGGTGTCGTTCCACCGGGCCAGTTCCTCGCGCCGTGCCGCGGCACCGACCGGTGCGATGGTGCCGAGGGGCCGGTCGGGGAAGTCGGCGAGGTCGTCCAGGGCGAGCCGCGCCTCTTCCGGTGCGGCGCCCTCCGGCAGGGCGACGGCCGTGTCGTCGGTGCCGGCGTGTGAAGCCGCGTCGCCGCGGCTGCCGTTGTCGACCCAGCCCAGTACGTCCGGGAACAGGGTGCCCGGCGAGAGGTCGATGCCGTCGGGGCTGCGGCCCGTCGCCCAGTAGGACAGACCGACGGCGCACGCCTCGGCGATGGTGCGGTCGGAGAAGTCACCGGTGCGGCGGCGGATGCCGGCCAGTTGCTCGGGAGTAAGCCGTATGTGACGAGCGCTCGGTTCCATCATCGAAGACTCAACGCCCCTTCCAAGGAATGAAGGCAGGCTAGCCTGACTTAGGGTCGCCTAACTAGGCCGCCTGGCTGCCCTCCCGCCAGGCTCGCCACAGCCGTGCGTACCGGCCGCCGAGGGCCACCAGCTCCTCATGGGTGCCCTCCTCCACGACCCGTCCCGCGTCCAGCACCGCGATCCGGTCGGCCGCCATCGCCTGGGTCAGCCGGTGTGCCACGAAGAGGGTGGTGCGCCCGGCGCAGGCGGCCAGCACGGCCCGCTCCAGTTCGGCGGCGCCCTCGCTGCCCGCCTCCGCCGTCGATTCGTCCAGCACCACCACCGGCGACCGGCTCAGCACCAGCCGGGCCAGGGCGATCTGAGCGACCTTGGTGACGTCGAGGCGCTCTCCGCCCTCGCCCACCATCGTGCGCAGCCCCTCGGGCAGCGCGTCGACCCACGCGTCGGCCCCCACCGTGCGCAGGGCGTCCATGAGTTCTGCGTCGGTCGCCTCCGGCGCGGCGAGCCGCAGGTCGTCGGCGAGGGGACCGGAGAAGACGTGTGTCTCCTGGGTCAGGATGCTGACCAGGGCGCGTGCCCCGGCCTCGTCGAGACGGGCGAGGTCGGTCGCCCCGACCCGCACCGATCCGGCCTCGGGGGTGCCGATGCCCGCGATCAGCGCGGCCAGGGTGGACTTCCCCGCGCCCGTCGCCCCGACCAGGGCGAGCGAGCCGCCGGACGGGATGGTCAGGGACACGTCCCGCAGCACCGGCTCCTGCGCGCCGGGGTAGCGGTATGTCAGCCCCTTCACCGTCACCGGGTGCGGCCCGTCCTGCGCCGCCGTGACGGACGCGTCGCCGACCAGGCGGTCCGCCGCCCCCTCCCCCAGCACCCCGACCAGCCGGGTGAGGCTGGCGCCCGACTTCTGCGCCTCGTCGAAGGTGAACATGATGGCGCCGAGCGGGGTGAACAGCCGGTGGAAGAGCAGCGGCGCCGCCGACACCTCGCCCAGGGTCGCGGCATCGGCCTCCAGCAGGGCGTACCCCACCACGATGATCAGGGTCAGGCCGATGAACTCGGCGCGGTTCTCCCTCCCGACGAACCGTCCGAAGAAGCGGAACACCTCGATGCCCAGGTCGCGCACCCGCCAGGACTCGCGGGTGACCTGCTCGCGGAAGGCGTCCTCGAGCCGGTACGCGCGGACCGTGTCGATGCCGTCGAGACCGCTGATCAGGGCCTGCGCCCGGTCGGCCTGCGCGCGGCGCTGTCTCTGGTAGAGCGGCGCGGACCGGGGCAGGTACCAGCGCAGGGCGAGCGCGTAGGCGGGCAGCGCGCCGGCTCCCGCGAGACCGAGCCGCCAGTCCAGTCCGAACATGCCGGCCGTGGCGATGACCACGAGGACGCCCGCCGAGAACACCGTGGGGACGGCGGTGCGGATGCCCTTGGAGATGACGGCCACGTCGTCACCCACCCGGGAGAGCACGTCCCCGCGGCCGACCTGCTCGACTCGGGTGCTGGGCATGGAGAGGACGGCTCGTACGGCTCCTTCCCGCAGCCTGGCGAGCAGGTCGGCGCCGAGCCTGCCGATCAGGTAGGTCGACGCCGCGGTGGCCGCCGCGCCGAGCAGCGCGGCGGCCCCCATGAGGGTCCCGATCGTGACCAGGACCGACTGCGACTCGCCCGCCACCACGGCGTCGACCACCCGGCCGAGGAGCAGCACCGGGAGCACCTGGAGGGCCGCCCCCGCCACCGTGGTGAGCACGGTGGCGGTCGTCAGCCAGGGCGCCCGTCGGCAGTGGGATCCGACCCACCGGGCGGCCTCGCGGCCGGTCGCCGTGCGCAGGATCGCCGGGGCGACGCGTGTCTCGGTGCGGCTCACCCCTGACCGGCCGCCTCGACCAGTTCGTCGATGGCGTACGGCATGGACAGCAGTGTGCCCTGGGAGATGGCCGCGCCGACCGCCGGTCCCTCGCTGTCGAGCAGGTACGACACCTTGCCGTTCTTCACCGCGTTCAGGTTGGTGAACAGCTCGAACTTCTTCAGCGCGTCCTGGTCCGCCTGGTCGTTGATGACGAAGACGCGGTCCACGTCGACCAGGTCGACCCGCTCCGGGGAGAGCGTCGTGTAGAAGTCACCGCCCGCGACCTTGTCGATCTCCGTCTGGTACTTGAAGCCGAGGCCCGTCACGAGGCGTCCGCGCACGTCGGTGGAGGTGAAGGGGGCCACTGACTTCTCGTACCAGGACAGCACCACCGCGGTCTGGTTCGCGAACTCGGGGTGCTCCTTCCTGGCGGTGTCGAGCTTGGCCTGGATGTCGGCGACCTTCTTCTCGCCCTCCTCGGCCTTGCCGAGCGCCTTGGCGATGTGCAGCGCGTTGTCCTGCCAGGGCGCGCTGAAGGGCTCCTTCTCGGCCTTGGTGCGCGCGACCGTCGGGGCGATCCTGGACAGCTTGTCGTAACCGGCCTGGTCGATCTCGGAGTACACCGCGACGATCAGGTCGGGACGCAGGGCGGCGATCTTCTCGTAGTTGGGGCCGTCGTCGCCGTTCTTCATGACGACCTCGGGCCGGGTGTGGCCCCACTCGTCCTTCACCCAGGGCCACTGGGTGTTGATGTCGGGGCTCTGGCCGGCCGGGTTCGGGTACTGGTCCACCATGCCGACCGGCTTGATGCCGAACGCCAGGACGGTCTGGTCGTCCGTGTAGCCGACGGTGACGACCCGCTCGGGAGCCTCGGTGACCTTCGTGGTGCCGAACGCGTGCTCCACGGTGACCGGGAAGGCGCCGCCGGCGGCCGGGGAGTCGCCGCCCGCCCGGTCGGCGGAGTCGTCGGACTCGGAACCGCATCCTGCGAGGAGGCCGACCCCGAGGGCGGCGGCGGACAGGGCCGCCGCCAGTCGTCGCCAGGGCCTGATACGCGTCGTTCTCTGGAAGAGCATCCGGGGATCCCTTGCTGTCGCGCTGTCCACTGCGCCCCGTCTGAGGGCAGCAAACCTTACCGCGCCTAAGTGAGGTTAGCCTACCCTCACCACTACAACTCCGGTGCGAGCCGGTCGAGTTCGACGTGCGTTCGACCTATCGGCACGATCAACGGCCGGTCGCCCACCGGGTCCTCGATCACCTTGGCCCGCAACCCGAAGGCCTCGTGCAGCAGTTCGGCGGTGATGACGTCCCGTGGATGCCCCTGGGCGAGGATCGACCCCTCGCGCATCACGACGAGGTTGTCGCTGTAGCGCGTGGCCAGGTTGAGGTCGTGCAGCACCATGACGACCGTGCACCCCGACTCGTGCAGGTCGTCGACCAGGTCCAGGACGTCGATCGCGTGCGCGAGGTCCAGATAGGTGGTCGGCTCGTCCAGCAGGAGCAGGTCGGTGCCCTGCGCCAGGGTCATGGAGATCCAGACGCGCTGGCGCTGACCGCCCGACAGCGAGTCGACCGGGCGGTCGGCGAGGTCGGACACGCCGGTCATGGCCAGCGCCCGCGCCACCACGTCCGCGTCGTCCGACGACCACTGCCGCAGCCAGCTCTGGTGCGGATGGCGGCCCCTGGCGACCAGGTCGGAGACCGTCAGCCCCTCCGGCGCCACCGGCGCCTGCGGCAGCAGGCCGAGCTTCTTCGCCACGTCCCTGGTCCGGAGCCTGGCGATGTCGTCTCCGTCCAGCACGACCTTTCCGCCGGTCGGCTTCAGCAGCCGCGCCAGCGTGCGCAGCAGGGTCGACTTCCCGCAGCCGTTGGGGCCGATGATCGTGGTGACCACGCCGGGCGGGACGGCCACGTCGAGGCCGTCGATGACGGTCCGGGTGCCGTACCCGACCGTGACCCCCCTGGCCGCCAGCCGCGAGGCACCGTCGGTGCCGGGCTTCACTCCGGTGATGGACTGAACGACCACAGGGCCCCCTTGTTTAGGCTCGCCTTACTTTGTACCAGCTATGCGCGGTTCGCCCGCACCAGCAGATAGACCAGGAAGGGGCCGCCGATCGCGGCGGTGACGACACCGACCGGGAGGGAGACCGGCAGCACCGCCCGGGCGATCAGGTCCGAACCGATCAGCAGCAGGGCCCCCACCAGAGCGGAGGCCGCCATGGGCGGCGTGGGATGCCGGCCCAGACGCATCGCCACCTGCGGCGCGACCAGCGCCACGAAGGGGACCGGTCCCGCCGCGCTCACCGCCGCGCCGGCCAGCAGCACCGCGCACAGCAGCAGCACGGCCCGCACCGCCGCGTACCGGACACCGAGGCCCGCGGCGATCTCGTCGCCGAAGTGCAGGGGCTTGAACTGGAAGGCGACGCACGACACGACGGCCAGCAGGGCGAGCGTGCACCACAGGGCGAGCGACACCTCGTCCCAGGACCGGTCGTCCAGCGAGCCGACCAGCCACGCCTGGGCCCTGGCCACGTCCCTGATGTCGGCGGTGACCAGCAGCCAGGTCGTGATGGCCTGCATCATGGCGGTCACCGAGATGCCGATGAGGACGAGCCGGAAGCCGTCGATGCCCCGCCGCCAGGCCAGGAAGTACACCAGCAGGCCGGTGCCGAGCCCGCCCGCGAGCGCCGCCGCCGACAGGCCCACGGAGTCGGTGATCGCCGCGGCGGTGCCGCCCGAGACGGTCACCAGGAAGACCGCGACCGCGCTCGCACCGCTGGTGATGCCCAGTACGTCGGGGCTGGCCAGCGGATTGCGCGCGACGGACTGGGTGATCGCCCCGGACACCCCGAGCGCGACGCCGACCACGAGACCGGCCAGCGCCCGCGGCATCCGCAGGTCCATGATGACGAACTCGTCGACCTGCTCTCCCCGGCCGAAGACGGTGGCGACCACCCGGGGCAGGGCGATGGGGTAGTCCCCGACGCCGATGGACAGGCAGAACAGCAGGAAGGCCCCCGCCGCCAGCAGCAGCGTCACGCCGGCCAGCCACGGCCGCCAGACGAACGACACGCCGCCGAGCCGCACACCCGGCGTCAGGGACGGCCTCGTGGCCGTCTGATCCGTTCTCACGTCCGCCCCGTTCACGCGCTCTTGAACTTTCCACGCCACACCAGGACCGCGAAGAAGGGGGCGCCGAGGAGGGAGACGACGATGCCGGCGTCCAGCTCGCCCGGCCGTACCACCAGGCGCCCCACGATGTCGCAGACCAGCAGCACGACGGCCCCGAGCAGTCCCGCGTACGGCACCAGCCACCGGTAGTCCGGACCGGTCAGACGGCGGGCCACATGGGCCACCATCAGCCCGAGGAACGCGATCGGGCCGCAGGCGGCCGTCGCCGCACCGGCCAGCAGGGTCACGGCGACGATGCCGACGGTCCGGCTCCGGGCGATGTTCAGGCCGAGCCCCCTGGCCACGTCGTCGCCCAGGTTGAGCAGGTTGATCGCGGGCAGCGTGGACAGGGCCAGCAGCAGGCCGACCGCGACGAACCCGGCGACCGGCCAGATCACGTCGAACCGGACTCCGGCCACCGAGCCCGCGTTCCAGAACCGCAGCGCGTTCAGCGACTCCTTGTCCGACAGGGCGACGGCGGTGGTCATCGCCGCGAGGAACACGGTGACCCCCTGGCCGGCCAGGGCGAGCGTCAGCGGGTTGCCGGCGCCCCGGCCGATGCTGGCCAGCCCGAAGACGACGACGCCGGCGAGGGCGGCTCCCAGGAAGCCGAACCAGACGTACTGGAAGGGGCTGGTGAACCCGAACAGCGCGATCCCCGTCACCACGGCGAACGAGGCGCCGGAGTTCACGCCCAGCAGCCCGGTGTCGGCGATCGGGTTGCGCGTGTATCCCTGGATCAGCGCACCCCCGACCCCGAGGGCCAGGCCCGCGACGACCGCGAGCACCGTGCGGGGGACCCGCACGGTCTGCACGATGAGCCTGATCTCGGTGAGCCGCTGGTCGGAGCCGGGCTCCGCGAGCAGCCCGTGCCACACGTCGACGGGGCTCAGGGCGCGCGCGCCGACCGCCAGGGACGCGGCCGACGCGGCCACCAGGACGGTCGCGAGCACACCCAGACCCACAACACGCTTGCGGTGGGCCTGTGTTGTGCCCGGGGGCGCCGCGCTCCGGGCCGCAGTCGTGGTCATGGCGACGTACACTAACGCGCCGCGCTGCCGGTCCCGTCGGCGACCGTCCGGGCGGTGTCCGCGCCGGAGGACCGGGTGCCCCGGCCGAGGAGCGAGTCCAGGATCTCCCCGACCCTGATTGCCGTGTTGGACAGCAGGGACGACGTGATGCCGTGGGTGTGCTCCGTGCCGCCCTGGAGGTAGATCCCGCAGCGCAGGCCGGGGTCCGTGGCGAGTCGGTAGTCCCGCTCGACCCGGACCAGGCCGTCGTCGTCGCGAAGACAGCGGTCCGCGACCTCGCCGAGCAGGCCGAGGGGGTCGGCCGGGCTGTAGCCGGTGGCGAACACCACGACGTCCGCGTCCAGGAGCGTCTCCTCGCCGGTGACGAGGGAGGTCACGGTGGCCCGGACCTTCTCCGGTGTCTCCTTGACGTCGGTGAGCCGGGACACGTTGAGGAAGCGCAGCCGCTCGGTGCCGAGGACCTTCTCCCGGTACATCTCCCGGTACAGGTCGTCGATCAGGTCGATGTCGACCACGGAGTAGTTGGTGTTGCCGTGGTAGTCCATCAGCCGTCGTTTGACGCCGGCCGGCGCGGCGAAGTACTCGTCCACGGCCGCGGGGTCGAAGATCCGGTTGGCGAAGCCGCTGTCGTCGGCGGGGCTGTAGCCGTAGCGGGCGAACACCGCGCACACCTCGGCGTCGGGGAAGCGGCGGTGCAGGTAGGCGACGTTCTCCGCGGCGCTCTGCCCGGCGCCGACGACGACGAACCGGGAGGGCGAGGTGCCCTCCAACGCGTCGACCTTGGCAAGCAGTTCGGAGTTGTGCCAGACGCGGTCCCCCCGCTCGACGCCCTCGGGCAGGAGCGGTCGCAGTCCGGTGCCGATGACGAGGTTGCGGGCCCGGTGCACCTCCAGCCCCTCCCCCGAGCGGACCGTCACCTCCAGGTGCTGCACGGTCCCGTCCCGCTCGACGGGGGCGACCCCGACGACCTCGTGGCCGTAGGAGACCAGGTCGTCGACCTTGGCGGCGGCCCACTCGAAGTAGTCGTGGAACTCGACCCGCAGCGGGAAGAGGTTCTTGTGGTTGATGAAGTCGATCAGCCGTCCTCTGCTCTGGAGGTAGCACAGGAAACTGAACTCGCTCGCCGGGTTCCGCAGGGTCACCAGGTCCTTGAGGAAGGACACCTGCATGGTCGCGTCGTCGATCAGCATGCCCCGGTGCCAACCGAAGCGCGGCTGCTGCTCGAAGAAGTGGGCGCTGATCGCCTCCTGCCCGTCGGCGCGTGCGTTGTGCTCGCTCAGTGCGATCGCCATGGCGACATTGGACGGCCCGAAGCCGATGCCAATGAGGTCGTGGACCAGTGTTGCGTCATCAGGAAGAACCTGTGACATGTCACTCCCATCCTGCGGCCGCCGAAAACTTAGGTGAGCCTAAGCTAATGCTGTGAGGCTGTCGATAGGGCGAACCGGGAGAGCTGTGCCGCCAACTGGGGTGTCTGACAAGGTCGTTGTGGACTAAGGTAAGCCTTGCTTTACTGCCCGGGCCGTCCCCTGCCTCGAGGAGGAACCCCATGCGGGTCGTCATGTTCGGCTACCAGACCTGGGGGCATCGCACCCTGCAAGCCCTGCTGGACTCCGAGCACGACGTGGTGCTGGTCGTGACGCACCCCAAGAGCGAGCACGCGTACGAGAAGATCTGGAGCGATTCCGTCGCCGACCTCGCCGAGGAGCACGGCGTCCCGGTACTGATCCGCAACCGCCCGGACGACGAGGAGCTGTTCTCCCGCCTCAAGGAGGCCGACCCGGACATCATCGTGGCGAACAACTGGCGGACCTGGATCCCGCCGCGCATCTTCGGCCTGCCGCGCCACGGGACGCTGAACGTGCACGACTCGCTGCTCCCGAAGTACGCCGGCTTCTCGCCGCTGATCTGGGCACTGATCAACGGCGAGTCCGAGGTGGGCGTCACCGCGCACATGATGAACGACGAGTTGGACGCCGGTGACATCGTCCGCCAGGAGGCGGTGCCGGTCGGGCCGACGGACACCGCCACCGACCTCTTCCACAAGACCGTCGACCTCATCGCCCCGGTCACCATCGGCGCGCTCGACCTCATCGCCTCCGGCCGAACCGAGTTCACCAAGCAGGACCGGTCGCTGGCGAGCTTCTTCCACAAGCGGTCCACCGAGGACATCCGGATCGACTGGAGCTGGCCGGCCGAGGACCTGGAGCGCCTGGTCCGGGCCCAGTCCGACCCCTATCCCAGCGCCTTCACCTTCCACCGGGGCAAGCGGCTCGAAGTGCTCGCCGCCGTGGTGTCGCAGGGCCGTTACGGCGGCACCCCCGGCCGCGTCTTCTACCGCGAGGGCGACGGGGTCGTGATCGTGGCCGGCGCCGACGCGCGCACCGGACGCAACCACGGCCTGGCCATCACCCGGGTCCGGACCGAGGACGGCCGCGAGCTGCCCGCGACGGAGTACTTCACCTCCATGGGGGGCTACCTGACCAGCCACCCCTGACCTGACTCCCCGGTGCCGGATCGGGGCGTCAGCCGCGCAGCTCCGCCAGGCGCGCGAGGTCGTCGCCGGCCGACTCCCGCTCCCCGGCGGTGAGTCGGACGGCGGCCGCCCGGGCGAGCGCCGCCGCCTTGGTCCCGTCGTCGCCGAGCCGCGCGGCCACGTCCGCCCGCAGCACGAGGAGCCGGACCAGTTGCACCGGCGTGGGCCGCTCGTCCTCGAGGCGCAGCACCCGGTCGACGACCTTGGCGGCGCCCGCCGGGTCGTCCTTCGAGTCCGCGAGGAGGAGGGCGTGGTGCAGAGCGCGGGCGAAGGTCTCCTCGGGCGCACGCGCGTCCTGCGGGCCGGCGTCGAGGGGCTGTCCGACCCGGACACAGTTGCCGCCCGGGTCGGACACGAGGAACTGCCGTACCCCGTACGACATGTCCCGGAGCGGCCCGATGCGCGGCAGCCCGCGCGTGGGGATCCTGCCGTACGCCGCCTTGAGCCCCGCCCGGAAGGAGGCGTGGAGCCCGTCCACATCGTCGGTGAGGACGTAGCACGTGCCGAGCGACGCGGCCGGCTCGTGCTGCCTGACCGCGAAGAACTGCAACTCGATGCCGCCGCGCTCCACGACGGCGTACGGGTTGGGGCTCTTCTGCCGGTACGTCACCTCGAATCCGAGGGCGGTGTAGAAGTCGAGGACGGGCTGGAGGGTTCGGCACGGCAGGATCGGGATCGTCTTCTCGGCCATGCGTCCCAGTGTAGTCAAATTTGACCAGAGAGGGTCACCGCCCCGCCGTCCAGCCCATCACCTCCACCACCTCACGGGCGATGTCCACGACCCGCCGCCCGTCGGTCACCACCCGGACGGTGCCCACCGGCGACCGCTCCTCCAGCAGCCGCGCCTTACGGGCGCCGCCGACCGGCTCCTCGCGTGGGCGACGGAGGCGGCTCGCAGCAGTGCTGAGACATCCCAGGCCACGGTCGTCTTCCCGACACCCGCGCGCCCCGCGATGAGCAGCGCTTCCGCATGATGCATGGGGTCGGCCTGCCCGCCGGGAGGAATCGCCCGGGCCCCGGTGGCTGCCTAAGGTGGGACACACCTGGGCGAACGGGAACTCCGACCGGTTCCGGAGAGGTGCGGCGACATGGCGCGAAGCGTCGAAGCGGTCCGGCGGACGGTCCTGGGCTCCCTCGGTGCCGTACTGGTGGCCGTCGGCCTGGCCCTGCTGGTGCTGCCCGGGCCCGGTCTGCTGCTCGTGTTCGCCGGAATGGTGCTGCTGTCGCGCGCCGTCCCCGCGCTGGACCGGTTCGTCGGCCCCGTCCGACGGCAGGCGATGCGCGCGGCCGAGGAGAGCGTGTCCTCGCCGTGGCGGATCGCCGGCTCCGTCACCGCCGGGCTGTGCCTCGTCGGCGCGGGCGTGGCCTGGGGCCTCGTCCCCCGGTTGCCGTACTCCGGATGGACCACCGGGGCGAGCCTGATCGTCTCCGGCATCGTCCTGTTCGCCCTGCTCGCCTGGAGCCACCGCCGCGTCCGCGCGGGCCGTCGCGACTGAGCGCGGGCACCACCCCGGGCAGAGGGCGCCGGACGCCGCGCGACGGCGGGACTTTGAACGCGTCGATGACAAAGTATGGACATGTCAAGCAGAAGTCTCCTACCTTGGCGGCGGAACCACAGTCGTACCGCACGACGACCGGAGCGACATCCGGCACGGTCCGGTCCCCACGTCCCGGAGGACCAATGCGCTCACGCCTGTTCCCGCGTGCCCGAAGACACCTAGTCCTGCTGCTGGCGTCGGCCGTCTCGGCCGGCGGTTTCCTCGCCGCCCCCGTGTCCGCGGCGGACCGCGCGGACGTCCCGCCGCAGGAACCCGGAGTCACCCTGCGCGTCTTCGACGTACAGACGCCGCTGAGCAAGATCTGCACCCTCAAGCCCGGCCAGACCCCCAACCACGACAAGCTGATGCCGACGGTCGACTGGTCGACCACCGAGGACTTCGGCGGCATCGCCGACAACTTCGTCTCGGAGGCGACCGGTTACCTGGTCGCACCGCGCGACGGCACCTACGCCTTCCGGCTCACCAGCGACGACGGCTCGCGGCTGACCCTCGACGGCACCACGGTGATCGACCACGACGGACTGCACGGGGCCGAGCCGAAGGACGGCGCCCTCGACCTCACCGCGGGGTCGCATCCGTTGCGCATCGAGCACTTCGACCGCGGTGGCGGACAGCAGCTCACGCTCTCCTGGCGCCCGCCGGGCGAGAGCGAGTTCACCGTCGTGCCCCGCGAAGCGCTGACCACCGACGCCGATGTCGTCCGGGTGACCGCACCCGGACGCAAGGAGTGCGAGTCGGGCACCGACACCCCCGGCGACGGACTGCCGCTGACCTCGGTGCGTCCCGACCTCACCCTCACCGACCTGCGCCCCGAGGGGTTCGAACCGCAGGTCACCGGCATGGACTGGCTGCCCGACGGACGCCTCGCGATCAGCACCTGGGGCGGCTCCGACAACGTTGCCGGTGAGGTGTACCTGCTCGACAACGTCACCGGCGCGACCAGCCGCGACAAGGTCACCGTGAAGAAGGTGGCGAGCGGCCTGCGCGAGCCCATGGGCATCAAGTACGTCGACGGCTCGCTCTACGTCTCCCAGAAGCACGAACTGACCCGGCTGGTGGACGAGAACGACGACGACGTGACCGACGCGTACCGCACGGTCGCCACCTGGCCGTACGGCGGCAACTTCCACGAGTTCGCCTTCGGCCTGCTCTACCGCGACGGCTACTTCTACGTGAACCTCTCGGTCGCCATCGACCTGGGCGGCGCGACCACCACCCCGCAGCCCGCGCCGAACCGCGGGACCACGTACAAGATCAGCAAGAAGACGGGGAAGATCACCCCGGTCGCGGGCGGACTGCGCACGCCCAACGGCATCGGCTGGGGCCCGGGCGGCGGTCTCTTCGTCACCGACAACCAGGGCGGCTGGCTGCCCTCCTCGAAGCTGGTCCAGATCAAGCAGGACCGCTTCTTCAACCACTACACCGAGCCCGCGGGCCCCTTCGAGGACTCCCCCGTCACCGAGCCGGTGCTCTGGCTGCCGCAGAACGAGATCGGCAACTCGCCCTCCACCCCGCTGTACCTGAACAAGGGCACGTTCGCCGGCCAGATGCTGATCGGCGACGTCACCTACGGCGGTCTCCAGCGCGCCTACCTGGAGAAGGTGAAGGGCCAGTACCAGGGCGCCGTCTTCCGCTACACCCAGGGCCTGGAGGCCGGCGTCAACCGCATCACCATGGGCCCGGACGGAGCCATCTACGCCGGCGGTCTGGGCGCCGACGGCAACTGGGGCCAGGCCGGCAAGCTGAAGTTCGGCCTGCAGAAGCTGACGCCCAACGGCGGCGACACCTTCGACATCCAGAAGATGCGGGCGGTGCCCGGCGGCTTCGACCTGACGTACACCCAGCCGGTATCCGACGAGACCGCGGCGAAGCTGACCGAGCGCTACGACGTCCGGCAGTGGCACTACACCCCGACCGCCGACTACGGCGGCCCGAAGATCGCCGAGGAGGAGCTGTCCGTCAGCTCGGCGACGCTCTCGAAGGACGGCCGGACCGTGCGGCTGCGGCTGGACGGGCTGAAGCCGGACCGCGTGGTGCACGTGCGCTCGCCGCGGCCCTTCACCTCCGCGTCCGGTGAGGCGCTGTGGAGCACCGAGGCCTGGTACACCCTCAACGAGATGCCCGGCAAGCAGCCGCCGCCCGCCACCCTCTACGAGGCCGAGGAGGCCCGGCTCACCGGCAAGGCCGGCGTCAACACCGACCACGTCGGCTACTCCGGCAGCGGATTCGTCGACCGCTACGCCACCGAGGGCAAGGCCGCCACGACCTTCGAAGTCACGGTCCCGAGGACGGGCACCTACGACGTGGGGCTACGCTACTCCAACGGCCCCAACCCCTTCGAGGGCACCAAGTCCCTGTCGCTGTACGCCAACGGCAAGAAGGTGCGGCAGACGGAGCTGGCCTCGACCGGGGACTGGGACACCTGGTCCACCCGGACCGAGCGCCTGCGCCTGCGAGCCGGTCACAACACCGTTTCCTACCGGTACGACCCCGGCGACACCGGACATGTCAACCTCGACCTGATCACCGTGCACCCGCAGGGCGCCCGCGTCGACCTGTTCGACGGCACGGCCGCCTCGCAGGCCCGGTGGCAGCATCCGTACGGCAGGAGCGTGACCTGGCCGCTGGCCGAGGAGCGGTCGATGGAGGTGTGCTGCGGTGACATCCGCACCAAGGACGCCTACCAGGACTTCAAGCTGCACGTGGAGTTCCGCGTCCCGCAACTGCCGCCGGACGTGACCGGCCAGGACCGCGGCAACAGCGGCATCTACCTCCAGGACCGCTACGAACTCCAGATCCTGGACTCCTACCGGGACACCACCCTCGCCGACAACGAGGCCGGGGCCCTCTACCTGAAGAAGGCCCCCGACACCAACGCGGCGACCGCGCCCGAGACGTGGCAGACGTACGACATCGTCTTCCGCGCGGCCCGCTACGACGACGGCGGACGCAAGACCGCCGACGCGCGGGTGACCGTGGTGTGGAACGGCGAGACGGTCCACGACGACGTGGCCCTCGACGGTCCCACCGCGGGCGGCCGGGCCGAGACCCCGGCGGCCGGGGCGATCCGGCTGCAGGACCACGGGAACAAGGTCCGCTTCCGCGACATCCGGGTGCAGCGGCTGAGCTGATCCGGACCGGTGTGCCAGGTGTGCGGGGTGGCCGTGGTCGGTCACCCCGCTCGCCGTGCGCCGCGCCCCACTCGGCCCGTATCGGCCGGGGACCACTGGGTACGCTGAGTGAGGAGTCCCCGCACATCGAACAAGGAGCGGAATTGAGCGAGCCGGCGTCCATCGCCCTGCAACTGGAGATCGCCCGGGAACTGGAGGTCGCCGAGACCTTCGACGCCGAACGGGAGATCGAGCGCCGGGTGGCCTTCCTGACCGAGCGGCTGACCTCCACCGGGCTGCGCTGCCTGGTCCTCGGGATCAGCGGCGGCGTCGACTCGACCACCGCGGGCCGGCTGTGCCAGCTCGCCGTGGAGCGGGCGCGGGCCGAGGGCCACGACGCGCACTTCTACGCGATGCGGCTGCCGCACGGAGTCCAGGCCGACGAGCACGACGCCCAGCGCGCGCTCGACTTCATCCAGGCCGACCACGTGCTGACCGTCGACATCAAGCCCGCGAGCGACGCCATGCTGGACGCGCTGCTCGCCGCCGACGTGGCCTTCCGCGACGCCCACCACCAGGACTTCGTGCACGGCAACATCAAGGCACGGCAGCGCATGATCGCCCAGTACGCCGTGGCCGGTGCGCACAACGGGCTGGTCGTGGGCACCGACCACGCCGCCGAGGCGGTCTCCGGCTTCTTCACCAAGTTCGGTGACGGCGCCGCCGACCTGGTCCCGCTGACCGGTCTCACCAAGCGCCGGGTGCGGGCCGTCGCCGAGGCGCTGGGGGCACCCGCCGAGCTGGTGGGCAAGGTCCCGACGGCCGACCTGGAGTCCCTCGCCCCCGGCAAGGCCGACGAGGACGCCCTCGGTGTCACCTACGACGAGATCGACGACTTCCTGGAGGGCAAGCCGGTGAAGCCGGACGCCTTCGAGAAGATCGTCTCCCGCTACCGGGCGACGGACCACAAGCGCCGGATGCCCATCGGCCCCTGAGCCTCCGTCCGCGGCCGACGAGCCGCACTCTATGTGCGGCTTGTCCGATATCGCCTTAATGTGTCGACTGAGAGACGCGGACAGTCGACGCCGGCCCAGCCGGCGGAAGGTGAGCTTCCATGGCTGCACGGCTCAAGAAGTCAGGTCTGCTCGGTGAACTCTCGGCGGAGTTCGCCGGCACGATGATCCTCATCCTCTTCGGGTGCGGAGTGGTGGCTCAGGTGGCCGCGGGCGGCGCCCTCACCGATCCGGAGGGCGGCCTCGGGGACCACGACAGCATCTCCTGGGCGTGGGGCCTCGGCGTCACCCTCGGTGTCTATGTGGCCGCGCGGCTGAGCGGCGCCCACCTCAATCCCGCGGTGACCCTCGCGCTCGCCGCCTTCAAGGGCTTCCCCTGGCGCAAGGTGGCCCCGTACGCGCTGGCCCAGACGGCCGGCGCGTTCGTGGCCGCGCTCCTGGTCCGCTGGAACTACACCGAGGCGCTGGCCAAGGCGGACCCCGGACACACCATCAAGACGCAGACGGTCTTCTCCACGCTCCCCGCCAACGGCAACACCGCGCTCCCGGTCCACGAGTGGGGCGCCTTCCGCGACCAGATCATCGGCACCGCCATCCTGCTGCTGCTGATCATGGCCATCACGGACCTGCTCAACACTCCGCCGGGCGCCAACCTCGCCCCCTTCGTCATCGGCCTGGTGGTGGTCGCCATCGGCATGGCCTTCGGCACCAACGCGGGCTACGCCATCAACCCGGCCCGTGACTTCGGGCCCCGGCTGGCGAGTTTCCTCACCGGGTACGGCGGGGCCTGGCGGGACCAGTACGGGAATCTCTACTTCTGGGTCCCGATCATCGCGCCGCTGATCGGCGGTGTGCTCGGAGCGGGGCTGTACAAGGTCTTCGTCGGCCGGTTCCTGCCGACCGCCGAACCCGAACCGACGGGGCGCGTACCGGCGCCCGAGGACTGACTCACCGGCCGGAGAGGCGGCACCCATGGCGGACTTCATCGGCGCGGTGGACCAGGGAACCACCAGCACCCGATTCATGATCTTCGACCACGGCGGCAACGAGGTGGCGAAGCACCAACTGGAGCACGAACAGATCCTCCCCCGCTCCGGCTGGGTGGAGCACGATCCCGTGGAGATCTGGGAGCGTACCAACTCGGTGATGCAGAACGCCCTGCGTCACGGCGGCCTGTCGGGGACCGACCTGGCGGCCATCGGCATCACCAACCAGCGCGAGACCACGGTGGTCTGGGACCCGCGCAACGGCCGCCCGTACTACAACGCCATCGTCTGGCAGGACACCCGCACCGACACCATCGCGGCGAACCTCGAACGGTCCGGCCGGGGCGACGTCATCCGCCGCAAGGCCGGACTGCCCCCGGCGACCTACTTCTCGGCCGGCAAGATCCAGTGGATCCTGGAGAACGTCGACGGCGTGCGCGAGGCGGCGGAGGCGGGACACGCCGTGTTCGGCAACACGGACACCTGGGTGCTGTGGAACCTGACCGGCGGCCCCGACGGCGGCATCCACGCCACCGACGTGACCAACGCGAGCCGCACCATGCTGATGGACCTGGAGACCCTCGACTGGGACGACGAACTGCTGGGCTTCTTCGGCATCCCCCGGTCGATGCTCCCCACCATCAACCCCTCCTCCCATCCGGATGCCTACGGCGCCACCCGCACCTCCCGGCCGCTGCGCGCCGCCGTCCCCATCGGCGGCGTCCTGGGCGACCAGCAGGCGGCCACCGTCGGCCAGGTCTGCTTCGCGCCCGGCGAGGCCAAGAACACGTACGGCACCGGGAACTTCCTGCTGCTCAACACCGGTACCGAACTGGTCCGTTCGCAGCACGGTCTGCTCACGACGGTGGCCTACCGGTTCGGGGACGACCCGGCGGTCTACGCGCTGGAGGGGTCCATCGCGGTGACCGGCTCCGCCGTGCAGTGGCTGCGCGACCAGATGAAGATCATCAAGACCGCGGCCGAGAGCGAGGAACTCGCCCGATCCGTGGAGGACAACGGCGGCATGTACTTCGTGCCCGCCTTCTCCGGCCTGTTCGCGCCCTACTGGCGCTCCGACGCCCGCGGCGCGATCGTCGGCCTGGCCCGGTACAACGACAACGCGCACCTGGCACGGGCGACCCTGGAGGCCATCTGCTACCAGAGCCGGGACGTCGTCGAGGCGATGGAGCAGGACTCCGGCGTCCACCTGGACGTGCTCAAGGTCGACGGCGGGGTGACCGCCAACGACCTCTGCATGCAGATCCAGGCCGACGTCCTGGGCGTCCCGGTCAGCCGCCCGGTGGTCGCGGAGACCACCGCGCTCGGCGCGGCCTACGCGGCGGGACTGGCCACGGGCTTCTGGCGGGACACCGACGAACTGCGCACCCACTGGCACGAGTCCAGGCGCTGGGAGCCGAAGTGGACCGAGGAGCGGCGCGCGCAGGGGTACGCCGGCTGGAAGGCCGCCGTGCGGCGCACCCTCGACTGGGTCAAGGTCGAGTGACCCCGGCCTGAGACCGCCGCGGGCGCACCATGGGGATCACCATAAGGTGATCCCCATGTCTGCCAGATTGAGTTCCGCGAGGACGCGAGCCGCGATGCGCACCACCGCGCGTGTCTCTGCCGAGTTGCTGCTGATACTCGCCATGCTCGCGGTGGCCCTGTGGGTCCTCGGCCGTATGTGGCCCGTCGTGTGGCCGCTGATAGTCGGTCTGCTCCTGACCACCCTGACCTGGCCCGCGGCCCGTTTCCTGCGACGGCACGGGTGGCGCCCCGCGCTCGCCGCCTCCGTGGTGACCGTGGGGTTCCTGCTGGTCGTCACGGGCATCGTGGCGCTGATCGCGGTCCCGATGTCGTCCCAGACCGACGAGTTGACCGACGGCGTGGTCGAGGGCATCGAGCGGCTGCGCGAGTGGGCCGCGGGTCCGCCGCTGAACATCGACGACGCCCAGATCACCGGGGCGCTCGACTCGGCGATGGCCCGCATCCAGGACAGCGTCGACGGTGTGGTCACCGCGGTGGCCACCGGGGTCGGCACGGTGGTCAACGGTCTCATCACCGCCGTCCTGGGCGTCTTCCTGATGTTCTTCTTCCTCAAGGACGGGCCGCGCTTCCTGCCGTGGCTCGCCCGCCAGCTGCCCGGCCGGCTCGCCACCGACGTCCCGACCGTGGCCCTGCGCAGCTGGGAGACCCTGGGCTCCTTCGTCCGCTCGCAGGCGCTGGTGGGCCTGCTCGACGCGGTCTTCATCGGGCTCGGCCTGTGGATACTCGGCGTGCCCCTGGTGCTGCCGCTGGCGGTGCTGACGTTCGTGTCGGCCTTCGTGCCCATCGTGGGCGCCCTCTTCGCCGGCTTCGTCGCGGTCCTCATCGCCCTGGTGTCGAACGGTCTGACGGACGCCCTGATCGTGCTGGCGATCATCGTGGTGGTGCAGCAGCTGGAGGGCAACGTGTTCCAGCCCATCATCCAGAGCCGCGGCCTCGGGCTGCACGCGGCGGTGATCCTGCTGGCGGTGACCCTGGGCGGGAGCCTGGCCGGGATCGTGGGCAGCCTGCTCGCCGTACCGGTCGCCGCGCTGATCGCGGTGGTGTGGAACTACGTCCGCGAACAACTCGTCGACCCGCCGCGGGAGCCCGCTGCGGCGGACACCTGAGAACGGCGGGACCCGGGCCCGCCCGGCCCTCCCGGTCCGACCGCCCTCGCGCCACGGCCGCCTGCTGCTAGCTTGCGGCCGTGGACCTCTTCTCTCTCTCCTGGTCGGCGTTGCGCGCCGCGGTCGCCGGGCTGCGCGACGAGGACTTCGGGCGCCCTTCCGGCTGCGCCGGCTGGCTCGTACGGGATCTGGTGTGCCATCTGGTCATCGACGCCCAGGACGTCCTGATCACCCTGGCCACCCCCGCCACCGCGGAACCGACGCGGGACGCGGTGACGTACTGGAACGTCGTCGACGCCCCGACGGGCGACGATCCGCTCGACGCGCTGACCGTCCGCCTGGCCGCCGCGTACCAGGAACCCTGGCTGCTCACGTTCCATCTGGACGACGTCGGCTCCGCCGCGGGCCGGGCCGCCGGCCTCGCGGACCCGACGGCCCGGGTGGGCACACGCGACGAGGTGCTCACCGCCGGCGACTACCTCGGCGCGTACGTGCTGGAGTGGACGCTGCACCACCTCGACCTGGGCGCGCACCTGCCGGACGTCCCGGGGCCGCCCGCCGAAGGGCTCGCCCGGTCACGGGAGATGCTGGAGCGGCTCGTGGGGACCGCCTTCCCGGCGTCCTTCACGGACCGGGACGCGCTCCTGGTCGGCACCGGACGGCGGGCACCGACCGGGGCCGAACGCGCGGCCCTGGGCGGGACGGCCGCGCGGCTCCCCTTCGCGGTCGGCTGAGCACCCCGCGGGACCCCCACGGGCACTGGAGACAGTGATCGACCGGAGTTACGTTGGTCCCGTACCGATCACCTCGCGGAGAGGACGCCATGCCCGCCGACGGCCCGTACGACATCCTGGACGACCGCTTCCGTACCGGGCGCTGCGCCAACGGGGACAGCAGGCTGGAGGTCCTCCACGACGACTGCCGCTGGGCCGAGGGCCCGCTGTACGTCCCCGCCTGGCGCCAGCTCGTCTGGAGCGACATCCCCAACGACCGCATCCTGCGCTGGGACGAGGCCACCGGCACGGTCGGCGTCTTCCGCGCCCCGGCCGGGCACAGCAACGGCAACACCCTGGACCGTCAGGGCCGCCTGGTCACCTGCGAACAGGGCAACCGCAGGGTCACCCGTACGGAGCCCGACGGGACCGTGACCGTCCTCGCCGACCGCTACGACGGCAAGCGCCTCAACAGCCCGAACGACTCCGTCGTGCGCTCGGACGGCACCGTCTGGTTCTCCGACCCGGACTTCGGCATCATCAGCGACTACGAGGGGCACCGCGCCGAGTCGGAGATCGGCGCGTGCAACGTCTACCGGATCGACCCGGTGTCGGGCGAGGTCCACCTGGCCGCCGACGGTTTCGACGGCCCCAACGGCGTGATCCTCTCCCCCGACGAGAAGCGGCTGTACGTCTCGGACTCCCGGGCGGCCCGGATCCACGTGTTCGACGTCCACGAGGACGGCGCGCTCTCGGGCGGCAAGGTCTTCGCCGAGGCCCGGGGCGACGTGCGCTTCGACAACATCCGCTTCGACGACGAGGGCCGCCTGTGGGCCGCCGCGCTGGCCGACGGTGTCCACTGCTACGACCCCGACGGCACCCTCATCGGACGGCTGCGGGTGCCCGAGCCCGTGTCCAACATCGCCTTCGGCGGCCCCAAGAACAACCGTCTGTTCATCACGGCCACCACCTCCCTGTACTCCCTGGTGATGTCGGTGACGGGAGCACCACGCCTGTGAGCGGCGCAAGGGGCCGAACCGGTGTGCGGGGCAAGGCCGTTGCGGCGTAGGTTGTGACGAAGCACCCATGCCTCGGCTGAAAGACGGACCGTACCCATGAGCGATCCCGTGACGACTCCCGGCCCCGCACCGCACCAGAAGATCGACACCTCGGTGCCGCACTCGGCCCGGATCTGGAACTACTGGCTGGGCGGGAAGGACAACTACCCGGTCGACGAGCAGGCGGGTGACGCGTACACCGCGGTCTTCCCCGGCATCGTCACCATCGCCCGCAGCAGCCGAGCCTTCCTGCGCCGCAACATCACGTATCTGGTCGCCGAGGCGGGTGTGAGGCAGTTCCTCGACATCGGGACCGGTCTGCCGACCGCCGACAACACCCACGAGGTCGCCCAGCGCATCGCACCCGAGTCCCGCATCGTCTACGTGGACAACGATCCGATGGTCCTCGCGCACGCCCGCGCGCTGCTCTACTCCACGCCCGAGGGCGCGACGGCGTACATCGACTCCGACGTGCTCGACCCGGACAGCGTCCTGCGGGACGCCGCGAAGACGCTGGACTTCGACCGGCCCGTCGCGCTCATCCTCAGCAACATCCTGGGCCATGTCGCCGACTACGACCGGGCGCGTTCCATAGTCACCCGCTTGATGGACGCGCTGCCGTCCGGCAGCTACCTCTCCGTCAACGACGGCTCCCGGGGCGTCGATCCGGCGTTCGACGAGGCCCAGGACGGCTACAACGAGAGCGGCGCCGTTCCGTACAACCTGCGCACCGTGGAGGAGATCACGGCGTTCTTCGACGGGCTCGAGCTGGTGGAACCCGGGGTCGTCTCCGTCCCGCTCTGGCGTCCGGACGCCGACGCGCCCGCCCCGAAGCCCATCGCCGAGCACGGCGGCCTGGCCCGCAAGCCGTAGGACCGACCGGGGCGCGGACGCCCCGCACGTGAGGAGCACGGATGACCGAGTGGACACTGCCCGAGACCTTCGCCGGCAGTACCGGGTCCGTCCGGTGGAACCGGCTGGGCGAGTCGGGCCGGCCGCCGCTGGTCCTGCTGCACGGCACGCCGTTCTCCTCGTACGTCTGGCGCGCGGTGGCCCGTTCGCTGGCGCGGGACCACCAGGTGTTCGTCTGGGACATGCCGGGTTACGGGATGTCCCAGATGTCCGCCGGTCAGGACGTGTCCCTGGCCGCGCAGGGCCGGGTCTTCACCGAACTGCTGGCCCACTGGGGCCTGACGGAGCCCGTGGTGGTCGCCCATGACTTCGGCGGTGCGGTGGCGCTCCGCGCCCACCTGCTGCACGGCGCCGCCTACCGGGCCCTGGCCCTGGTCGATCCGGTGGCGCTGGCCCCTTGGGGCTCGCCCTTCTTCCGGCTGGTGCGCGAACACGCGGAGGTCTTCGAGCGGCTGCCCCCGGCACTGCACGGCGCTCTGGTCCGTGAGTACGTGGGGTCGGCGAGCAGCCCGGGGCTGCACCCGACGGTGCTGGAGCGGCTGGTGCGGCCGTGGCTCGGCGAGCGGGGCCAGGCCGCCTTCTACCGGCAGATCGCCCAGGCCGACCAGCGCCACACCGACGAGATCCAGGACCGCTATCCCGCCATCGGCGTACCGACGCTGGTCTGCTGGGGTGAGGACGACGCCTGGATCCCGGTGACCAAGGGACGCGAACTCGCGGCGGCCGTCCCCGGCGCCCGCTGGGAGCCGGTCCCCGGCGCGGGCCACCTCGTCCAGGAGGACGCGCCCGCGGAGCTGACCGCCGCGCTGCTGGCCTTCCTGCGGCGGCTCGCCTGACGGCGGTGTGACGACGCCCGAGGGACCCGGGGGCGTGTGACCGCGCGCGGGGCCGCGCGCGCTGCTCGTGCCCACGGAGACGGCACGGTGCCCGGGAACCGAACGGTTCCCGGGCACCGTGTCTCGTCCGACCGGTCTACCGGTCAGGCGGGGGTGATGTTCTCCGCCTGCGGGCCCTTCTGGCCCTGGGTGATGTCGAAGGTGACGGCCTGGCCTTCCTGCAGCTCGCGGTAGCCGGTGGCGTTGATGTTGGAGTAGTGCGCGAAGACGTCGGGGCCGCCGCCGTCCTGCGCGATGAAGCCGAAGCCCTTTTCGGAGTTGAACCACTTGACGGTTCCGCTGGCCATGCCTTTTGCCTTTCAGCCGATATCGGATCCGCACCGTGCGAACCCGGAGGTGGTCGTCCTGGTCCTCCGGCATTGCACAGCAAACCGCCCGCACTCCGGCGCGGGCGGTCTGGGCGAACCACGACATCTGCTGCTGACGCTACACGGCATGTCCGAGCCCCACCAGTGAGTAAGGGGTCCGAGCGGCAACGATGTTGCCTCCTGGGCCATACGGGGGAGACGGCGAGGCGGGCGCACAACCCGGTTCCGTTAGTGGTGAAGCAATGAGTAGTCCACCCACGGAGTCGGAGAACGATATGACCGTCAGAAGAGCGCTGGCCCTGGTGATCGGCGCCGTGCTGTGCACCGGCGTGCTGGGGACCGGGTGCGCCCAGCAGCCGTCGGGGCTCTCCTCCGGGGACGCGCAGCCGCCCGCCGCGTCCGCGTCGTCCCCGGCGGCCGAGGCGGCCCGTACGTCCCCGCAGGCCGGTCCCCCGCGTTCGTTCCCCCGGCCCCTGCCGGGGATCGGGCCGGCCATGCGGGCCCGGCTCCCCGACGGCTCCCGGCAGGCGCTGGTGGTCACCGGGGCCACCGAGACGTCGAACCGGGCGGAGGCGGTGCTGTACGAGCGGTACCCCGCCGAGGGCTGGCGTGCCGTCGCCGGTCCCTGGCCCGCGCACAACGGGCTGCGCGGCTGGACCGACGACCACGAGGCGGGTGACCTGCGCACTCCCGTCGGGGTGTTCGGCCTGAGCGACGCCGGGGGCCGGCTGCCCGACCCGGGCGCCCTGCTCCCCTACGACCAGGATCCCGAGTTCGCCGTGTCGGGCACCGGACACCTCGGGGAGCCGCTGGAAGGCTCGTTCGACTACGTGATCGCCATCGACTACAACCGGGTGCCCGGCACCACGCCGCTGGACAAGACCCGCCCTCTGGGTGAGGACAAGGGCGGCGGCGTCTGGATCCACGTCGACCACGAAGGACCGACCAACGCCTGCGTGTCGCTGAGCGAGGACCACATGCGCGCGCTGCTCACCGCCCTGGACCCGGAGAAGGAGCCGGTCGTGGTCATGGGACCGGAGCCGGTGCTGGCGCGGTAGGGCGCCGCCCGGCGCGTGTCCGGCCGCCGCCGGACGCCGAAGCCGCGCCGGACGCCGACACCGCTCCGGACGCCGCAGCGGCGCCGTGGCCGACGGAGGCGGCCGCCGGCCACGGTCGGCCGGCACAGCCGTGGCGGGAACCCGGCCGTCCGCCCCGGTTCAGCCCACGGGCGGCATGTCGGTGGGGGCCGAGTCGAGTCCGGGCCGGCGCTCACGCCAGCCGCCCCGGGTGAAGTCGGGGATCTCCACCGGGCGCCCGCCCCGGGCCAGCGACCGGACGCTCAGGGGCACGGGCGAGCACCAGGCCGCGGAGTCGTAGACGTCGATGTCCGGCACCAGCCCCGCCCTCATGCACTGGACGATCCGCCACTGCAGTACGTAGTCCATGCCGCCGTGGCCGCCGTTGTTGGCCGCGTCGTCGCCGACCTTCCGCCACAGCCAGTGGTCGTACTCCTTGCGGTAGCCCTCGAAGTCGCGCCAGGTGTGGCCGCTGTGGTCCGGTTCGACGTAGATCCGGGCGCCGGTCGGGGCGGGGCCGGCGTAGTCCTCGACGATGCCACGGCTTCCCGCGAGGGTGTTGATCCGGCTGTAGGGGCGCGGGGAGCTGACGTCGTGCTCCGCGCGGATCGTCCGGCCCTTCGCCGTCTCGATCATGCAGGTGACCAGGTCCCCGTTGACGTACTCCTCCTTCCAGGACGGGTGGCCCCTCGGGACGAAGCGCGCACGGTAGTCGGCCAGGCCCCTCGGGGCGGTGGAGGTGGCGCTTAGGGTGGTCATGCGGTCGCCGCGGTTGACGTCCATGGCGGCCGCGATGGGCGCCAGCCCGTGCATGGGGTAGAACGACGCGGTGCTGCGGGTGTGCCACAGGCGCCGCCAGGAGTCGGTGTAGTAGGTGTCGGAGAAGAGGAGTTCGCGCAGGTCGTGCAGGTAGCCGCCGTGGCCGTTGGTGAGGTCGCCGAACAGGCCGTCGTGCGCGGCCCTGAGCATGGCCAGCTCGTTGCGTCCGTAGTTGCAGTTCTCGGACAGCAGCAGGTGCCTGCGGGTCTTCTCCGAGGTGTCGACCAGATCCCACAGTTCGCGCAGTTCCGTCGCGATGGGGAGTTCCACCACGGCGTGGCGGCCGCTGAGCAGTGCCGCCCGGCCCTGCTCGTAGTGGAACTCCCAGGGCGTGGCGATGTAGACGAGGTCGATGTCGTCGCGCCCGAGCATCCGGGCGTAGGAGTCGGCGGAGCCGCCGTACTCGGCGGGCCGTGGGTGGCCCTTGCTCTGCAGGCGGTCGGCGGCGCGCCTGGCACGGTCGGCGCGGATGTCGCAGACGGCGGTCACGGTGCAGCCGGGCACGGCCGCCCACCCGGTGATCATGCCGCTGCCCCGGTTGCCGAGGCCGATGACGCCGACGCGGACGGTGCGGTGGGCGGCGAAGGGCACGCCGATCATCGACTTCTGGCCGCGTCCGCGGCGGGGGGCCGGTTCGGCGGCCGCCACGGACGGGGCGGCCGCGGTCATCCCGGCCGCGAGCGCGCCGGTGGCGACGGCACCGCCCAGGAGCAGTCGGCGTGAGACAGCGGGCGTTTCGGACATGACGGCAACACTCCTCGTGGCGGTGGCATCACGGCGGGGGCACTGTCGGGCGTTGTCGAGCACGGACGAGCACGGACGAGCACGGTCGAGCGCGGTGGGACACGGCGGAACACGGGACGAGCACGGCGGAGCCCCGGCGGACCGCGTCGAAGTCGCACCGTCGATCCGCCGGTCCGTCGAACGCTTTCGGGGCATGACTCTGCGGCCTCTGCCGTTACATGTCAATACGTGCTCGATACAAAGCCGTTCCGAGCATTTCCACGCACCCGGGTGGGAACGGTGTGCGGTCCGGCGGCTGTGGTGCGGCGGTCAGAACAGCCGTTCCTGGGCGGGCGCGGGCCGCTTGCGCCGGCTGCGGCGCGGGGTGCCGCGCGGGGGCGCGGTCTCGCCGAACAGGGGCGCGGTGCCGTACTCGTCCGGTTCGGCGGGCACGGCCGCGGGCCCGGTGCCCACGTTGAGGACCAGCGGCGCCTCCCGGTCGAAGTCTCCGGGGGTCATCGCCACCCACTCACGCTCCTGCCGCTCCTCCACGCGCCGACACCTCCCTCGCTCCGCCCGCCGCGACCACGCGACGCTACCAGCACCCGGCCGGCCCCGTGATCACGGCTCCCACCCGGTACAACCACCCCGGACGCCGTCCCTCCCGCCGGGCGGTCACCCGACCGGCGGACGACGGCGGCCCGAGGTCGCGGCCCGCCGGGACGGCGCGCTGCGCGGCGGCCCGTGCGGGGCACACACTGAGGACATGGGTTCCCTCGATCCGGCGACAGTAGCGCGACGATTCCCGGACGGACCGGTGAGCGTGGCGTCGGCCCGGAGGTTCGTGCGCGCCGCGCTGGAGGACGTCGCCTCCGAGCTGGTGGACACGGCCCAGCTCCTGGTCAGCGAGCTGGTCACCAACGCGGTGCTGCACGCGCGCACGGAGGCCGAGGTGACGGTGTCCCGCCTCGACGGCCGGGTGCGGGTGCGCGTCGCCGACCGGCGGCCCGGTCGCTCGCTGGTGCGGCAGAACTGCCCGCCGTACGCCGGCACCGGTCAAGGGCTGGCGCTGGTGGAGCAGTTGGCGTCCCGCTACGGCGTCGACATCGGCGACGAGGGCAAGGCGGTGTGGTTCGAACTGTGGCCGGACGGTCCGCCCCCGCCGTCGTCCGGGTGGGGGACCGCGGCGGCGTCGTGTCCGGCCGAGCGGACGGTGACGCTCATCGACGTACCGATCGCCCTGGAGTCGACCTGCCGGCAGCACCGGCACGCCGTCCTGCGGGAACTGACCCTGGCGGCGTCCGCGGGCGGTCCCGCTCACGTACCGCCCGAGGACCTGGCCGCCGCCAACGACGTCAACAACGTGATCAGCGCCTGTGTGACGGCCGCGTCCCGGGACCCGCTCCCCGACCCCGGACTGCGTTCCCTGCTCCTGCCGCTGCCGGCCGACGCGGCACCCGCCGTCCGGGCGCTGCGCCGCACCCTCGGCGTGGCCGAGGAGGCGGCGCGTGGGGAGCGGCTGCTCACCCTGCCCGCCCTGCCGCGCTCCCGGGCGTTCCAGGACTGGTTCTTCGACCAGATCGTCGAGCAGTTGGACGGGGGTGGGCCCACCGCGTGGACCGTGATGCCCCGCGATCCGGAGGTCAGCTCCGACGAATTGGTCCCGTGGGACCCCTGTCAGGTGCGCACCAGCCGTACTCCGACCATCGCCGCCGACGACGGCAACCGGATCATCGCGGCGAACGGTCCGGCGGCGGAGCTGCTGGGCTGGTCACCGGACGATCTGGTGGGGCGCCGTCTGACCACGCTCATCCCCGAGCACCTGCGCCGTCGGCACACGGCGGCGTTCAGCACCATGCTGCTGACGGGCCGCACCCGCATCGTGGGCCGCTCCGTGCCGCTTCCGGCCCGGCACCGTGACGGCGGCGTGGTTCCGGTGCGGCTGTTCATCCAGACGCAGGAGACGGCCGACGGCCGCACCGTCTTCGTCGCCCAGCTGGCACCGCGAGCGACCACGGCCCCGGAGGTGCCGAGGACGGTCGGCAGCGCCCGCGGCGCGGCCCGGTCCGCCACCGGGGAAGCTCCCGCGAGGGTCCCCGCGGACGGCCCGTCGACGGAGGGCGACGCCGACACCGCCATGTCGGCCCTGGACCGCCTCTCCCTCCTGGCCGAACTGGGATCCCGGTTGAGCGACGCCCTGGACCTGGACGAGGGACTGCGCCGTGCCGGGCACCTGCTGACGCGGCGGCTGGCCGACTGGTGCGTGCTCGACCTGTTCACCGAGCACGACCAGGTGGACCGGGCCTGTGTCGTCCACGGCGACCCCCGCGGCCTGCGCCCCACCGCGTACGAGGGCCCGCTCCCGGCCGTCTCCGAGGAGTCGCGCGGTCCGCTCGCCCGGGTGCTGCGCGGCGCGGGTCCGCTGCTGCTCACCGAGGCACCGCCGCCCGAACAGGCCGACAACGCGCTGGACCGCGACTACCGCGCGCTCTTCCACGGGCTGGGCGCGGGCAGCGCCGTGGTCGCTCCGCTGCGGGCCCGGCGCAAGATCTTCGGTGCCCTGACCCTCGCCCGCGCGACCGGCCGGCGGCCCTTCACCGAGGAGGACCTGCCTCTCGTCGAAGACCTGGTGCACAGTCTCGCGCTCGGGGTGGACAACGCCCGTCTGTACCAGGACACCCGCTCCATCGCCGAGCGGCTGCAGCGTTCCCTGCTGCCGGTGCTCCCCCGGGTCGAGGGGCTGGAGCTGGCCGCCCGCTACGCCGCCTCCTCGACCACCGCTCAGGTCGGCGGGGACTGGTACGACAGTTTCGTCGTGCCCGGCGGGGACACCGCCCTGGTCATCGGCGACGTCACGGGGCACAACCTCGACGCGGCCATCGCCATGAGCCAGTTGCGCAGCATGCTCCGCGGTATCGCGGTGGACCGCGAGGAGCCGCCCGCGGAGGTCCTGCGCCGGCTGGACCTGGCCAACCACAGCCTGCACCGGGAGGCCACCGCCACCTGCGTCTACGGCCTGCTCAAGGGCCGCGCGCCGGGTCCCTGGGAGCTGCGGCACTCCTCGGCCGGTCATCTGCCACCGCTGCTGACCACGGCCGAGGGCGAGACCCGCTATCTGGACGAGGGTGCGGGTCTGCTCCTCGGCATGGACCCGGACATGCCCCGCCGCACGGCCCGCGATCTGCTGCCGGCCGGCTCGACGCTGCTGCTGTACACGGACGGTCTCGTCGAACGCCGGGACGAACCGCTGGACGAGGCCCTGGACCGGTTGCGACGGCACGCCGCCGAGCTGGCGCGCGAGCCCCTGGACACCTTCTGCGACGAGCTGATGATCGGTCTGGGGGCGGACAGCGCGGACGACATCGCCCTCCTCGCCGTCCGTCCCTCGTGACCGCGCCCGTCGGGCGTCAGTCCGTGCGGTGCCCCGCGAGCAGGTCCGCGATCCGCTCGTGCAGTTCCTCGGGCACCCGGATGCCCCAGCGGCCGGCGGCCTCGGCGCCCAGCTCCCGGCTCCACCGCCAGCTGTCGCGGGCCGCGGCGCGCAGCTCGTCCTCCCGGGCGGCGGCGGTGGTGGCGGTGTAGCGGTCGACGTCGGCGGCGGGCAGGTCCTTCTCCAGGGCCCGGCTGGGGGTCAGCCAGTGGGCGGTGGAGCCGCGCAGCAGCCGGCACAGCTTGAGCTGGAGCGGGCCGACGACGGCGTGCAACAGGGTGTGGGCGCGGGCCACTTCGCCCCGGGCCAGGACGTGGGCCAGCATCAGCGTCCAGTTGGCCAGTTCGTCGCAGAGCTGCTGCGCGGTGGCGGCGGGCTCCGGCGGACGGAACTCCGCCAGGCGGCGGGCGGCCCGGGTGAGGCGGCCGGTGCGGTCCAGGAGGACGGCGGCCTCGGGGCGGGGCAGGTGGACCATGCCCTCCCAGGTCGGGACCTCCTCGATGCCCTGGCCGGCCGGGGTGATGTGGAACTCTCCGCGCATCAGGTCGTCGAAGACGACCGCGAGGATGCCGTACATGTTGGTGTACGCCAGCTCCAGCGGGGCGAGCTGTCCGAGGAACGCCCGGGCGTCGAAGTCGTCCAGGTGCTTGTCCTCGACGTACAGGTACGCCTCGATGTCGGAGTGGGCGTCGGCCTCGCCGACCGTCCAGGAGCCGTAGAGGAGGACTCCTTCGAGACGGGGTTCCGACTCGGCCAGCCGGCGCAGGCGGGCGATGCGGTCGTCCAGGGCCGGGGAGGCGGAGGACACGGGGCGAACGGACATGGGTGACTGTCTCCTGAGTGAGCGCGCGGGCACGAGGGATCGACGCCCGGCAGGTGCGGGGCGGATGGCTGCGGACCGTGCGGTCGGTTCAGGAGACGCCCATGGCGGGGAGTTTACGCGAAGCTCGTGGATCACGGGGTGACGATCGGGAACCGGGGGTCGGGGCGTTCCATGAGGCCGCCCAGGGTGGTGAGCGCGGTGAGGTCGCCGTCCGGGACCATCAGACCGGCCGCGACGGCGGCGGGGAACGTGGTCGTGCGGCCGACGACGGCGTCGAGCGTGGCGCGGGCCAGGCGCAGGGTCAGGTGCGGCTTCTCTCCGCGCGGGGCGTCTCCGGGCATCGGGATGAGCGCGCCGTTGGACAGCAGCAGCGTCCAGACCTCGGCGGGGGCGTCCGGTGTGCCGTCGGTGATCTCCCAGCGCAGCAGGAGGCGTCCGGCCGCGGCGGCGCGTGGGCCGTCGATCCGTACGGCCATGGACTGGAAGATCTGCTCCACGGTCAGCGCGGCGGCCATGCCGGACCCGCCGCGGCCCGGGGCGCCGAGGACTCCCCCGCGCAGTTCGGCGGCGCCGGTGAGGTAGAAGTTGCGCCAGGGGCCGCACTCGGCGCCGTGGCCGAGCCGTTCGAAGGTGTCGGCCTGGAGGGCGCGGGCCTCGGCGTGTCCGGGCTCGGCGAACAGGACGTGGTTCAGCACCTCGGCGACCCAGCGCAGGTCCCCGCGGTCGTAGGAGACGCGTGCCTTGGCGACCACGGCGTCGGCGCCGCCCATGAACTCGGTGTAGCGGACGGCGGCTTCGCGGGGCGGGTGCTGCCACAGGTGCGCGGGGTTGCCGTCGAACCAGCCCATGTAGCGCTGGTAGACGGCCTTGGCGTTGTGGCTGAGGGAGCCGTAGTGGCCGCCGATGTGGGTGCGTTGCTCCAGCGCGGGCGGGAAGCGCAGTTCCTCGGCGATCTCGGCGCCGGTGTGTCCGGCGTTGATGAGGCGTACGCACTGGTCGTGGAGGTAGGCGTAGGCGTCGCGCTGCTCCTCCAGGAAGCGCACGGCGCGGTCCTGGCCCCAGGTGGGCCAGTGGTGGGAGGCGAAGACCACGTCGGTGGTGTCGGCGAACAGGCGCAGGGTCTCGGTGAGGTAGCGGGCCCAGGCGCTGGGGTCGCGGACCAGGGCGCCGCGCAGGGTGAGGACGTTGTGCAGGGTGTGGCAGGCGTTCTCCGCCACGCACAGCAGCCGCAGGTCGGGGAAGTGGATGTTCATCTCCGCCGGGGCCTCGGTGCCCGGGGTGAGCTGGAAGAGCATCCGGACGCCGTCGACGGTCTCGGTCTGGCCGGTGGCGCGGACGTCGAGGTTGGGGGCGATGAGACCGACGCTGCCCAGGGACGTGGTCTGGCCGAGGCCGCAGCCGATCTGTCCCTCGGGGCCCTTGGGCAGGGCGGCGCCGTACATGTAGACGGAGCGGCGTGCCATGGCGGGGCCGGTGATGACGTTCTCGCCGGCGGCGTGTTCGAGGAAGCCGGCGGGGGCGATGACCGGGAGCCGTCCGGCGGCGGCGTCCTCGGGGTCGGCGACGCCGTGGACGCCGCCGAAGTGGTCGACGTGCGAGTGGGTGTAGAGGACGCCGGTGACGGGGCGGTCGCCGCGGTGTTCCCGGTAGAGGGCGAGTGCGGCGGCGGCCACCTCGGCGCTGATGAGGGGGTCGATGACGAGGACGCCGCGGTCGCCCTCGACGAAGGTGACGTTGGACAGGTCCAGGCCGCGCACCTGGTACACGCCCGGCACCACCTCGTACAGGCCCTGCCTGGCGGTCAGGCGGCTCTGCCGCCACAGGGACGGGTGCGCGGTGGGCGGGCAGTCGCCGTCCAGGAACGCGTAGGCGTCGGCGTCCCAGACGGTGCGGCCCTCGGCGTCGCGCACCACGCCGGGGCTGAGCCGGGCGATGAAGCCCCGGTCGGCGTCGGCGAAGTC
>MUMD01000490.1 GCA_002155895.1 Streptomyces rochei
GGGCTGGGGGCGGTGCCGTAGCCCTGGATCGAGACGACGGCACCGGCGGGTGCGACGGCCACGCGTGCGCGCCAGTGGCCCGAGGGTTCGCGCAGGTGGTCGACGTACACCTTGATCGTCAGGGACTCGCCCGGGTGCAGGGTGCCCGAGGACTGGCTGAAGTAGAGCCAGGGGGCGGCGGTGGTCGCGGACCAGCGCACCGGTGCGTCGCCGGTCGCGGAGAGGGTGATCAGCGTGGTGTCGCCGTCGTGGCCGGCCGTCACCCCCAGGTGGCTGTTCCGCTCGCCGGCGCCCGGGACGCTCACGACCTCGACGGAGACGTCGGCCTTGCCGTTCTTGCCGAAGCGGGGGCCCGGGGTGGTGCTGGCGTTGCCGGCGTTCTCGTAGCCGTGGCCGTCGTGCGCGGACTCGCCGTCCAGGCCGCCGGGGTCCTGCGCCTCGGTGGCGCTGGCCGAGCGGCCGTCCTCGCCCTCGACGACCGGGGTGCCTCGGTAAGCCGCCCACAGGGCGAGGACGGGGGCCGCCACGACGGTGGCGACGACGGTCGTGGTGACGGCACGCGCGCGCAGGCGGTCCCGGCGGGCCGCGCGGTCCTTGGGGTCCATGGGGAAGCCGCGCCGGTCGAAGCGGGGGGCTGCGCTCCGTGCGCGCGGGAGGTGCGCCATCGCCAGGTGCAGCGCCGCGCGGGGGGCTTCCAGTACGGGCAGTTCGGCCGGGGTCACGCTGGTGCCGGGCCAGCGGCCCGGGATCGCGCGCTCGGCGGTGCGGCGGCAGCGGGGGCAGTCGTCCACGTGCCGGACCAGTTCGCGGCGGAGGGCCGCGCTCAGTACGTACTGGTTGTCGCCGGTGAGGCGGGCGACGCCGGGGCAGGTGCCGGTCTCGACCACGGCGAGGGCGGCGCGGGTGCGTTCCACCTCGCAGGCGGCGGAGGCGAGCAGTTCCCTGGCGGTGGCCAGGTCCAGGCCGAGGACGGCGGCGACCTCGTGGGCGGCGAGGTGGTGGCGTACGGCGAGTTCGAGGGCCTCGCGCTGCTCGGGGGTGGTGCCGGCGGCCTCCGGCCAGGCGAGGAGGGCGAGTTCGCGTTGTTGCTGCTCGGTGCGGGGGGTGTGGGCGGTGTGCGCGGTCTGAGCGGTGTGCGCGGTCCGATCGGTGTGGGAGCGCGGGTCCTGGGGGTGGGCTCGGGGAGTGGAGCGGCCTGCGGCGTGGCTGCTCGGACGTTTCTGCTTGGCTTCGGCGAGCCTGCGCAGGCAGGCCCAGCGGGCCAGCGCGTACAGCCAGGCCCTGCGGTCGGCGGCGGAGCCGGGGCCCGGGCCGCGGCTGCCCCGGCGCTCGGCGAGGGCCAGGGCGTCGCCCAGGGCGGCGGTCGCCGCGTCGTGGTCGCAGAGGACGGACAGACAGTACGTGAACAGGCCGTCCAGGTAGGCGTCGTAGCGCGCGGGGGGTCGCTCCGCCAGCGTGCGCGCCGCGGTGCGGTCACGCGACTCCCGGTGCGCCCGGTGTGCGCCGGTCGTGCGGGTCGTGGTCTCCGTACTGCTGCTCATCACTCGGCGACCGTAGGGGGCTATGGGTGGCGCGAACTGGCGCGTTGGGCACTTTTAATCCGTACGGGTGAAACGATCCCTCATAAGGGGACAGGAAGCAGTTGTTCCGCGGATGGGGCGGGGTGGGGGGTGGTCC
>MUMD01000491.1 GCA_002155895.1 Streptomyces rochei
CAACCGAGGGCCCGCGGGCCCGGCTCCGGCCGCCCGCGAGCGGAAACCATCCCCGACCACTCAGCGAGAGTTGGCAATGTCGAACCTCACCGACCAGTCCACACGCAGCTACACCCTCACCTCCGACGAGGCCGCCGCCACCGCCGCGCTCACCCGCGAACTGGCCGCCACCTACCCGTCCTTCGGCGACCCCGGGCTCCTGCGCGACCTGCCGCGGCTCGCGGCCCGGCTGCCGCTCGGCGTGCAGCACTTCCTGCGCGACTTCAAGCTGGGCGACCGCCACGGCCATGTGGTCGTCCGCGGCCACGAGTTCGACCAACAGCGCATCGGGCCCACCCCCGAGCACTGGCGCGGCCGCCGCCGGCCCGGCCCGGAATTCCCCGAGGAGCTGCTGCTGATGCTGTACTCGGCGGTGCTGGGCGAGCCCTTCGGGTGGGCCACGCAGCAGGACGGCCACCTCGTGCACGACATCTTCCCGATCCGCCAGCACGAGAACGACCAGCTCGGCATGGGCAGCAAGGAGCTGCTGACCTGGCACACCGAGGACGCGTTCCACCCGTACCGCAGCGACTACCTGATCCTGGGCGCGCTGCGCAATCCGGACCACGTGCCCACCACGATCGGCGAGCTGGACCTGTCCTCACTGTCCGACGAGGACATCGACATCCTGTTCGAGTCGCGGTTCTACATCGCCCCGGACGAGTCCCACCTGCCGAAGAACAACACCATCACCTCCGAGGAGGAGGCGGCCCGCTTCGCCACCATCCAGCGGATGATCGACGAGCGGCCGCTCGGCCCGCTGCTCTACGGCTCGCGCCAGGACCCGTACATGCGGCTCGACCCGTACTTCACCTCCGTGCCGGAGGACGACGCCGACGCCCGGCGCGCGTACGACGCGCTGTTCAAGGTGGTGGACGCCGGCATGCGGGAGGTCGTCGCCGACCAGGGCGACGTGCTGTTCATCGACAACCACCGGGCGGTGCACGGCCGTCTGCCGTTCCAGGCCCGCTACGACGGCACCGACCGCTGGCTCAAGCGGGTGTGCGTCACCGCCGACCTGCGGCGCTCGCGCCCGATGCGGGCCTCGGCCGAGACCCGGCTGCTGGGCTGAGCGCACCCGTGGCACTCACCCTCACCGACCTGTCCCGAGACCCGTGGCTGCTGCCCGAGGTGGACGCCCTGATCGGCGCTAACATGCCCGCGTTCATGAGCTGGGAGTCCCCCGGCAACTGGCGCTGGCACGGGATGTACGAGCGCTACCCGGACCACCAACTGTGCCTGGTCGACGGCGGCGGCAAACTCGTCGCGGCGGCCAACGGGCTCCCGGTGCGGTGGGAGGGCACGGCCTCGTCGCTGCCCTCCGGCAGTGACGAGGTCCTGGTGCGGGCCGTCGACGACGGCCCCCCGGAGCGGCCGGACGCCGTCTGCATGCTCTCGGTGTCCGTCGACCCCGCCCACCGGGCGGTCGGCCACGCCGAGCGGCTGCTGACCGAGGTCCGCACCAGGGCAGCCGACCGGTGCCCGCGCGGGGTGATCATCCCGGTGCGGCCCACGCGCAAACCTCGCTACCCGCTGGTGCCGATCGAGGCGTACGCCACCTGGCGCCGTCCCGACGGGCGCTGCTTCGACCCGTGGCTGCGCACGCACCTGGAGCTGGGCGCCCGGCAGCTGGGCATCGCGCACCGGTCGCTGGTGATCCGCCAGCCCGTGTCCCGGTGGGAGGAGTTCCTGGGCCTCACCCTGCCAGGGCCGGGCGACCACCCGCTGCCCGGCGGCCTCGTGCCGCTGCGGGTCGGCGACGACGGGCACGGCACGTACGCCGAGCCGAACGTCTGGGTGCACCACCCGGCCGGGGCGCCCTGACCCGCACCGCGCGCCCCGCGGCGTACGGCCGCCCGGGCGCCTCCCTCCCCGACCATCCCCGCCACTCCCTTCCGACCCTCTGGAGAAACCCATGCCTCCCGTACGCCTCGCCATCGTCGGGTGCGGTGCCGCAGCCCGCGGCTGCCACCTGCCCGCCCTGCCGCCGCTGAAGGGCGACGTCCAGCTGACCGCGCTCATCGACCGCGACCCGCGGCAGGCGCGGGACGCGCTGGAGCTGTACCGCGAGCTGGGCGGTACGGGCGCCGACGAGGTGGTGATCGCCACCGACCCCGCCGAGGCCGCCGGTGACTTCGACGCCGCCGTGGTCGTCGTGCCGCACAGCGCGCACGCGCGAACCGTGGAGTCCCTGCTCGCGGCCGGCAAGCACGTGCTGCTGGAGAAGCCGATGACCACCGCGGTCGAGGACGCCCGGCGCCTGGTCGACCTCGCCGCGGACGCCTCCGCGCCGCTGCTCGCCATGGCCCATCCGCGGCGGCTCTTCCCCGCGTACGCCTGGGTGAAGCGGCTCATCGACAGCGGTGACCTGGGCGACGTGGTGCGCGTCGACTGGTCGGAGGGCCACCCGTACGCGTGGGAGCCGGTCTCGTGGTCGATGTTCGACCGGCGGCTCGCGGGCGGCGGGGTGCTCACCGACACCGCCTCGCACGTCTTCGACACGCTGCATTGGTGGCTCGGCCACGACGTCGAGGTCGTCCGCTACCGGGACGACACGCTGGGCGGGGTGGAGACCGACGCCGAGGCCCACCTGCGCTTCGGCACGATCGACGTGCACTGCGCGTTCAGCCGGGTGCGCGATCTCGGCATCTCCTGCACGGTGACCGGCACCCGGGCGACCGTCACCATCGGCACCGACTTCCCGGCCGGCGAGTGCACCCTGGTCACCGCGGACGGCGTGGAGCTGCACCGGGGCGACGTGGAGGCGGTGGCGCCCGCGCAGGGCGAGTGGGAGCTGCTGTTCACCGAACAGCTCGCCAACTTCGCGGCGGCCGTGCGCGGCTCCGCTGCCGCGCACTCCGGACCTGAGGACGGTCTGCGGGTCGTGGAACTGATCCAGGAGTGCTACGGCGGCGCCCACGAGGAGGCGGTCCAGCCCTGGACCACGCGCGCCGTCCCGGACGAGTGCGCCGCCGCGGTCACCGACCGCACAGTGGCGGTCACCGGTGCCGGCGGGTTCATCGGGGGGCGCGTCGTCGAGCGGCTCGCCCTCGGCACCCGGGCGCGTGTCCGTCCCGTGGTGCGCGGCTTCGGCAGGGCCGCGCGGCTGTCCGCGCTGCCGCAGGAACGGCTGGAGTTTCGCAGGGCGGACCTGCTGGACACCGACGCGCTGCGGGAGGCCTTCGAGGGCTGCGACACCGTCGTGCACTGCGCCTTCGGCAGCGCCGGTGACGAGGCCGAACGCTGGGCCGCCTCGGTCGAGGGCACCGCGAACGTCCTGGCCGCCGCCCGCGCGGCGGGCGTCCGGCGGGTGGTGCACCTGAGCACCGTCGACGTCTACGACCCCGCGGTCACCGGAGAGCTGACCGAGGAGTCGCCGGCCCGCCCGGCCGACCCCGCCGACCGCGAGTACGAGCAGCAGAAGCTCGCCGCGGAGCGGCTCGTACTCGACGCCCACGGCCCCGACCTGGAGACCGTCGTGCTCCAGCCGGGCGTGGTCTACGGGCCGTGGGGCGGCCAGTGGACCACCGCCCAGTTGCAGCGCCCGGAGGGCGACTTCGCCGCGCTGCCGACGGGCGAGGACACCGGCGTGTGCAACGCCGTGTACGTCGACGACCTGGTGGACGCGGTGCTCCTGGCCACCGGGACCGAGGCGGCGGCCGGTCAGCGCTTCCTCGTCGGGAACGGCGAACAGCTCGGCTGGGGCCGCTTCTTCGACGCGATCCGCTCGCTGCGGGGCCTGGGCGGGCTGGGGGCGCCGCACTCCGGCACCGGCAACCCGGTGCCGGACTGGGAGCTGGAGCTGTACCGCTCGACGGCCCGGGCCCGGTACGACAAGGCCGCGCGGCTGCTGGGCTTCACCGCCCGCACCTCCTTCGCCGAGGGCGCCGGGCTGACCGGGCAGTGGGCGGGCTGGGCCCGGCAGGTGCCGGAGGTGCGGTCGTGACCGGGGTCACCGATGTGCTGGTGGTCGCACCGCATCCGGACGACGACGTCATCGGCTGCGGCGGCTCCATCGCCAAACACGTCCGCGACGGCGCCCGGGTGACAGTCGTCATCGTCATCGGGCGCGAGCGCAGCGCCCTCGACGACGCCGTCACCGACGCCGAGTTCGCCGCCGAGACGGAGGCGGCCGCGAAGGCGCTCGGCGTACACCGCTGCATCCGTTTCGACGAGCCGTCGCGGGACTTCACGCTCTCCCGCCGCGTGCACCTGAACCTGGTGCGGGTGCTGCGGGAGGTGCGGCCGCAGGTGGTCTACCTGCCCCACGACAACGACGACGACGTCGAGCACCGGATGGTGCACCAGCTGACCACCGAGGCGTTGTGGATGGCGCAGTCGGAGTTCTTCCAGGAGGCGGGCGACCAACCCATGCCCGCGCCGCGGCTCGTCCTCGGGTACGAGGTGTGGGCGCCGATGGCCCGGTTCCAGTACGCGGAGGACATCGACGGCCAGATCGGCACCAAGGTCGAGGCGATGCGCGCGTACGTGTCCCAACTGCGCCACGCCGCCTGGGACGAGGCCATCCGCGGGCTGGCCCGCTACCGGTCCGCGGTGTCCACGGGCACGGGCCACGCGGAGGTGTTCCAGGTCCTGGGCCTGCGCACCCCGCCGCCGGGCGGCGGACCGGGAGGCGTCCATGACTGAGCGGCTGCTGGTCTGCGGGCTCGGCTCGGGGATGGACCGCTCGCTGGCCGAGCTGCGCTCGCCCCGGCGGGAGCTGGTGGTGGTCACCGACACTCCCACCGAGCGGGCCCGGGAGGCGGCGGACGTCCTGCTGGTCTGCGACCCGGCCGACGGCACGGCCGTCCTCGCGGAGCTGTCGGCGGCGGGGATCGACCGGCTGGACGGCGTGTTCTCGCTGGGGGCCGACAACCCGCCGGCCGTCAGCGTGGTGGCGCACCGGTTCGGCTGCCCCGGCCTGCCCTTGGAGACGGCGCTCGACTGCACGCTCAAGGACCGGCGGCTGGCGATCCTGCGGGAGGCGGGCCTGGACCTGCCCCGGTTCGCGGCCGCCGAGAGCGTGGCGGAGGCACTGCGCGCGGTCGCCGAGGTGGGCCTGCCCGCCGTGATCAAACCCAGTGACCAGACCGGTTCACTGGGCGTCGTCAAGGTGGACTCGCCCGGGGCGGTACGAGAGCTGGCGGCCGAGGCGCTGCGGCTCAGCCCCGTCGGGCGGATCGTCGTCGAGGAGTTCCTGGAGGGCACCGAGCACACGCTCGCCGCCTTCATGGTCGACGGCGAACTACACCGGTTCGGGTTCGCCGACCGGGAGTACGGGCGCAAGGAGGAGTTCGCCCCGTACTTCTTCGAGGGCGGCGACACCCTGCCCAGCCGGCTCACCGGGGAACAGATCGAGGAGGTCACCGACACGGTGCGGCGCGGGGCACTCGCCCTGCGGCTGGACCCGGCGGTGATCAACACCGACATCCTGCGCACCCGTGACGGCCGGGTGGTGCTCTTGGAGATCACCTGCCGGATCACCGGCGCGCGGATCGCCACCGAGGTGATGCGGCTGGCGACGGGCGTGGACCCGCTGCCCAACGTGGTACGCCTGGCGCTGGGCCGGCCGCTGGACCTCTCGGAGCTGCGTCCGACCCGCGACGGGGCGGCGGTGCAGCGGTTCCTGCCGGCGGACGGCGGGGTGGTGGAGTGGGTGGGCGACCCGCGGCACGTCGCCCGGCGGGCCGGGGTCCACGACGTCTTCTGGGGCATCGAGCTGGCACCCGGCACCCTGGTGCCGCCCTACCGCGGCGGGGCCGACGTCCTGGCGGGGGTGATCGCGTACGCCGGTGACACGGCGGAGGCGGAGGCGATCGCCGAACGCACCCTGCGCGCGCTGCCCCTGCGGTTCAAGGCGCCGACGCGATGACCAGGACACCGCCGGCGGACGGGCGCGGAACACCGGCCGCGGCCACCCGCCCGCGTACCCGTACGGACACGCGTACCCGTACGGACCCGGGCGCCCGCCCGCACGACCGCACGGACAGCCGGGGGGACGACCGCCCGCGTACCCGTACGGACAGCCGTACGCCCAGCCGCGGCGAAGCCCGCGGACACACGAAGAGAACGAGGGAGAACGGGATGGCCACCGACCAGGTGGACGAGGCCGCGGTCGACAGGGGGATCACCCGCACGGCCGTCGTCATCGCGCTGCGCGACGACCTGCGGATCGCCGACTGCATCGCGTCGATCGACGAGGACGTCGAGATCGTCCTGGCGCTCAACGGCCCCAGCGACGCCGTACTGAAGCTGATCGCCGACCACCCGCGGCCGCTGACGGTGACGGAGATCGAGGACGTCGGCAACCTGGGTGCCGCCTACAACGCCGGGGCCGCCGCCACCGACCGGCAGTACCTGCTGCTGATGGACTCCGACTGCACCTTCGCCCCGGGCGTGGTGCGGGCGATGGTCCGCGCCGTCCTCACCGAGCCGGTGGTCAAGGGCCAGGTGGTGTACGGGGAGTCGGACGGCCTGCTCAGCCGGCTGACCGCCCGGGTGCGGGAGTTCGACGAGGGCGACTACGTCAGCGCCCTGTCCCCGCCGCTCATCTACAACCGGGCGATCGTCGACCACATCGGCGGATACCACTTCGACGAGCTGATCCACTGGTGCGAGGACCGGGAGTTCGACTTCCGGCTCCAGCTGGCCGGCATCCCCGTGATGTACCTGCCCGAGGCCCGGATCTTCCACGACGCCCAGCACGGCTTCGCGAACATGCGCAGCTACTTCCGCTACGGCGTCGGCGAGGGCATCGCCCAGGAGACGGGCGTGTTCACCACGCCGGCCGTGCCGGTGCTGTGGCGGCTGTTCGAAGCCACCAGGACCCTGGTGCACTGCGCCCGCGACAAGGGCGCGGGCGCCGCGGCGTACTACGCGCTGCTGAAGGTGGCCTTCCACGCGGGTACCGCGCACCACCTGCTCAACGACCCCTACCGAGTACGGGACCGCTACCCGGCCTCGGCCAAGCGGGCGCGCATGGTGCGGTCGATCCCGCAGCACAGCACCCGCCTGACCAAGGCCCAGTTGCGGCGGCTGAGGCGGGCGCACTGGGAGGCGGGCCGGCGGATCGAGAAGGTGGAAGACCTGTCGGTCTTCCACCCGGACGCCGCCGGCCCGGCCGCCGTGTCAGCCGTCGGCGAGGCGCGGCAGCAGCAGGTGTGAGGGATGGGCACCGCCGTGGTGGACCGTGTGGCGCGCGACCACCCGGGGGTGGACGTCGAAGCGCGGGGTGTTGCCGGCCGCGACCTCCAGGCGCACGCGATGGCCGGTGCGGAACACATGGCCGATCGCGCCGAGGCGGACGGTGACCTCCGTCGGCCGGCCGGGGGCGGGCGCCCCGCCCGCCCCCGGGTCCGCGCCGGCGTCCGGCACCGGGTCCGGGCCGGTGTCCGCCTTCGGGCCGGGATCCGGCGCCGCCCCGGGGGCCGGCGCCGCCGGTTGCGGTGCCAGCCGGTGGATGCCGTCGCACAGCAGCTCCGCCCGGCCGTCGGGCCAGACGTCGACGAGCTTGCCGGTCACGTCGGCGCCCGCCGCGTCGGGAGTGACGTACACCGTCAGGACGGTGTCGCCGACCACGGTCAGCGGGGCGGTGAGCGGCGCCCCGGTGAAGCACAGGACATCGTCGCGCCGCTCCACCTCGCGCTGGTCGAGGGGACCGCAGTCGCCGCCGGTGAACTGGCCGGGCAGGGCGGTGGCCCCGCCGGCGGTGGGCACCGGGTCGGCCGGGTCGTGGCGGATGACGTCGCTGCCGGCTGCCTCCGGTGCCGGGCCCGCCACGAGCCGCCGGCCGCCCAGGTGCAGCACGTACGCCTCGGTGCCCGGGACCGGCCAGTCGGGGAAGGAGCGCCACTCGTCGGCGCCGGTGAGGAAGAGCCGCACCCGTTCCGGGGCCGGGCCTGCGGCCGGGCGGCCGCGCAGGTGGCGGTCGAAGTGGTCCAGGTGCAGACCGGTGACGTCGAGCCGCTGCTCGTCGGCGGCCAGTCCGTAACGGCGCTGCGGGAATGTTCCGCCGGTGACGCAGTGGGACCAGGGCCCGACCACCAGACGTGTCTCCACGCCCTGTTCCCGAATTCCCCGGTAATTCTCCAGGGCCCCGGCCAGGAAAATGTCGTACCACCCCGTCAGATTGAGCACGGGAATGTCGATTTCCGCATACGCGTCACGGGGCGCGGCCCGTTTCCAGTAAGGGTGTCCGGTGGGATGCACGAGCCATTCCCGGTAATAGGGCGCGAGCCGGTCCAGCAGATCGGCGGCCGCGTCCGGGTCCCGGTACAGCTCGTCGATCCGGTTGACCGCGCCGGCCACCTCGGCCAGCTCCGGTCCACTCAGGCCGGCCCCGTCGAGCAGCAGGTCGTACAGCACCCAGTAGAGGAGGAAGCCCAGCTGGAGGGCGCCGCCCTGGCGGGTCCAGCCCTCGTCGAACCCAGAACCGGCCACGTGGGGCGCGACGGCCCGCAGGCCGGGCGGCCGTTCGGCCGCCGCGAGCAGCGCGGCCATGCCCTCGTAGGAGCGGCCGAACAGGCCCGCCGAGCCGTCGCACCAGGGTTGCCGCACCGCCCAGGCGACGGTGTCGGCGCCGTCCCGGGCCTCGTTCCAGTACGGCTCGAAGGTGCCTCCGGAGACGAACCGGCCGCGGACGTCCTGCACCAGCAGGGCGTATCCGGAGCGGACCAGCCGCAGCCCGTCGACGGAGGCCCCGCCGGGGCTTCCCGCTTTTCCGTATGGCGTCCGCCGGATGAGCACCGGCACTTCGCCTGCCGCGTCCGGGCGGTAGAGGTCGGCGCTCAATAACACGCCGTCCCGCACGGGTATCTTCACATCATGTTCCACAACAATACGCACCCGCCAATATTCCAACAGAATCCGGGAATTCACAATGGAGTCCTCCGAATCCTCCTTTCTGGAGCCGTTCTTCGACACGGCACGCGACGATCCGGACCGGCCGGCCGTCGTCGACAACGGTCTCGTCCTGACCTACGGCACCTTCGCCGCCTGGGTGGCACGGGTGGCGGGTGCCGTGGAGCCGCGCACGGCGGAGCCCCAGCCGCCCGTCGGTGTCGTCGCGCACCACTCGGCGCGTGACGTGGCGGCGATCCTCGGCGTGCTGGCGGCGGGCCGGGCGTACGTCCCGCTGGAGGCCCACCATCCGGAGCCGCGGCTGGAGGGAATCCTGCGGCGAGTCGGGTGCCGGGAGGCGGTGGCGACCGCGGAGACCGGCTGGCAGCCCCCGGTCGAGAAGGTGATCCGGCCCCGCTGGACGCCGGCCGCCGGACCGTCCGCGTCGCCCGAGGGGGCGTCCGCGCGGCTGCCGCGGCCCGAGGACCCGGCGTACGTCCTGTTCACCTCCGGGTCCACCGGGGAGCCGAAGGGCGTGGTGGTCCCCCACCGCGCCCCGGCGGCCGTGGTGCCCCCGCTGCGCGGCCTGTACGGCATCGGCGACGGCGAGTCCGTGCTGCACTTCCACGGCGTGGGCGGCGACACCAGCCTGGAGGAGATCCTGCCGACCCTGACCGGGGGCGGCACCCTCGTCCTGGACGACGGGGCGCGGGAGGGGTTCGCACGGGTGGCGAAGGAGCAGCAGGTGTCGGTCGCGGTCCTGCCGACCGGCTTCTGGGACAGCCTGACGGGTGACCTGCTGCACCACGGGGCCCGGCTGCCCGCGTCCCTGCGCACCGTGGTGATCGGCGGGGAGGCGGTGCGCGCCGACATGCTGGAGCGCTGGCACCGGGTGCGCGGCGCCGAGGATGTCCGGCTGCTCAACACCTACGGCTCCACGGAGACCGCGCTGGTCACGCACGCGGTGCAGCTCGCCGGGCCGGGCGCCCCGGTGCTGCCGGAGACCGGCGGGGACCTGCCCATCGGGCTGCCGCTGACGCACGTCGGCCAACTGGTCGACGAGTCGGGCGAGTTGTACGTCTCCGGACCCGGCCTGGCCCTCGGCTACCACGACGACCCGGGGGCGACGGCCGCCCGCTTCACCGAACGGGACGGCACCCGCTGGTACCGCACCGGCGACCTGGTCGGCGAGGCGGCGGGCGGGCTCCTGGTGTTCCGGGGCCGCTCGGACCACCAGGTCAAGATCCGCGGCTTCCGGGTGGACCTGCTCGACGTCGAGGCGCTGATCGGGCGGTGCGAGGGGGTGTCGTCGGTCGCGGCCGCACGGGTGGAGCGCGCCGGGCACTCGTCGCTGGCCGCGTTCTTCGTCCCCCTGCCGGACTTCGCGCCGGGCGAGGTCGCGGCGGCCATCCGCGAGCGCCTGACCCGGACGGCGGCACCGCACCTGGTGCCGGGCCTGATCGTGCCGGTCGACGCGCTGGAGCGCACCCACACCGGCAAGGTGGACCGGAACGCGACCCGGGACCGCCACCTGGGCACCGTGGAGGCCGCCCGATGAACGCCGCCGCCACGACACCTCCCGGCACGGACGTCACGACAGGGCGGGACGCGGACGTCACGGCACCGCAGGGCACGGACGCCACACCACCGCCGGGCACGAGCACCACGACACGGCCGGACGCGGACGCCACGGCACCGCCGGGTACCGACGCCTCGACACCTCCCGGCACGGACACCGCGACGCACCCGGACACGGACACCGCGGAGCTGGCCGCGTACGCCTCGCGGCGGCTCGGCGTGGAACTCGTGCCGGAGACCGCGCGGGCCGACGACAGCGGCTGGGACTTCCGTGTCGTCCACATCCGCGCGACCGACGGTACGCACTGGATCCTGCGCCGGCCGAGGCGGCCGGAGGCGTCCGCCCAACTGGCCATCGAGGGCGCGGTGCTGGCCGCCGTGCGCGGCCGGATCGCTGTTCCGGTGCCCGACTGGCGGCTGCACACACCGGAACTGGTGGCCTACCCCCGCCTCCCCGGCGTGGCGGCGGGCAGCGAGGACCCGGAAACCCTGGTCTACGACTGGGCGATGGACCCGCTGGCCCGGCCGGACCGCTACCTGGAGCCGCTCGCCCGCTGCCTGGTGACGGTGCACTCCACGCCGCTGGACGACACGTGGGAGCTGCCGGGCGCGCACCCGGCGGACCCCGTAACCGTACGCTCCCGGATCGCCGACAAGCTGACCCGCGCCCGGGCCGAACTGGAGCTTCCCGACCACCGGGTGGCGCGGTGGCGGAAGTGGCTGGACGACGACTGCCTGTGGCCCGACCGGCTGGTGCTCGTCCACGGCGACGTGCACCCCGGCCACACCCTGGTGGAGTCCCGCCCCTCCGGCCCCCCGGCGCTCTCGGGGCTGCTCGACTGGGCGAACGCGGGCGTCGGCGACCCGGCGGCCGACTTCGTCGACATGCTGTACGCCGGCGGCACGGACGTCCTCGACCGGCTCCTGGACGCCTACCGGACGGCGGGCGGCGAGGTCCGCGACGGCATGCGGGCGCACGTCCTGGCCCGGGCGTCGTTCCTCTGGGTCCACGTGGCGCTGCGGGGCCTGGACACCGGCCGCCCGGCGTGGGTGGAGACCGCGCTGCGGAGGCTGGCCCGGTGAGCGGCACGGCGTACACGGTGCACGGCACCGGGCGGCCGGTGGTCCTGGTCGCCGGCGCCGGGGGCGACGGCCGGATCTGGGAACACCACCAGGTGCCCGCGTTGACCGCGGCGGGCCACCAGGTGATCACCTTCGACCATGACGCTGCCGGTTCCCCCGCCCATGAACTGGGCTCGATCGTACGGGACTTGGTTGTGGCTCTCGGCTTGCCGCCCTGCCCGCTGGTCGGCCACTCCCTCGGCGCCCTGGCGGTGCAGGAGCTGCTCGTGAGCGATCCGCACCTGGCGAGCGGTGCGGTGCTGGCCGCGACACGGGGACGGCCCGACGCGGTCGGTGACGCGCTGTCCCGCGCCGAGACCGCGATCGCCGGGTCCGCGTCGCCCGGGCCGGTGCCGGCCCCGGCGGGCAACCGACTGCCGCCGGAGTACGAGGCGTTCGTACGACTGGTGCAGAACCTGTCCCCCCGGACCCTGGCCGACGAGGGCACGGTCACGGAATGGCTGGACCTGTTCGAGATCGCCGCCCTGAGCGGCACCTCCGCCGCGCACCGCCCCCGTCCGCCGGTCCCGGACCGGCTGGTCGCGTACGCGCGGATCACGGCACCCGTGCTGGTGGTCGGCTTCGCCGACGACGTGCTGGCCCCCGCGCACCTGGGGCGCGAGGTGGCCGCCGCGGTCCCCGGCGCTCGCTACACGGAGCTGGCGGACACCGGCCACCTCGGGTTCCTGGAACGCCCCGCCGCCTTCAACACCCTCCTGCTCGATTTTCTCGCCACCCTCACCACGACCGACACCACCGACGCCGACGGAGCACCCCATGTCCACTGACTCCCTCCCCACGAC
>MUMD01000492.1 GCA_002155895.1 Streptomyces rochei
CGGAGCGCTGGCGCTCCGACTGCCTGGCCACCGCCACCACCCACGACCTGCCGTCCACCGCGGCCCGCCTCACCGGCGAGCACGTCGAGCTGCGCGACCGGCTCGGGCTGCTCACCCGCCCGCTGGAGCGGGAGCGGGCCGAGGCGTCGGCGGACACGGCGGAATGGCTGGAGGTACTGGCCCGGCTCGGCCTGCTGCCCGGTTCCCCGGGAGACACCGGCGCCCCCTCCGAGGAGGCCGGCATCCAGGCCGTCCACCGCTTCCTGCTGCGCACCCCGGCCCGACTGACCGGCGTGTGGCTCCCGGACGCCGTCGGCGACCGCCGCCCGCAGAACCTCCCCGGTACCTGGGACCAGTACCCGAACTGGCGGCTGCCCGTCGCCGACGCCGCGGGCCGCCCCGTGACCCTGGAGGAGCTGGCCGCCTCGCCGCGGCTGCACGCCCTGTTCGACGTCGTACGGGCGCATTCCGAAGGCTGACGGGCGCGCCGCGGGGCGGCGTCCGGCGCCCGTACGGCACCCCGGGCGCGCGCCCCCGACGGCCGTTCGCTAACTTTGCACCGTGGACAAGAAGAACGCCCTGCGCGCCGGCGCCCTGGCAGCCGGTACGACGCTGATGATGCTGCTCATGTCGTCCCCCGCGCTCGCGCTGACCCGCGACGACGGCGACGACCCCGGCACGGGCCTGAGCGTCATCGAGACGCTGGGCCTCTACGTCCTGGCCCCGATCGCGCTGTTCGTGGTCATCGCCGGTCTCGTGATGGTCCTGGACAGGTCCAAGGAGGAGCACCGGGTCACCTCCCGCAACATCAAGACCCGTCCCAAGGCCGACGCCAAGGCCTGACGGGCTCCCCACCGACGGGCTCCGGCCCACCACGGTCGTACCGAGGGCGCCGGTCCTCCCGTACGCGGCAAGCAGCCGCGCGCGGGCGGACCGGCGCCTTCCGTGTGTCGGCTACTCCTCGGTCGCGGCCAGCAACTCCCGCAGCAGGTCGGCCAGCTGACCGGCCCGCCCGGCGTCGAGGGCCGCCGACAGGGCCTCCGTCTGCACGGCGAGGCCCGCGCCGACGGCCTGGTCGACCAGTTCCCGCCCCCGGTCGGTGAGCGTGACCCGCAGGCCCCTGCGGTCGTGCGGGTCGGGGGAGCGGCGCAGCAGCCCGGCCCGCTCCAGTTTGTCGAGGCGCCCCGTCATGCCGCCCGTGGTGAGCATCAGCGTCGCCGAGAGCTGCCGGGGCGAGAGCGCGTAGGGCTCACCGGAGCGCCGCAGGGTCGCCAGGACGTCGAACTCCCCGCGGGAGATCCCGAACCGCGCGTAGGCCCGGTCCATGCGCTCGCCGATCGCCCGCGAGAGGCGGTTGACGCGGCCGAAGACCTCCATCGCGGTGGTGTCCAGATCCGGCCGGACCTCCGCCCACTGGGCGACGATCGCGTCGACGGGGTCCCTGGGCTGCTCGGGGCGCTCACTCATGCGACGAGTATCGCGCAGGGCGGATCGGCCGCGAGAAAGTAGCCGTGTGGCAAGTAGGTTGGCAATAAGTAGCTTAGGAGTAAGCTACTTATTGCCAACCTACTCTCAGGGGGTCCTCCGTGGCCGCGAACCGTCCCACCCTCATCGCCCTGACCGCCCTCGCCCCCGTCTCCTGGGGCACCACCTACGCCGTGACCACCGAGTTCCTGCCGCCCGACCGGCCCCTGTTCACCGGGCTGATGCGGGCCCTGCCCGCCGGGCTGCTGCTGCTCGCCCTCACCCGGGTGCTGCCGCGTGGTGCCTGGTGGGGGAAGGCGGCCGTCCTGGGCGCGCTGAACATCGGCGCCTTCTTCCCGCTGCTCTTCCTCGCCGCCTACCGCCTCCCGGGCGGCATGGCCGCCGTCGTCAGCTCGGTCGGCCCGCTCTTCGTCGTCGCGCTCTCGGCGCCGCTGCTCGGGCAGCGGCCCACCGTCCGCTCGGTGCTCACCGGTGCCGTGGCCGCGTTCGGCGTCAGCCTGGTGGTGCTGAAGGCGGCGGGCTCCCTGGACGCGCTCGGCGCGCTGGCGGCCCTCGCCTCCACCGCCTCCATGTCCGCCGGCACCGTGCTCACCAAGCGGTGGGGGCGCCCCGACGGCGTCGGCCCGCTCGCGCTCACCGGCTGGCAGCTCACCGCGGGCGGTCTGCTCATCGCCCCGGCGGCCCTGCTGGTCGAGGGCGCCCCGCCCGCGCTGGACGCCCCCGCGATCGGCGGCTACCTCTACCTCGCGCTGGCCAACACGGCGGTGGCGTACTGGCTCTGGTTCCGCGGCATGGGGCGGCTCTCCGCCACCCAGGTCACCTTCCTCGGCCCGCTCTCGCCGCTGACCGCGGCCGTCGTCGGCTGGGCGGCGCTCGGCGAGGCGCTGACTCCCGTGCAGCTGGCGGGCATGGTGCTGGCCTTCGGGGCGACGGTCGCGGGACAGCTCACCCCCCGGAGCGGGGCGCCGACCCGCCGATCATTCAGTTCTGCTTCAAAGAACGGTCGAAAAGATTCGATGGACCTGACGGGTGCGACGCTGCGACGGTAGGACCACCGTCATCGCCCACCTGCGAAAGGACCTCCGTGGCCCTGGCCGAACGCCGGATCCGCACCGCCGCACCCGCCGCCGCCCGGCAGGGACCGGCCGGCCCCGTCGCCCTCGGCATCGGGCTCGCCGTCCTCGCCACCCTCGTCTGGTCCGGCAGCTTCGTCACCTCCCGCGCCCTCGGCGACAGCGTGCCGCCCGTCCAGCACGCCTTCTGGCGCTGGGTGGTGGCCCTCGCCGTCGTCGCCCCCTTCGGCGCCCGGCGGGCATGGCGCCAACGCGCGCTGATCCGCCGCCACCTCGGCTTCGTCCTCCTCGCCTCCCTGCTCGGCGTCACCGTCTACAACACCCTCGTCAACCAGGCCGGCGTCACCACCCCCGCCGCCAACATGGGCATGATCATGGCCGCCTCCCCGGTCCTGATGGCGCTGTACGAACGGGCGGGCGGCGTACGGCTCGGCCCGCGCCGGATCGCCGGGCTCCTCATCGCCTGCGCGGGCGTGCTGCTGCTGGTCGGCGGCGGGGCGTCCTTCTCGGCCGGGGACCTGTGGATGATCGCCGCCGCCTGCTGCTTCGGTTCGTACAGCGCGCTGCTGCGCCGCCGCCCGGAGGGGCTGGACGGGTCGGGGTTCCTGTTCACCACCTTCCTGTTCGGCACGGTCCTGCTGCTGCCCGCCCAGGGCGTCAGCCTCGCCGTCCAGGGCGGCTTCACACCGGCGCCGGACACCGTGCTGCCCCTCCTCTACGTCGGCGTCGCCTCCTCCGCGGTCGCCTTCTTCGCCTGGAACAAGGCGATCTCCCTCATCGGCCCGACCCGCGCCGGGATCGTCTACTACCTCCAGCCGGTGTGCGTGGCGCTGCTGTCCTGGGCCCTGCTGGCCGAACCGACCGGCTGGGCGCAGGCCGGCTGCATGGCCCTGATCCTCGGCGGGGTGGTCCTCGGCGCGGGGTCGCGCACCTGAGGCGCCGGGCGCGCGGATAGGTTGCCGCCATGGCCGACTGGGACATCCGCAAGCTGCAGATCCTGCGCACGCTGCGCGAACGCGGCACGGTGACGGCGACGGCCGAGGCGCTGCGCATGACGCCGTCCGCCGTGTCCCAGCAGCTGACGAACCTCTCCAGACAGCTCGGCGTGGACCTGCTCCGGGCCCGCGGCAGAAGGGTCGAACTGACGGACGCGGCCCGGCTGGTGCTGCGTCACGCCGAGGCCGTCTTCGAGCGGCTGGAGCGGGCCGACGCGGAACTCGCCGCCTACGTCCACGGGGAGGCCGGCGAGGTGCGGGTCGGCGCGTTCTCCACGGCCGTGCCCGCCCTGGTCGTACCGGCCGTGACCGCGTTGCGGGCGACGCACCCGGCGATCACGGTGCGGGTGCGGGAGACCGAGGCGCAGGAGGCGTACGAGCTGCTGGCCGCCGGCGACGTGGACCTCGCCCTGTCGCTGGCGGCCCAGGCGCCCACCGCCACCGACCCGCGCTTCGCCCGCGTCCCGCTCCTCGCCGACCCGCTGGACGTCGCCCTGCCCGGCGACCACCCGCTGGCCCGCAGGGACGGGCTCCGGCTGGCCGACCTCGCCGCCGAACCGTGGATCTTCGGCGGCAGCGGGCCCTGGTCCGACATCACCCGGGGAGCCTGCGAGACGGCCGGCTTCCGGCCCCACCAGGCCCACTCGGCGGCCGGCTGGACGGCCATCCTGGCGATGGTCGAGGCCGGTATGGGCGTGGCCCTGGTGCCGCGGACGGCGGCCGTGCCGCGGACCGGGGTGGTGATGCGCGAGCTGCGCGCGGACCGCCCGGTCCGGCACGTCGTGGCGGCCGTCCGCAGGGGCGCGGGGGAGGGCGCGGCCCTCGGGACCGTGCTGACGGCCCTGCGCACGGCGGCCCGAGCCCGCCTCGCGGAAACCGCCCACCGACCGCACCCCTGAACACCGGCCCTGCGGGCCGAGACGCCCGGTCCCGCCCGACACGGGCGCCGACGCCACCGTGCGGGGGCGCGGGTGGTCCGGGTGGCCCTGAGAGCGGCGCCGGGGCGTGTCCCGGCGTGACCGCGCCCCGCCCGCCACCCGCCGGGGCATCGGGGCTCCGGACGCGCCTCGGGGGCGCCCGGGATGTGCCGGGCGCCCCCGAGGGCGGGTTGCCGGTGCTGCTACTCGCCCGCCGCCGCGTCCGCGGCCTGGGCCTTCAGCGCGCGCTCGATGCCGGAGCGGGACTCCGAGACCAGCCGGCGCAGTGCCGCGTTCGGCTCGGCGGAGGCCAACCAGGCGTCCGTGCGGTCCAGGGTCTCCTGGGACACCTGCACCGCCGGGTACAGACCGACCGCGATCTGCTGGGCCATCTCGTGCGAACGGGACTCCCAGACGTCCTTCAGCACCTCGAAGTACCGCTCCGTGTACGGCGCCAGCAGCTCGCGCTGGTCGGTCTGGACGAAGCCGGCGATGACCGCCTCCTGCACGGCGTTCGGCAGCTTGTCGGACTCCACGACCGACTCCCAGGCCTCCGCCTTGGCCGCCTCGGTCGGGCGGGCGGCACGCGCGGTGGCCGCGTGGCGCTCACCGGCGGCGGTCTTGTCCCGCTCGTACTCGCTCTGGATCTCCGCACCGCCGAACCGGCCCACGGCCGCCAGCCGCTGCACGAACGCCCAGCGCAGCTCGGTGTCGACGGCCAGGCCCTCGATCGTCGTCGTGCCGTCCAGCAGCGCGTCCAGCAGGTCCAGCTGCTCCGGCGTCCTCGCCGTCGCCGCGAACGCCCGCGCCCACGCCAGCTGGTGGTCGCTGCCCGCCTCGGCGGCCCGCAGGTGCGCCAGCGTGGCCTCGGTCCAGCGGGTGAGCAGCGCCTCGCGGGCGGTCGGGGCGGCGTACTGGTCGATGGCCAGCTTCACCTGGCGGTGCAGCGACTGCACCACGCCGATGTCGGACTCCTTGCCGATGCCGGACAGCACCAGGGAGAGGTAGTCGCGGGTCGCCAGCTCCGCGTCCCGGGTCATGTCCCAGGCCGACGCCCAGCACAGGGCGCGCGGCAGCGACTCGGTGAAGTCGCCGAGGTGCTCGGTGACCACGGCCAGCGACTGCTCGTCCAGACGGACCTTGGCGTACGACAGGTCGTCGTCGTTGAGCAGCACCACCGCCGGACGGCGCTTGCCGACCAGCTGCGGCACGGCCGTCAGCTCGCCGTCCACGTCCAGCTCGATGCGCTCGCCGCGCACCAGCTTGCCGTCGCCGTCGAGGTCGTAGGAGCCGATCGCGATGCGGTGCGGCCGCAGCGTCGGCTCGCCCTTGGCACCCGCGGGGAGCGCCGGGGCCTCCTGGCGGATCGCGAAGGACGTGATGACCCCGGTCCCGTTCTCGCCGTCCGTCTCGATCTCCGGGCGCAGCACGTTGATGCCGGCCGTCTCCAGCCACGCCTTCGACCACGTCTTCAGGTCGCGGCCGGAGGTCTCCTCCAGCGCGCCCAGCAGGTCGGACAGGCGCGTGTTGCCGAACGCGTGCCGCTTGAAGTACGCCTGCACGCCCTTGAAGAACGCCTCTTCACCGACGTACGCCACGAGCTGCTTGAGCACCGAGGCGCCCTTGGCGTACGTGATGCCGTCGAAGTTGACGAGCACGTCGTCCAGGTCGCGGATGTCCGCCATGATCGGGTGCGTGGAGGGCAGCTGGTCCTGCCGGTACGCCCAGGTCTTCATCTGGTTGGCGAACGTCGTCCACGAGTGCGGCCACTTGGAGCCCGGCGCGTCGGCCTGGCAGGCGGCCTCGGCGTAGGTGGCGAACGACTCGTTCAGCCACAGGTCGTTCCACCACTCCATGGTGACCAGGTCGCCGAACCACATGTGCGCCAGCTCGTGCAGGATCGTCGCCGCCCGCACCTCGTACGCCGCGTCCGTCACCTTCGAGCGGAACACGTACTGGTCGCGGATAGTCACCGCGCCCGCGTTCTCCATCGCGCCCGCGTTGAACTCCGGCACGAAGAGCTGGTCGTACTTCTTGAACGGGTACGGGTAGTCGAACTTCTCCTGGAACCAGTCGAAGCCCTGCCGGGTGACCTCGAAGATGGCGTCCGCGTCCAGGTGCTCGGCGAGCGAGGGACGGCAGTAGATGCCGAGCGGGACGGACTGGCCGTCCTTCTCGTACACGCTGTGCACCGAGTGGTACGGGCCGACGATCAGCGCCGTGATGTACGACGAGATGCGCGGGGTCGGCTCGAAGACCCAGACGTTGTCCTGCGGCTCGGGGGTCGGCGAGTTGGAGATGACCGTCCAGCCCTCGGGCGCCTTCACGGTGAACTGGAAGGTCGCCTTCAGGTCCGGCTGCTCGAAGCTCGCGAAGACCCGGCGCGCGTCCGGCACCTCGAACTGCGTGTACAGGTAAGCCTGGTCGTCGACCGGGTCGACGAAGCGGTGCAGGCCCTCGCCGGTGTTGGTGTACGCGCAGTCCGCGACCACCCGCAGGATGTTGCGGCCCGGCAGCAGCCCCGGCAGGGCGATGCGGGAGTCCTGGAACACCTCGGCGGCGTCGAGGGTGTCGCCGTTCAGCGTCACCTCGTGGACCGTCGGCGCGACCAGGTCGATGAAGGACTCGCCGCCGCCCTCGGCGACGTCGAAGCGCACCGTGGTCACGGACCGGTAGGTGCCGCCCTCCTGCGCGCCGGTGAGGTCGAGATCGATCTCGTACGAGTCAACGGTCAGCAGCTTCGCCCGCTGCTGCGCCTCTTCGCGAGTCAGGTTTGTGCCAGGCACGCGGTCATCTCCTCGTTATGTGTGGGTTGCGCCATCCTTCCATGTGGCCGGGACCGAACGCGATGTCCATTTCCCGCCGGTGCGCGGCGCGCCCGCGCGCGAGCCTGGCTCCATGAACGGCTACACCGCACACGCCATCCCACCGGCCACCCTCGAGGAGCTGCGCGCCGCCGACGACGCGGGTCGCGCCCCCGTGCCCACGACCGACGACGAGGGCGGCGCGCCCCTGCGCTGCTGTCTGCGCCACAGCCGCCCGGGAGAGCTGATCGCGCTCGTCTCCTACGCCCCGCTGCGCCGCTGGGCGGCGGCCACGGGCGCCGACCCGGGCCCCTACGACGAGCAGGGGCCGGTCTTCGTCCACGCCGAGGAGTGCGCGGGACCGGAGACGGACGGCCTCCCCTTCACCAACTCGCACCGCACCCTGCGCCGCTACTCCGCCGACGGGCGCATCCTGGGCGGGCGGCTGATCGGCGACCCCGGGGCCTTCGCGTACGCCCTCCGGGAAGCGTTCGACGACCCGGCCGTGGCGCTCGTCCACGTCCGGGCCGTCGAGTACGGCTGCTTCCTCTACGAGGTGCCCAGGCCCTGACTAGCCCTTCAGCTCCGCCGCCACCAGCTCCGCGATCTGCACCGCGTTCAGGGCCGCGCCCTTGCGCAGGTTGTCGTTGGAGACGAACAGGGCGAGGCCGTTGTCCACGGTCTCGTCCCGGCGGATGCGGCCCACGTACGACGGGTCCTGACCGGCCGCCTCCAGCGGGGTCGGCACCTCGGTGAGCGCGACGCCGGGGGCGCCGGCGAGCAGCTCCTTGGCGCGCTCGACGCTGATCGGGCGGGCGAAGCGGGCGTTGACCTGGAGGGAGTGGCCGCTGAAGACGGGCACGCGTACGCAGGTGCCGGAGACCTTCAGCTCCGGGATCTCCAGGATCTTGCGGGACTCGTGGCGGAGCTTCTGCTCCTCGTCCGTCTCGTGCAGGCCGTCGTCGACGATGGAGCCGGCCAGCGGCAGCACGTTGTACGCGATCGGCGCCACGTACTTCTCCGGCTTCGGGAACTCGGCCGCCGAGCCGTCGTGGGTGAGCTTCGGGGCGTCGTCGCCGACCTTCTTCACCTGCTCGAACAGCTCGTCCACACCGGCCAGCCCGGAACCGGACACCGCCTGGTACGTGGCGACGACCAGGGCCTCGAGCCCCGCCTCGGCGTGCAGCGGACGCAGCACCGGCATCGCGGCCATCGTCGTGCAGTTCGGGTTGGCGATGATGCCCTTGGGACGGTCGGCGATGGCGTGCGGGTTCACCTCGGAGACCACCAGCGGGACCTCGGGGTCGCGGCGCCAGGCGGAGGAGTTGTCGATCACGACCGGGCCCTGCGCGGCGACCTTCTCGGCCAGCGCCTTGGAGGTGGCGCCGCCCGCGGAGAACAGCACGATGTCCAGGCCGGAGTAGTCGGCGGTGGCCGCGTCCTCCACCGTCACGCCGTCCAGCTCCTTGCCGGCGCTGCGGGCCGACGCGAACAGCCTCAGTTCGGTGACCGGGAAGTTCCGCTCCGTGAGGATCCTGCGCATGACCGTGCCGACCTGACCGGTGGCTCCGACGATTCCGACCCTCACGGTGACTCCTTCTGGCGTGTGTGCGCGTGTCTTCACGCGCGCTTTGCTCGGCCGAGACCTTTCCATCATGCGGCGCGGCCCGGCCGACCTGTCCAATTCTTTGCGCGGTGTGCCCGCACAGTGGGACGGGGCAGCTCGGGCCGCGGGCGCCGTCCTTACGCGAAAACCCCGGCTGAGCTGCAGGAATTCCGCCGACGGGCCGCCGCGCCGCAAGCTGTGCTGTTCCGCCCCTGCCCATCCCTTCCCGCCCCACACGACGATGTGACGTATGCCTCGCACCGGATCGGGTGCCGTCCGGCGAACGTTCCGGGCCCTTGCGGCGTCCTAGGGGAAACGCAGCGAGGGGAGGGGTGGCCGTGCTGCGCAGAACGACCCGCCGCGGCCAGGGGGACGCCGTGCTCGACGATCCCCTGGACGCGGCCCAGGAACGCCGGGTGCGGGCGGTGCTCGCGCTCGGCGGTGTTCCGCAGGCGGACCTGCCGGACGGGGTGCAGCAGGTCCGCCTGCGGCTGCTGGAGCGGACCGCGAGCGGCAGGGAGGCGCCGCGCGACGTGTCGGCGTGGGCGGCGGTCGTCGCCTCCAACCTGGCGATGGACTGGCACCGGGCCCGGCACCGGCAGGCCCGGCTGGGCGAGCGCCTGGCCGCCCTGCGCCAGACCGACCAGCCCTCCGGCGAGGAGACGAGCCTGCTCTCCCTCGCCGTCGCCCAGGGCCTGGACGAACTGCCCGACATCCAGCGCCAGGTCGTCGTCCTGCGCTTCTACGCCGATCTGCCCGTGCGCGGCATCGCCGAGGAGCTGGGCATCCCCGAGGGCACGGTCAAGAGCAGGCTGCACACGGCGGTACGGGCGCTGCGGGCCCGCCTGCACGAGGACGAGGTGGTGTGAGATGGCCGCCGAGCGGAACCCCGCGGAAGGGGACCGGGCGGGGTGGGACCCCGCCGGGCAGGACGCGTTGCTGGCCGCGATCACGGGTGAGCCGCTGCCGCCCGGCGCGGGCGCGGACGCCCGGGACGAGCACCGGGCGGCGGTCGCCGACGTGGCGCTGCTGCGGGCGCAGCTGGACGTCCTCGGGCGCGTCCTGAGCGAACCGGTCCCCGAGCCCCGGGACGCCGCGGTGGCACGGCGGACGCCCGCGCCCCGCCCCCGGCGCCGTACCTTCCGCCTCGCCCTGGGCGTCCTCGCGACGGCCTGCGCCGGCACCGTGGTCATGG
>MUMD01000493.1:0-247 GCA_002155895.1 Streptomyces rochei
GGTCGCGGCGGGGCGACCAGCGCAGGATCACCGCCGACGCGACCCAGGCCAGCAGCAGTCCGGCCGGTACGTCCAGCACGGCCCACCACGCGGCCCCGCCCGCCCCGTGGCCGAGGGTGCGGGCCACGGCGTCGCCGACCGTCTCACCAGCGACGAGCACCAGGAACCCCAGGACCATCGGCAGGCCGGCCGTGAAGGCGAGCGCCAGGGCCCGGCCGTACTTGCGGACGAAGGGGCGGTCGCGCTC
>MUMD01000493.1:291-582 GCA_002155895.1 Streptomyces rochei
GCCGGCGCTGCGCCGGGTGCCCTCGAAGGCCTTCTCGACGACGTCCGCGCTGGCGCCCGGCACGATCCGGCCGAGGGTCAGCTCGATGACCCGGCCCACGCTCTCCGTGTGCACCGACGTGGCGAGACCCACGAGCACGACGGTGAAGGGGACCAGGCCGAGCACCACCTGGAAGGCGAGGGCCCGGGCGTTGGTGAAGCCGTCCGCGTAGCGGAACCGGGTGAAGGAGTCGACCAGCAGCCTGAGGCCCCCGTACCGCCGCAGGGCGGTGAGGGCTTCGTCGCCGGAGAG
>MUMD01000493.1:603-1511 GCA_002155895.1 Streptomyces rochei
CCGTGAACGAGACCGCAGCGCGCAGGGGACGGGGCTCAGGCACTTTCGGCGACGTCACCGGCCGGCAGAACACACTGTGCTCGTCAGCGGTGTCGGCCGAACACCTCACGGAGGCCGGCCAGGTCCGCTTCCCTGTCCTTCTCGTCCTGGTACCGGCCGTCCTCGTCCCGGCCCGCGACGATGGACTCCGGGGTGAAGTCATGGCCCAAGCGGTAGGCGTCCAGGCAGTAGTCGAAACCGGACTCGCCGAAGAGGTCGACGCCCTCGCGGCGGCAGTACTCCGCCAGACCGTCGGACACCTGCCAGCGCGTGCCGTCGTACCAGAAGACACCGCCCGCGTAGTGGATCGTCCGGCCCGTCCTCGCGTCCGTCAGGTTGAGCGACTCGTAGTTCTCGGGACGGTCGCGGACCAGGGTGACGAGAGATTCGGGGACACCCTCGAAGAAGGACTCCTGAAGGGCGAAATCGTCCTCGGCGTAGAGGTTCAACACCGACTCGTGGTCGAAGGTCAGCAGCAGCACGCGGCCGTCCTCCGTGAAGTACCAGACCGCGGACTGGCCACCGCCGTCGTTCCAGGCCAGACGGTGTGCTCCGGGCACCGTCACCGGGTCGACCTGGGCGAGGTCGTCCACGACGGCGGCGCGGCGCCGTATCTCCGGGAGGGGCGTCACCGTCAGGGCGTCCCATATCGCGTTGCTCATGCCGGCAGGGTATCCACCGCCCCGGGCCGGTCGTCGTGCCGACCGTGGACGTGACGGGCCGATGCCGTTCTCGCCGGACGAGTACGAACGCACGCTCCAAGGGTGATGGTCACTCGTGTGGCCGGTCAGGGACCTCCGCGTCCTGTCAGACTGCCTGCACGCAGGACTCCGGTGGGGCAAGGGTCCGGCCGGGCATGGGGGCGGGAC
>MUMD01000494.1 GCA_002155895.1 Streptomyces rochei
CCTCCGGCGCACTGAACCACCGGAATGCGCCATTTACTGCAACTCGTCCTGGATGTGCTTCGGAACGCCGAACACCGTCACCCTCAGGGGCGCCGCAGCCTAATGGCGACGAGCGAGGGCCACAGCGAGGTCGGCATGTCGGGGATCGGGCCGGCACCGGCAATGGTGTCGCGGTGGCCACCGAGTAGGTGTTGTGGGTGAGCCGGAATTCTGACCCTCCCGGGCCCACGGGTTCGCGGCCCACCCAGGACGGGGGGCGGTGGACGGCCGCCCGGGACGCCTGCCCTCTGTAAGGGGATCACGGTCAGCGACGTCTCCGCTGGCTACCGGGTAGTCCGTGGCGACCATCCCGAGCTGCTCCACCGATTGGGCGTAGCGAAACATGCCCCGGATGTTCAGCCAAAAGTAGCCAGAGTCCTCGTCCTCCGGGGCCACGACCACTCGGGTCAGGCCAGGCCAATACCATGGCCAGGTGCGGTGCCGGCCACCGTGTGGACGGCAGCACTTCTATAGATGCCGAGCGTTGGCCCGGTTCGCCGCCTGATCCAGCCAGTGGCCAACTCCGCGCTCTACTCGGGCCAGCGTTCGTTGGTACGCGTCAACTGGCCCGAAGACCGACCGCCAGCGTCAGTTCAAGGACCCGTTGTGGCGATGCGAGGTCCGGAAACAGCTCGCGCAGCTGCGACATCCGGTACCGGACGGTCTGGGGATGGACGAACAACGCTGCCGCCACCTCGTCCCGCCTGCCCTGGTGCAGCAGCCACGCCCGCAACGTCTCCTCCAGCCGCCGTGCGGTCGTGACAGGCAAGGTCCTGAGCGGTGCGAGGGCTCGGGCACGCAGGTCTGCGAACGCGTCCACATCGGCGGTCAGCACCAGCTCGGGCAGGTGGTCCTCGGTGTCGCGGATATCGGAGGAGAGGGAGCGGGCGCGTACGGCTCGTCCGTACGAAGCGGACGCGCGGGTCCATGACCGGGTCGGGCCGACCACGGCCGTGTGGCCGGCCAGCTGCCGCAAGAGATGTGGTCGGTCGGCATCGGGGACGAGCAGCACACCGGTGGCGTCCGGCAGATCGTCGAGAACGAGGGTGCTCGGGTCGAGCGCGCGGTAGGCAGGCCGGGCCTGGGCGGCGGGCAGCAGGACCGCCGTCAGCGAATCCGGAGGCTGCCATCCGGCCCGTTGAGCAGAGGCCAGCAGCACGTCCGGGCTCGCGCCGGCGAGGAGATCGCGGGCCAGGTGTTCCAGGTGGCGCTCGTGGGCCCTGCCCCGGGCGGCCAGTTCGTCGGCGTGGCCCGCAGCGCTCGCGGCGGAGAGCTCGTCGATGTAGGCGAAGGTCAGCTCGGCGAACTTGGCGACCTCGGCGGCGGGCAG
>MUMD01000495.1:0-294 GCA_002155895.1 Streptomyces rochei
CGCCGAGCGGCAGGTCGCGGGGTGCCGTACGGGCGGCCGGCCAGGCGAAGGCCCACAGGGCCAGTGAGACCAGCACCGGGACCAGGACGATCACGGCGATCAGGCGACGCGTGTCCATGGGGACTCCCTAAAAAGAAGGATCGTTCGTTTTGGCTACGCCCTCACCGTGCGACCGGGAGGGGCGCCTTGTCAAGAAGGAACGTTCGTTTTAGATTGGGTGTCATGGCCCGCGTATCCCAGGAACACCTCGACGCCCGTCGCCGGCAGATCCTCGACGGCGCCGCGCTCTGCTTC
>MUMD01000495.1:316-1309 GCA_002155895.1 Streptomyces rochei
TCGTCGCCGAGGTGCTGGGCGCCGTCCGGGACGTGTACGAGCGCGCGGCGCGGGAGGACCCGCCCGCCATGCCCGACGAACTCATCGCCCGCACCCTGGCGCACATGGCCCGGGAGCGGCCGGCGCTGACGGACGACGGCCAGTGGCTGTTCCCGCGGCTCATGATCCAGGCCTGGACCGAGACGCTGCGCAACGAGACGCTCTCCGCCCTCCTGGACGAGGGCTTCGCCAAGGTGCTGGCGGCCTGGGCGAAGGTCGTCGTCCGCTATCAGGAGGCGGGCATGATGCGTGACGACGTCGACCCGGACGCCGTCGCGCGGACGCTGATGGCGACGGTGCAGGGCTTCGGGGCCCAGTACGCGCTGTTCGGCAGCTTCTCGCCGGAGGCCCTGCAGGCGGGCGTGCGGGGGCTGTTGAGCATGCGGGAGGCACCCGACGCCACCGGTAATCAGTCGGTCAAGAATGCGTGACGCGGCGGAAACACTCTAGCCCTACTCTCCACCTCGATCCACCTGCGGTTTTTGAGCACCGGCGTGTGCATTCCGGCGCATTCCTGTGTGTTACATCTAGAGCCGTCGCGGTGGACGCGGCAGCCGGACGTCCGGTCCTGGCGTCATGCCCTGTGAGGTGGTAAATGCAACTGACTCCGCACGAGCAGGAGAGACTGCTCATCCATGTGGCCGCGGACGTGGCCGAGAAGCGCCGCGCACGAGGCGTGAAGCTCAACCATCCCGAGGTGGTCGCCCTGATCACCTCGCACATCCTCGAGGGCGCCCGGGACGGCCGCACGGTCGGCGAACTCATGGCCTCCGGACGCAAGTTGATCCAGCGCGCGGAGGTCATGGAGGGCGTGCCCGAGATGATCCACGACGTGCAGGTCGAAGCCACCTTCCCCGACGGCACCAAGCTGGTCACCGTCCACGATCCGATCATCTGACGGGAACGACAGCGCCATGATTCCCGGAGAGATCCTCTTCGCCGACGAGCCGGTCG
>MUMD01000496.1:0-460 GCA_002155895.1 Streptomyces rochei
TCGACCCGCGCGTCCAGGGCGTCCAGCGGGCCAACCGGCTGCTGCTGAAGAACACCCTGGAGGGCGTCGGCCTGGTCAACCTCCCCGAGGAGTGGTGGCACTTCACGTACAAGCCCGAGCCGTACCCGGACACCTACTTCGACTTCCCGGTCTCCGTGAAGTCCCTCGCCGGCCGTCGCTGAGCCGCCTGCCGGAGCCGCCCGCCGAGCCATCGGATACAGTCCGCCGCGTGTCCGAAACTCAATCCTCCGTTCCCAACTCCGCGCTCGACTCCCACTGTTCGAGCTGCGGATCGCCCTACGGAGAGGGCGTCTCCGGCTGGCCCCGCACCTGCCCGGCGTGCGGCACCGTGGCCTACCGCAACCCGCTGCCGGTCGCGGTCGCCCTCCAGCCCGTGTACGACACCCAGGGCACCGCCCTGGTCGTCATCACCCGAACCGTGTCCCCCGCGCGCGGGGGA
>MUMD01000496.1:517-772 GCA_002155895.1 Streptomyces rochei
CGACGGCCATCTGCTGCTCTTCGGGCTCCTCCCGGAACGGCCGGCCGACGGGCTCCCGCCCTCCGCCGCCACCGACGAGACCGAGGGCTGGCACCTGCTGCGCAGGGCCGAGGAACTGGCCTTCCCCCTCCACACCCGGGCCGTGCGGGCCTGGTTCGAGGGCCGCTACATCTGAGCGTCCGCCGCCTTCGAGCGCCCGCCACCTCCTTCGAGCATCCGCCGCTTCCGACGGCCGCCCCCAGCGGCCGTTCCCTC
>MUMD01000497.1 GCA_002155895.1 Streptomyces rochei
GCGTCGACTCGGCGCTGCGGGGCAGGAAGGCCGCCTGGTCGTTGGTGGCCACCTCGCCGAGCTTCCCGGCGTACGGGCCCAGTGTCCCGCCGATGCCGAGCCAGACCAGAAGCAGGACGAGGGGGACGAGCCAGCGGGCCCGTCGGGAGGGGTTGGTCATGGGTGTTCGGTTCTCCTGGCACTCGGCGGAGCGGAAAGTGACTCGATCATAAACAATCTCAATGATTGAACTAGTCGGGGGTCGTGGTCCGTCTTCTGACATGCCTACTACTGCCCGGGCCCGTCCCCCGGATGCGCCACGCGTCCGGGAATCAGTGGTCGTCCGACCGCACCAGGGCCAGTTCCTCGTTCATCACCGCGAGGAAGCGCAGCACGACCGCCAGTTCGGCGTCGTCGAAGCGCGCGCGGNNCGGCGCGGGCGTCGGGCACGTAGTGCAGGTGGACGACGCGCCGGTCGGCGCTCTCCCGGACCCGGCGGACGTGCCCCGCGCGCTCCAGCCGGTCCACGCAGGCCGTGACCGCGCCGGAGGTGAGCCCCAGGTGCTCGCGCAGCCGCCCCGGCGTCATGGGCTCGTCGGCGTCGAGGATCGCCGCGAGGGCGTGGACGTCGGTGGCGTGCAGGCCGTG
>MUMD01000498.1 GCA_002155895.1 Streptomyces rochei
GACGCGGGCCAGCAGGTCGCGCAGCGCGGCCGGTTCCGGGAGGGTCGAGAGGTACCAGGCCCGCCCCTTGCGCAGGACGGCCGGGAGCCCGTCGAGTTCACCGCCCCGGTAGGGGACGGTCTCCGCGGCGGTGCCGTCCGGTTCGATCTCCTCCGACCACAGGGTGCCCCGGAAGCCTTCGCAGGCGGCCGTCTCGTCCGCCTCCAGCGGCCACCACTCGTGCAGGGTGCGGATGCCGAACAGCGCGCGCAGCCGCGCGTCCATGCCGCCGGGCCTGACCCGGTCGTCCTGGTCGGCGACGCCGGTGAGGAAGCCGCAGACGAGGGTCCCGCCGCGGCGGACGTGGGCGAGGAGGTTGTCGACCGCGGTGTCCGTGAGGGCGTAGAGCTGGGGGACCACGACCACCCGGTAGGAGGTGAGGTCGTGCTCGGGGTGGGCGAAGTCGGTGGTGAGCCGGCCCTCCCACAGCGCCCGGTGCCAGGCGTGCAGGACGTCCGGGTAGCCGAAGCGGGTGGAGGGGCGGGCCTCCTGGTCGCCGGCCCACCAGGAGTGCCAGTCGTGCAGCACGGCGACGTCCGCGGCGGTGCGGGTGCCCGCCACGTGCGGCCCGAGCCCGGCCAGGTCGGCACCGAGCCGCTTGACCTCCTGGTACGTGCGGCCCTCCTCCCCCGCGTGGCCGACCATGCCGGAGTGGAACTTCTCCGCGCCCTGCCGCGACTGGCGCCACTGGAAGTAGCAGACGGCGTCCGCGCCGCGGGCCACCGCCTGCAGCGACCACAGGCGGTTGAGGCCGCGCGGCTTGGGGTGGTTCACCCCGCGCCAGTTGACGGGGCCGGCCGCCTGTTCCATGAGCATCCACGGTCCGCGCGCCTGGGAGCGGGTCATGTCCTGCACCAGGGCGCCGTGCTGGGCGCCGAGCGGGTCGCGCGGGTCCGGGTAGAGGTCGACGGAGACGACGTCCTCCTCCTCGGCCCAGCGCCAGGCGTCCTGACCGTGCCACAGCGGCATGAAGTTGGTGGTCACCGGCAGGTGCGGGGTGTGGCGGCGGACGATGTCGCGTTCCGCGGTGAAGCACTCCAGGAGCATGTCGGAGGTGAAGCGGCGGAAGTCCAGCACCTGGGTGGGGTTCTTCAGGTAGTGGGTGCGGCGGGCCGGCAGGATCTCGTCCCAGTCGCCGTACCCCTGGCTCCAGAAGGCGGTCCCCCAGGCCGTGTTGAGGGCGTCGAGGGTGCCGTACCGGTCCCGGAGCCAGCGCCGGAAGCGGACGGCGGCCTCGTCGCCGTGGTCGAAGGTGCAGTACTCGTTGTTGACGTGCCACATGGTGAGCGCGGGGTGGCCCGCGTACCGGGCGGCCAGGGCCTCGGTGATGGCGGCGGCGTGCCGGCGGTAGGTGCCGCTGGAGTGCGAGAAGTGCTGGCGGCCGCCCCACCGCTCGGTGCGGCCGTCCTCGTCCACGGGCAGCGTGTCCGGGTGGAGCCGGCCCAGCCAGGGCGGCGGCGAGGCGGTGGGGGTGGCCAGGACGACGCCGATGCCGCCGGCGTGCATCAGGTCCATGAGCCGGTCCAGCCAGCCGAAGTCGTGCACCCCGGGCCGGGGTTCGAGCCGCGACCAGGAGAAGACGCCAAGCGTGACGGAGTTGACCCCGGCGGCCCGCATCAGGCGCACGTCCTCGGGCCAGGTCTCCTCGGGCCACTGCTCCGGGTTGTAGTCGCCGCCGAAGAGGATGCGGTCGCGGGTCGTGTCGGCGAGGCTCGGCATGGCGTGGGCGCTCCGTACGGGGACGTGGGGGACGTGGGGGTACGAGGAGGACTCGAAGGGCGCGGGGGCACCGTGCGCCCCGGCCGCGCGGGCGTCACCCCTTCACCGCACCGGTCAGCATCCCCTTCTTGAAGTGGCGCTGGACGAAGGGCGACAGGACGGCGACGGGCAGCAGGGCCATGACCATGACGGCCATCTGCACGGCCAGGCCGGACAGTTCCCCGGTCTTGATCGCCTGGCCGAGACCGACCGGCGCCTCCTGCTTCTGGACGAGCTGGATCATCACGTTCTGCAGCGGCAGCATGTCCTGGTCGTTCAGGTACAGGGAGGCGTTGAACCAGGCGCTCCAGTAGCCGACGGCGTAGAACAGGGTGATCACCGCGACGACCGCGCGGGACAGCGGCAGGACGATCCGCCACAGGATGCGCACGTCCCCGGCTCCGTCGATGCGGGCGCTGTCGATCAGTTCCTGGGAGATGCCCATGAAGAAGCCGCGCAGCACCAGGATGTTGAAGACGCTGATCGCGCTGGGCAGGATCAGCGCGAGGTAGCTGTCGGTCAGGCCCAGGGACTGGACCAGCAGGTAGGTGGGGATGAGGCCGGCGCTGAAGAACATGGTGGCCAGCAGCACCATGAGGATCCAGCGGTGGCCCAGTGAGCCGCTGCGGGACAGCCCGTAGGCGCACAGCACCGACACCGCCATCGAGAACAGGGTGCCGACCAGGGTGACGCCGATGCTGACGAGCGCGGCCCGGGTGACCTGGCCGCCGCTGAGCAGTTCCTGGTAGGCGACGAAAGTGATGTCCGTCGGGATCATCACCAGGCCGCCGGCCTCGTCGATGGCCTTGCGGGAGGAGAGGCTGGTGACGACGACGATCCACAGCGGGAACAGGATGCCCAGGCAGGCCAGGAGCAGGACCAGCCCCTTGCCGGCGAGTCCGGCCCGGCTGGGCTTCTCCTCCCACACCGGGCGGGGCGGGGCCGCCCACCGGCTCGGCCGGCGCGCGGGGCCCCCGGTCGCTGCGGGCGCCTGCCGGGCGGTGGTCGTTTCGCGTACGGCGGTCACTTCTTGTACACCCCCTGCTCGCCCATGAGGTGGGCCACCTTGTTCGCTATCAGGACCAGGCCGAGACTGATCACGCCCTTCACCAGCCCCGCGGCGGCGGCGTAGCCGAAGTCCTGGTTGCGCACGCCGTTCCACCACACGAAGGTGTCCAGGACTTCGGCGGCCCCTGGTCCGACGGCGTCGCGTTGCAGCAGGATCTGCTCGAAGCCGACCGTCAGGGCGTCGCCGACGCGCAGCACCAGCAGCAGGGCGATCACCGGACGCAGGGCGGGCAGGGTGACGTGCCATATGCGGCGCCAGCGGTTGGCGCCGTCCATCGCGGCGGCCTCGTACAGGTCGGGGCTGACCGAGGCGAGCGCGGCGAGGAAGACGATGATCCCCCAGCCGGCGTCCTTCCACACGCTCTGCGCGGTGACCAGGAACTTGAAGGTGTCCGGGTCGGTCATGAGGCTGAGCCCGTCGTACCCGTGGTCGCGCAGCAGCTGGGAGAGGAGTCCCGCGCCGCCGAGGAGCTGCTGGAAGACGGCGATCACCAGCACCCAGGAGAAGAAGTGCGGCAGGTAGAGGACGGCCTGCGCGATGGCCCGGACCCGGGGCCGGACCACGCTGTTGATGAGCAGCGCGAGCAGGATGGGGACGGGGAAGTACAGGACGAGCTGGAGCACGAAGAGCACCAGCGTGTTCCGCACCGAGTTCCAGAAGGCGGAGTCCTCGAAGATCCGCTGGAAGTTCTCCAGCCCCACCCAGGGGCTGTGCAGGATGGAGACGACCCCGTTGTCGCTGAGGTAGGGGTCGTACTCCTGGAAGGCGACGACGTTGCCGAGGATCGGTACGTAGTTGAAGAGCAGTACCAGCAGGACGGCCGGCAGCGTCATCAGCAGCAGTGCGCGGTCGCGCCGGAACCTCAGTCGCAGGCTGGGCTTCCCCGTGCTCGGCCCGCCCTTCCGGGGGCCGGTGGCGTCGCCGGACGCCACCGGGGTCTTCTTCGTCTCGGCCTCGGTGCTGGTCCGAGGCACCGTGCTGTTCGACACGGCCGTTCTCCTCGCCTCGGTACCGGTCAGCCCGCCGCCGTGCCGTTCTCGTCGAGCAGCTTCTTGTACCAGTCGCGCAGCTTGTCGCCGCCCTTGCTCCGCCAGTCAGAGACGGCCTGCTGCATGTCGCCGATCTTCTTGCGGCCGCGGACGACGTCGTCCTCCAACTGCTCGAAGTCGTTGGAGAGGTTGGTCCAGCGGGCGGGCTCGACGATCTGCATGCCGTAGAAGGTGGACTTCTTGGTGTGGGCGCCCATCCGCTGCTGCCACTCCACCTGTCCCCTGGCGACCTCGGGGAAGTCCGGGTGGGCGATGGTCGGAGCGGGGCTCGCGATCATCACGTAGGCGTTCATCACGTCGATGTTGCCCTGCTCGGTCTTGGTGGGCACGCCGTCCTCGACGGTGTAGTGGGTGCCCTCGACGCCGTAGTTGGTGGCCATGTACTCCTTGGTCCCGTACGGCGCCGCGGTGACGTTGGCGACGGCCAGCACGTCGCGGATCACGGACTCCGAGGCGTCCTTGTTGACGAAGGCGAAGATGCCGGCCGGGTTCTGCGCCCACAGCGTGGGGGCGCCGCCGTCGTGTCCCCAGATGTCCATGCCCCAGATCTTGAACTCGGGGTTCTGGACGGCCTGTTCGGCGGTACGGCTCCACCACTGGGAGAAGTCCTGGTTGTAGACGAGGAACTCGCCGGCGGCGAACTTCGGCCCGGGGTCGGCGGCGTTGGACTTGCCGAGCCTGGCGTCGGGGTGCACGACACCGGCGGCGAACAGCTTGCGCGTCCACTCCAGGGCCTCGAGGTACTCCTCGGTCTCGATGCGGTGGACCAGCTTGCCGTCGGCCTCGTTCCAGCCGAGCGACTTCTCGTTGCCGGAGAGCACACCGAAGGCGTTGAAGGCGGTCCACTTCATGTCCAGGCAGGCCCAGCGCTTGGCCTTCGCGTTGGTGGCCTCCTTGGCGAACGTCATGAACTCGTCGCAGGAGCGCGGGACTTCGTAGCCCTCCTTCTCGAAGATGTCCTGCCGGTACAGCGGCACGATGCCGGTGACGTACGAGGCGGGCATCGGCAGACCGCGCAGCTTGCCGCCGAAGATGGACCGCTGCCAGGCGTCGGTGGGGATCGCCGCGAGGTTGGGGTACTCCTTGACCGCGTCGCCGGACAGGTAGGGGCCGAGGTCGGCGAACTTGCCGATAATGGCGCTGGGGATCTTGCCGGTCATGTTCCAGCCGGGCACGACCACCACGTCGGGCACCTCGCTGGAGGCGAGGACCGCGCCGAGCTTCTGGTCGTAGGTGTTGCCGTCCTGGTTCTGCCAGACCACGTCGACGCCGATGAGGTCGTTCATCGCCTTGTAGTAGGCGTTGCCGTCCTTGGGCGGGGAGCCCCAGAACGGCGACATGACGGTGACCTTGCCGCCCTTGCCGAGCTCCTTCGGCACCGAGGTCTTCAGGTCCGCGAGGTCGAGCTTGCTCGTGAAGCCGACGGCGGAGCCGTTCTTGCTGGGGATGTCGGGGGTGACCACGTTGCCGGCCACGTACGCCGGCAGCAGTTCCTTGGCGTCCTTGCCCGACGTGGTGCCGTCGCGCGAGCCGCCGTCCGATCCCCCGCCGCAGGCGGAGAGCAGCGGCACCCCTCCCGCCACCGCTGCGGTGACGGCCGCGGTGGAGGCGAGGAAGTTTCTCCGGCTGGGACCGGAGGCGGCGTTCGGCGTCATTGCGTCAACCCTTCATGGCGCACCAGGACACCCGGCGGTGGCCGTCGGCTGCGGTGTCTTCACTGGAACTGGCTGAGCTGAAGCGGTCGTCGAAGGAATGCGCGGTTCCGGATGGACCTCTGACGTGTCCTCGGTTCACCGCTTCCAGAGTCGAAGCGCTTCGATGTTGGTGCGAGGTTAGGTGAACGCCTGAGGGCACACAAGGGTCGCTTCCAGAATTCCTCCGATGCGTCCGGGCTCTACGGCGGTCGACGACACTCCTGGGGGCCTTGCCCCGCGAGGCGCAGTCGGAGTTGGTGCGTGCCTACCGCTTGACACCCGCCCTCGGCTCGACTGAGCATCGAAGCGCTTCGAAAGCGCACGTCGCTCCATCCCAAGGGGAACCTCACGTGACCGCACCCACACCGCCCACGCCGCCTTTCCGCGATCCGCGGCTGCCGCTCGAAAAGCGCGTCGACGACCTGCTGTCGCGGCTCACCCTCGACGAGAAGACGGCGTTCCTGCACCAGTTCGCGCCGGCCGTCGAGCGGCTCGGCGTCGCCGCGTTCCGCACCGGTCAGGAGGCACTGCACGGGGTGGCCTGGATGGGCCCGGCGACCGTGTTCCCGCAGGCCGTGGGGCTCGGCGCGACCTGGAACGAGGACCTGGTGCGCCGTGTCGGCGAGGCGGTCTCCAAGGAGGCGCGGGCGATGCGCGCCCGTGACGAGCGCGTCGGACTCAACGTGTGGTCCCCCACCGTCAACCTGCTGCGCCACCCCCTGTGGGGCCGGAACGAGGAGGGCTACTCCGAGGACCCGAGGCTCACCTCGGCCATCGCGACCGCCTACACCCGCGGCCTGCGCGGTGACCACCCGGTGTACTGGCGCACCGCGCCCGTCCTCAAGCACTGGCTCGCGCACAACAACGAGGCCGACCGGGACACCTCGTCGTCGTCCGTCCGTCCGCGGGTCCTGCACGAGTACGACCTGCGGGCCTTCCGCGAGACGGTCGAGGCGGGCGCGGTGGCCGGGGTGATGCCGGCCTACAACCTGGTCAACGGCCGCCCCAACCACGTCTCCCCGTACCTCGCGGAACACCTGCGCGCCTGGACGCGGGAGGAGCTGCTGGTCTGCTCGGACGCAGGCGCGCCCTCCAACCTGGTCGACTCGGAGCACTACTTCGACACCCACGAGGAAGCGACGGCCGCGGCGCTGCGGGCCGGGGTCGACAGCTTCACCGACCACGGCACGGACTCGACGAAGATCGTCGCGCGGGTCCGGGGCGCCCTGGAGCGGGGGCTGCTGACCGAGACCGACGTCGACACCGCGGTGCGCCGGCAGCTGTCGGTCCGCTTCCGGCTCGGCGAGTTCGACCCGGATCCGGCCCCGTACGCGGGCACCGCCGACTTCGACACGCCCGAACACCGGGAGCTGGCGCGCGAGGCGGCCGAGCAGGCGGTGGTCCTGCTCGGGAACGACGGAGTGCTGCCGCTGGCCCCCGACGCCCGGATCGCGGTCGTCGGCCTGCTCGCCGACGAGTGCAAGCTCGACTGGTACAGCGGCACGCTCATCCACCGGTCCACCCCGCTGGAGGGCCTGTACGAGCGGTTCGGCGCCGCACGCGTGAGCTTCGCGGAAGGCGTGGACCGGGTCCTGCTGCGGACCGGCGACGGCCGGTTCCTGCACGTACCGCCGTCGGACGGCTCCGCCTCCGGCGCCCGGGGCGCCGAGGGCGCGCTCGACCCGGCGCTGCTCGCCGGCCGCACCGATCTGCCGCCCCTGACCACCGCCGCCGACGGCACCGAACTCGCGCTGGCCGACTGGGGCGAGGGCGTCCTCACCCTGCGCGCACCGGACGGCCGGTACCTGTCCGTCGCCGAGGACGGCTTCGTGCGCGCCTCCGCCGACCAGCCCGGCGGCTGGATCGTGCAGGAGACCTTCCGGCTGGAACCCCACGGGAACGGCCACCTCCTGAGGCACTTGGGAACGGGTCGCCCCGTCCGAGTCGCCGCCGACGGCGTGAAGGTTGCCGCGGACGACGCGGATGCCGAGATCTTCGAGCCGGTCGTCACCGAGCGCGGCGAGGACGCGGTGGCGCGGGTGGCGGCCGGGGCGGACGTGGTCGTGGTCGTGGCGGGCAACGACCCGCACATCAACGGCCGGGAGACCGAGGACCGTACGACGCTGCGGCTCCCCGCCCACCAGGAGCGGCTGCTGCGCGCGGCCCGCGCCACGGGCGGGCGCACGGTGCTGGCGCTGGTGTCGGCCTACCCGTACGCGGTGGACGCCGACGCGTTCTCGGCGGTGCTGTGGACCGCGCACGGCGGCCAGGCGGCCGGCACCGCGCTGGCGCGGGTCCTGGCCGGTGACGTCTCCCCCGCCGGGCGGCTCCCACAGACCTGGTACGCCGACGACGGCGACCTGCCGGACCTGCTCGACTACGACGTGATCGGCGGCCGCCAGACCTACCTGTACTTCGAGGGGACGCCGCTGTTCCCGTTCGGGCACGGCCTGTCGTACGCGTCCTTCGGGTACGCGGACCTCTCCGCCCGGGTCGGGGACGGCTCGGTGCGCGTCTCCTTCACCGTCACCAACACCGGGGACGTGACCGCGGACGAGGTGGCCCAGCTCTACGGCCGCGCCGAGGAGCCCTCGGTCCCGCGTCCCCGCCGGGAGCTGCTGGCCCATCGCCGGCTCACCCTGGCCCCGGGGGCCACGGCGGAGGTGGTCTTCGAGGTCCCGCTGTCCGCGCTGGCGTTCTGGGACGTGGCGCACGGCCGGTGGCGGCTGGAGCCCGGTCCGTACGCGCTGCTGGTGGGCGCCTCCAGCGAGGACGTGCGGCTGTCGGCGATCGTGACGCTCGACGGGGAGCCGTCCGCTCCCCGACCGGTGCGCGAGCGCGGTATCGCCGCGGCCGACTTCGACGAGCAGAGCGGCACGGAGATCGTCGACCGGACGAGGACGGCGGGCGACGCGGTGACGCCGGCGGCGGGCGCCACGGGCGAACTGCTCTACCGCGCCTGCGACTTCGGCCCGGGCGTCACGGGGGTCACGCTGACGGTGGCGGGCGAGGGCAGCGCGGAGATCGCCCTCGACGGCGCCCCGGCGGCGGCACTGGCCACCGACGCTCCGACGCCGGGTCCGTACGACTACGTGGAGATCGGCGCTCCCCTGGCCGCCGCCGAGGGCGTGCGCGATCTCCGCATCAGGCTGCGCGGCACACTGCGGCTCGCGCACGTCGGCTTCTCCGGTTGAGGGTCCGGAGCAGGCCGGCACGGGGAAGGGGCCCGGCACCGGTGCGCATCGGTGCCGGACCCCGGACTCCGCGCCCGCACGGGGCCCCTGGGAGCACTCCTACGGTGCGGCGACCGGGCGGTCGGCCGTCACCAGCCATGACGTGCTGCGCAGCCGGACCGTGCCGTCGGCCGCCTCGTGGCCGCGCAGACGGTCGGTGAGCGCGCGGCGGGCGTGGATCGCCGCGGCCGTGTCGACCTGGGACAGGGCGTGCCGGCCGGGTCCGGTGTCCAGCAGGAACCCGGCCGCGTCGTCGGCTCCCCGCCCCCATGCCCCGTACGCCTCGACCCGGTCGGCGGTCACCCCCCGGAATCCCGCGGCGGTGAGGACGGCCCGGACGCGGTCGGGGGACGCCAGGGAGAACATGCCGGGCCGGCCGGGGGCGTCGAAGTCTCCGAGCGGGACGATGTCGCGCAGTGCCGTCAGGGCGGTGACCCAGTCGTTGCGGGCGGGTTCGGCCGGGCAGACGAACGCCAGCCGCCCGCCGGGGCGCAGCGCCCGGCCGATGTTGCGGAAGGCCGCTTCGGGGTCGGTGAAGAACATGATCCCGTAGCGGCTGATCGCCGCGTCGAAGGCTCCCGGCGCGAAGGGGTGCGCCTGCGCGTCGCCCTGCGTGAAGGTGACGTTGGTGAGCCCCTCGCTCGCCGCCCGGGACCGAGCCTCGGCCAGCATGGGGCCGGACAGATCGAGCCCCGTGGCGCTGCCGTGCGGCGCCCGGCGGGCGGCGAGGCGCGTGGTCTGCCCGGCACCGCAGCCCAGGTCGAGGGTCCGGTGGCTCCCGGTGAGTGCGGCGGCGTCGAGCAGCGGCTCGTTGAAGCCCTCGTTCACGGCGTTCCAGCGGTCCTGACGGCGGGCCCAGTGGACGCCTTCCGGACCGTTCCACGCGTGCGCCTGCTCGGTGTTGACGATCTGTGACACGGGTGCCTCCCGTTTGCGGAACGAGGAATGGGCGTGCGCCCAAACAGTATGGGCGTGCGCCCGTACTGGCAATCCCCTTACGATCGGGGGCGGTCGCGCCGCAGGTGGCGCGGGACGCCGAGAGGGAGCGAGGCCCATGTCACCCCGTGGAGTGGCGACGCCGGACGTGCGCGAGCGGCTCTTCGCGGCCGCCGAGCGGATCGTGGAGCGGGACGGGCCGGGCGCGCTCACCAGCCGGTCCGTCACCACGGAGGCGGGCTGCGCCAAGGGGCTGCTGCACGCGCACTTCGCGGGACTCGACGAGTTCGTGGCCGAGCTGTGCCTCGACCGGTTCGCCCGGACCGCGGCCCGGGCCCGGGCCATGGCGCGGCTCGCCGGGCAGGGCACGGTGTCGGGCAACCTGGAGGCCGTCGCCCTCTCGCTCTTCGAGCGGGGCGGCCCGGCCCTGTCGGGTCTGGCCCTGACGCGTCCGGCGGCCACCGCGCGGGTCCGCGAGGCCATGCGGGACGGCGGCCCCGGATTCTCCGCCGTCCAGGAGGCGATAGCCGGCTATCTGGAGGCCGAGCGGGCCCTCGGCCGGCTGCCGGCCACCGTCGACCCGGACACGGTGGCCCTCGCCGTCGTCGGCACCGCGCACCATCTGCTGATGACCGGCCACCCGGACGGCCCCGACCCGCGGCCGGCCATGCACCGGCTGGTGGGCGCGCTGGTGGGCGCATAGGACCCGGGCCGGCGCCGCCGGGTACGCCGACGGCCCGAGCCCCCGCACAGTGGGCTCGGGCCGACGGCCTTCTCGGGGTGGGTCAGAGGGCGAGGCCCGTCAGGACCAGCACCCGCTCGTAGGTGTAGTCGTCCATCGCGTACTTGACGCCCTCGCGGCCCACGCCGGACTGCTTGGCGCCGCCGTACGGCATCTGGTCGGCACGGTAGGAGGGGACGTCCCCGATGACGACGCCGCCGACCTCGAGGGCGCGGTGGGCGCGGAAGGCGGTCTCCAGGTCGTGGGTGAACACGCCTGCCTGGAGGCCGTACTTGGAGTCGTTGACGGCCGCGAACGCCTCGGTCTCGCCGTTCACCTTCTGCACGCTGAGGACCGGGCCGAAGACCTCCTCGCAGGCGAGCGTGGTGCCGGCCGGGAGGTCGGTGAGGACGGTCGGCGCGTAGGAGGCACCGTCGCGCTTGCCGCCGGTGTGGAGGGTGGCGCCCGCGGCGACGGCCTCGTCGACCCAGGACTCCACGCGCTCGGCGGCGGCCTCGCTGACCAGCGGGCCGACGTCGGTGGCGTCGTCGTTCGGGTCGCCGGTGACCTGGGTCTCGACGGCGGCGACGATGCGCGGCAGCAGCCGGTCGTAGACGGCGGCGTCGGCGATCACCCGCTGCACGGAGATGCAGGACTGGCCGCCCTGGTAGTTGGAGAAGGTCGCGATGCGCTGCGCGGCCCGGTCCAGGTCCTCGTCGCTCGCCCAGTCGGCGAGGACGACGGCCGCGCCGTTGCCGCCCAGCTCCAGGGTGCAGTGCTTGCGCGGCACCGAGTCCATGATCGCGTATCCGACGGTCTCGGAACCGGTGAAGGAGATGACCGGCAGGCGCTCGTCCTGGACCAGGGCGGGCATCTTGTCGTTGGGCACCGGCAGGATGCTCCAGGAGCCGGCGGGCAGCTCGGTCTCGGCGAGCAGTTCGCCGAGGATCAGACCGGAGAGGGGCGTGGCGGGAGCCGGCTTGAGGATGATCGGCGCGCCGGCGGCGATCGCGGGGGCGACCTTGTGGGCGCACAGGTTGAGCGGGAAGTTGAACGGCGCGATG
>MUMD01000499.1 GCA_002155895.1 Streptomyces rochei
GCGGGTGCTGCGGGTGCCGGTGCGGTCCCGGGTGCGGGATCGAGGTGCACGGGGTGCCGGTGGGCCCGGCGTCCGGGGCGCCGACGGGCCCGGCGCGCCCGCCCCGGCGAAGACCGGCGTCCCGGACCCCGGCAAGGCGGCCGGGGTCCGCGAGCTGGAGGTGCGGGTGCCGCCCGCGCTGGTGCTCGGCTGGCACAAGGCGTTCGCCCGGCGGCCCCGTTCGCTCGCCGCGGTCGCCCGGCTCACGCTTCCGCTGCTGCTGATCGTGGTGGCGATGAGCGCGTGGACCACCATCGACCGCTTCCACACCCGGCCCGAAGAGGTGGGTCTGCCGACCGCGCTGACCGTCCGCGCCGACGCCGGTGCCGACGACCGCGGCACCCGAGCGCTGCTGGAACGCGACCCGCGGGTCGCCGCCGCCTACCCGGGCGTCGAGGTGGCCGCGCTGGTGCCGGGTCAGACGGCGACGATCGCGCTGCGCGGGCTCGGCACCCGCGAGGAGCCGTACCCGTACGCCCTGGCCGAGGGCCGTCGCGCGCACGGACCGGACGAGGCGGTGGCCGGGCAGGGGCTGCTGGACCTGCTGGACGTGGAGGTCGGCGACTGGGTGCGGATGACCGTCGGCGACCGGCCGCAGATCCTGCACATCGTGGGCCGCAGCATCGAGCCGGAGAACGCCGGCCGGGTCGTCTCCACCTCCCTGGACACCCTCCGGGAGAACGATCCGGGTCTCACGCCGACCCTGTACCAGCTGCGCCTGCGTGCGGGCGCCGACCCGGAGGAGGTCGCGGCGCGGCTCGCCGCGTCCGGGCCCGAGGGTCTGGAGGTGCACGCGGTGGCGAACCCGGCCGACGGGCTGTCCCCGCTGCGCGGCGTCGTCCTCGGGCTGATCGCCGTCCTCGCGCTCGTCGGGCTGATCGAGTTGCTCACGACGATCGGCGGCACCGTCCGGGAGGGCGAGCGGGACCTGCTCGCGCTCAAGGCGATCGGTCTGTCACCGCGCCAGATCACCGGCGTCACCGTCACGGCGACCGGCTGCACGACCCTGGCGGCGGTGCTCCTCGCCGCCGCCCTCGGACTGCCGCTCGCCCACTGGCTGATCGACGCCCAGGGCGCCTCCAGCGGCATCGGCGCGGGGATCGCCCGGGCGCCCTCCCCCGGGCTTCTGGCGGCCGTGGGTGCCGCGGCCGTGCTCGGGGCGGCGGCGCTGGCCGCGGTGCCGTCGGCACGGGCGGCACGGCGGCGCCTCGCGGACACGCTGAGCGCGGTGGCATGACCGTTTCCGGCCGGGCCACCGCGCCGGTGGGCTCACCGCCGGCCGCGCAGCTCCCGGTAGGTGGCGACCAGTGCCTGGGTGGAGGCGTCCAGGCCGGGGACGTCGGCGCCCTCGGTCAGGGCGGGTTCGACGCGCTTGGCGAGCACCTTGCCCAGCTCGACGCCCCACTGGTCGAAGGAGTCGATGTTCCAGATCGCGCCCTGCACGAACACCTTGTGCTCGTAGAGGGCGACGAGCTGGCCGAGGACGGAGGGGGTCAGCGCGCGGGCGAGGACGGTGGTCGTCGGGTGGTCGCCCTTGAAGGTCTTGTGCGCGACCAGTTCCTCCGGGACGCCCTCGGCGCGCACCTCGTCGGGGGTCTTGCCGAAGGCCAGCGCCTGCGTCTGGGCGAAGAAGTTGGCCATCAGCAGGTCGTGCTGGGCCTTCAGCTCGTCGCTCAGCTCGGCCACCGGTTCGGCGAAGCCGATGAAGTCCGCCGGGATCAGCTTCGTGCCCTGGTGGATCAACTGGTAGTAGGCGTGCTGGCCGTTGGTGCCCGGCGTGCCCCAGACCACCGGCCCGGTCTGCCACTCCACCTCGCGCCCGTCCCGGCCGACGTACTTGCCGTTGGACTCCATGTCGAGCTGCTGGAGGTAGGCGGTGAACTTGGACAGGTAGTGGCTGTAGGGCAGCACCGCGTGCGACTGGGCGCCCATGAAGTTGCCGTACCAGATGCCCAGCAGCCCCATCAGCAGGGGCACGTTGGACTCGGCGGGGGCGGTACGGAAGTGCTCGTCGACGAGGCGGAAGCCGTCGAGCATCTCCCGGAAGCGGTCCGGGCCGATGGCGATCATCAGGGAGAGCCCGATCGCCGAGTCGTAGGAGTAGCGGCCGCCGACCCAGTCCCAGAACTCGAACATGTTGGCCGTGTCGATGCCGAAGTCCGCGACCTTCTCGGCGTTGGTCGACAGCGCGACGAAGTGCCGGGCCACCGCCTTCTCGTCACCGAGCGCGTTCAGCAGCCAGGTCCGGGCGGAGGTGGCGTTGGTGACCGTCTCGATGGTGGTGAAGGTCTTCGAGGCGATGACGAACAGGGTCTCGGCCGGGTCCAGGTCGCGGGTCGCCTCGTGCAGGTCGGCGCCGTCCACGTTGGAGACGAAACGGACCGTCAGGTCGCGGTCGGTGAAGGCGCGCAGCGCCTCGTAGGCCATCGCCGGACCGAGGTCGGAGCCGCCGATGCCGACGTTGACGACGTTCCTGATGCGCTTGCCGGTGTGGCCGGTCCACTCGCCGGAGCGGACCCGGTCGGCGAAGCCGGCCATCTTGTCCAGCACGGCGTGCACCTTGGGCACGACGTTCTCGCCGTCGACCTCGATCACCGCGTCCCGCGGGGCGCGCAGCGCGGTGTGCAGCACCGCCCGGTCCTCGGTGATGTTGATCCGCTCGCCGCGGAACATCGCGTCGCGCAGGCCGAAGACGTCGGTGGCGGCGGCCAGCTCACGCAGCAGCCGCAGGGTCTCGTCGGTGACGAGGTGCTTGGAGTAGTCGACGTACAGGTCTCCCACCCGGAGCGTGCAGCCGGTGCCGCGGTCCGGGTCGGCGGCGAACAGCTCGCGCAGCCGCACCTCGCCCAGCTCCTCGCGGTGCTTGGCCAGCGCGGTCCATTCGGGCGTCTGGTTGAGCCTGGTACGGCCGTCTGCGTTCATGTCGGTCGTCAGCCTTCTTCCTTGGGTGTCCCAGCTGTCCCGGCCGTTACAACCTAATTGATCAGTACGGTCGGCACGGAAGAAGCCCGACGGGGCCGGAGGGGGTCCGACGGAGCCGGCGTCAGATCTCGCCCCGCAGCTTGGCGAGCGCCTCGGCGAGGATCGCCTCGCCGTCCGCGTCGCTGCGCCGCTCGCGCACGTACGCCAGGTGGGTCTTGTAGGGCTCGGTGCGCGGCGGGTCCGGCGGGTTGTCCCGGTCCTGCCCGGCGGGGAAGCCGCAGCGCGGGCAGTCCCAGGTGTCCGGCACCTGCGCGTCGCTCGCGAAGCTCGGCTGTGTCTCGTGTCCGTTGGAGCACCAGAAGGAGATGCGCAGACGCGGCGCGGACTCGCCGCGCTCGGCCTCGCCCATCGGCCCCGCCCCGACCCGGCTCCCCCGGATCGCGTTGCCACTTGCCACGGTGTAACTCCCTGCGTGATGGTGCCGCGAAGCGAGTCGGCGTTTCGCTTCGCTGCGAGGCGCCTCAGTCTACGTAAGGCCCAACGCGCGTCCAGTGGTTGGAGTTACAAGCCCAAGCGCCCAGACGCAAGCCCCATGATAGGCGGCGCCTTGCGGCGCGTACCGAACATGGGGCTTTACGTGCGGGAGTGCGTGACGTGGCAGGTGTGCTCCACGCCTGTCAGGCGATCGTCACGCGTGTCAGTTGTTCGCCTTCATCAGCAGGCCGAGCACCATGATGCACGCGAACCACAGCAGACCGACCACCACGGTGATCCGGTCGAGGTTGCGCTCGGCGACCGAGGAGCCGCCGACGGAGGACTGCATGCCGCCACCGAACATGTCGGAGAGGCCGCCGCCCTTCCCCTTGTGCATCAGCACCAGCAGCATCAGCAGCGCGCTGAAGACGATCAGGGCGATCGAGAACCCCAAAACCACGGCTGGACCAACTTCCTCGGATTCGGATGAACGACGGGGGCACGGTGACAGCAGGCCACCATGCCCCCGCAAGGGTACGACGTATCGCCGCTACGGCATACTCACCGGCCGACTGTCGCTCGGCTCACTGGTCGCGGAAGCGGACGATCTTGACGAACTCGTCGGAGTCCAGCGAGGCCCCGCCGACCAGCGCGCCGTCGATGTCGGCCTGCGCCATGATCTCGGCGACGTTGCCGGACTTGACGGAGCCGCCGTACTGGATGCGGACCTTGTCGGCCAGCTCCTGGGAGTACAGCTCGGCGAGCTTGCCGCGGATCGCCGCGCAGACCTCCTGGGCGTCCTCGGCGCCGCAGACCTTGCCGGTGCCGATCGCCCAGACGGGCTCGTAGGCGATGACGATCGTCTCGGCCTGCTCGGCGGGGAGGTCCTTGAGGCCGCCCTCGACCTGGGCGAGGGTGTGGGCGACGTGGTTGCCCGCCTCGCGGACGTCCAGCTCCTCGCCGACGCACAGGATCGGGGTCAGACCGTGCTTGTAGGCGGCCTTGACCTTGGCGTTCACCAGCTCGTCGGTCTCGGCGTGGTACTGCCGGCGCTCGGAGTGGCCGATCGCTACGTAGGTGCAGCGGAGCTTGGCCAGCATCGGGCCGGAGATCTCGCCGGTGTAGGCGCCGCCGTCGTGGGCGGAGACGTCCTGGGCGCCGTACTTGATCTTCAGCTTGTCGTGCTCGACCAGGGTCTGCACCGAGCGCAGGTCGGTGAAGGGGACGAGGACGGCGACCTCGACGGCGTCGTAGTCCTTGTCCGCGAGGGCGAAGGCGAGCTTCTGGACGTGGGCGATGGCCTCGAGGTGGTTGAGGTTCATCTTCCAGTTGCCCGCCATCAGCGGCGTGCGGGTGGTCATCGGGGTCAGTCCTCCAGTGCGGCGAGGCCGGGGAGCGTCTTGCCCTCGAGGTATTCGAGGGAGGCGCCGCCGCCGGTCGAGATGTGGCCGAATGCGTTCTCGTCGAAGCCGAGCGTGCGGACGGCCGCGGCGGAGTCGCCGCCGCCGACCACGGTGAAGCCCGGGGCGTCGACGAGGGCCTGGGCGACCGCCTTGGTGCCCTCGGCGTAGTCGGGGTGCTCGAAGACGCCCATCGGACCGTTCCAGAAGACGGTGGCGGCGTCGGCGAGCTTCGAGGCGTACAGCTTGCGGGTCTCGGGACCGATGTCCAGACCCTCCTGGTCGGCGGGGATGGCGTCCGCGGCGACGGTGGTGGGGTGGGCGGGGGCCTTGGTCTTCAGGTCCGGGAACTCGGACGAGACCAGCACGTCGACGGGGAGGACCAGCTCGACGCCGTTCTTCTCCGCGCGCTCCATGTACTCCTCGACAGCCGGGATCTGGTCCTCCTGGAGGAGGGAGATGCCGACCTCGTACCCCTTGGCCTTGAGGAAGGTGTACGCCATGCCGCCGCCGATGAGGAGCCGGTCGGCCTTGCCGAGCAGCTGGTCGATGACGGCGAGCTTGTCGGAGACCTTGGCGCCGCCGAGGGCGACCACGTAGGGGCGCTGGACGTCGTCGGTGAGCTTCTTCAGGACGCCGACCTCGGTGGCGATGAGGTACCCGGCGTAGTGCGGGAGCTTCTTCGGCAGGTCGTAGACCGAGGCGTGCTTGCGGTGCACCGCGCCGAAGCCGTCACCGACGTACACGTCCGCGAGGGCGGCCAGCTTGTCGGCGAAGGCGGCGCGCTCGGCGTCGTCCTTGCTGGTCTCGCCCGCGTTGAAGCGCAGGTTCTCGATCACCGCGACCCGGCCGTCCGCGAGGCCGGCGACCGTGGACTCGGCGGCGGTGCCGACCGTGTCCTCGGCGAACGCCACCTCGGCGCCGAGCAGCTCACCGAGGCGGGCGGCGGCCGGGGCCAGGGAGAAGGCGGGGTCCGGGGCGCCCTTGGGACGGCCCAGGTGCGAGGCGACGATCACGCGCGCGCCCGCGTCGGCCAGGGCCTTGACGGTGGGCACCACGGCGCGGATGCGGCCGTCGTCGGTGATGGTGGTGCCGTCCAGCGGCACGTTGAGGTCGGCGCGGACGAAGACGCGCTTGCCGGTGACGCCTTCGGAGAGCAGTTCGTCGATCGTCTTCATGCAGTGGGCTCCTGGGTTCTCGGATCGCTCGTGATCCTACGAGGGCTGGTCGCTGCGCACGCGACGCAGGGCCCGGACAGCGCGGCCTTGCGCTGCCCGAGCCCTGCTGTCACATGCGAGGTGCCTGCTGAGTCCGGCTGGATCAGAGCTGGTTGCCGACGAAGACCGTGAGGTCGACGAGGCGGTTGGAGTAGCCCCACTCGTTGTCGTACCAGCCGATGACCTTCACGTTCTTGCCGTCCTGGACCATGGTCAGGGACGAGTCGAAGGTGCAGGACGCCGGGGCGTTGACGATGTCCGAGGAGACGATCGGGTCCTCGGTGTACTCCAGGATGCCCTTGAGCTCGCCCTCGGCGGCCTTCTGGAAGGCGGCGTTGACCTCTTCCTTGGTGACCTCGCGGCCGAGCTCCAGGACCAGGTCGGTGACCGAGCCGGTCGGGACCGGGACGCGCATGGCGATGCCGTCCAGCTTGCCCTTGAGCTGCGGAAGGACCAGCGCGGTGGCCTTGGCGGCACCCGTGGTGGTCGGGATGATGTTCTCCGCAGCGGCACGGGCGCGGCGCAGGTCCTTGTGCGGGAAGTCCAGGATGCGCTGGTCGTTCGTGTACGCGTGGACCGTCGTCATCAGACCCTTGACGATGCCGAAGTTCTCGTCGAGGACCTTGGCCATCGGCGCCACACAGTTGGTGGTGCAGGAGGCGTTGGAGATGACGTGGTGGTTCGCCGGGTCGTACTTGTCCTGGTTGACGCCCATCACGATGGTGACGTCCTCGTCCTTGGCCGGGGCCGAGATGAGGACCTTCTTCGCGCCGCCCGCGATGTGCTTCTCGGCGTCGGCCTTCTTGGTGAAGATGCCGGTCGACTCGATGACGATGTCGACACCCAGCTCGCCCCACGGGATGTCGGCGGGGTTGCGCTCGGCGAGGACCTTGATGGTCTTGTCACCGACGGTGATGGTGTCCTCGGTGTGCGAGACCTCGTACGGGAGGCGCCCGAGGATGGTGTCGTACTTCAGCAGGTGGGCGGTGGTCGCGGTGTCACCCAGGTCGTTGACAGCCACGATCTCGATGTCTGCACCCTGCTCCAGCAGCGCGCGGAAGTAGTTACGACCGATGCGGCCAAAGCCGTTGATGCCTACGCGGATCGTCACGAACCGATCTCCTCGTTGGTACGCCGGCCCGATGTGCCGGCGAGCTGTATTTGGGATGTCCCCGACCACCTCCGACCCTACCTCTCCACGGCGTCGGGGGTGACATCGAGACGGCCCATTCCCGGCAGGGCGGTCCGTACCCGCCAGTAGGGGTACGGACCGCCCCGGGTGACGGGGACCGATCACCCGATTTCGCTACACCGTGTCAGTCCCCCGTGTCCCGGTTTTCACTCGTCCAGGGCACGCAGCGCCTGCCGGACCAGTGCCGTCCGGGCGGCCGGTTCGGTGAGGTGCTCCAGGCCGAAGCCGAGGAGCACGGTGTCGTCCGTGGTGACGGCGCCGTGGGTCTGGAACAGGGTGCCGGTGCGGGTCCAGTCCTTCAGGACGGCGGGGCTGCCGGCCGGCGGTCCGGCCACCTGCCAGGCGCCGAGCGAGGTCTCGAAGCCCTCGGTCTGCGTCGCCGCGCCGCCGACGACCAGGGAAGCGTCGTCGGCGAGGACGCCGCGTCCGCCGCTGCCGGGGTCGGTGACGTAGGAGATCGAGACGTCCACGGACTTCCCGGCGTAGGCGCTCAGGTCGAACTCGACCTGCCGCCATCCCCCGGAGGACCCGGTGAGGCTGTTCCACTGCCCGGTGGTGCCGGTGGCGGCGCAGCCGTCGTCGGACAGGGTGAGGTAGTGCTCCAGCCAGGGGTGCTCGCCCACGTAGAAGCCGGCCCCGCACTCGGCCGGCACGGCGGTGCCGGTCGCGCCGCCCGCCTCGGGGAGCGTGGTCCAGTCGTCGGCGCCGGTGGTGTGCGCCTCGACCAGGGCGTGGTCGTAGCCGCCTTCGGTGTCCCACAGGAGCTGGGTGCGCAGGGTGGGGCGGTCGGCGGCGGTGACGCCGGTGAGGTCGACGGTGCGGGTGAGGCGCTTGTAGGCGTCGTCGGTGTGGACGGCGGCGGCCATCCAGGCGCCCGCGTAGGGCCCGTACGGGTTGACCGTCCCGGCGAACTTCCCGGCGCCCTCGCTCGCGAACTGCGGGTAGGTGTCGGCGGGCAGCTGGTCGGAGGTGACGCTGTAGGTGCCGGCGGCGTCCAGCGGGTTGCCGGGGGCGTCGCCGAGCGTGCCGGTGGTCCCGCCGAGCTTGCCGGAGCCGGTGAATCCGGTGGCTCCGGAGAGGGAGGTGCGGGTGTAGGCGCCCAGGTAGTACTGGCTGAAGTCGTTCGACAGCGTGCCGTCGCCGAGGTCGACGCTGCCACCGGCCCGCTCGCCGGCCTCGATCAGCCTGCCGCCCTCGTTGAGGTAGGCGCGGAGCTGGAGCTGGGTGGCGTTGCCCGGGTTGGCCGCGCCGGTGTAGTGGACGACGGTGTCGAAGTGGCCGAGAACGCCGAGCGCGTCGGGCGCGCCCTGGGTGGCGACGTCCCAGACGGCCGCCCGCCTGCCGTTGGCCTTGAGGGCGTCCACGTAGGTCCGGGCGTGGGCGGCCTTCGCGCCCTCCTCGGCGACGACCAGGACGTCGGCGCGGGGCCGCTCGGCGATCGTGTAGGTGAAGTGCTCGCTCTCGGTCCGCTTGCCCTGCTTCGTCTCGCCGGTGAACCAGACCTCGACCTTGTCGCCGCGGTCGCCGTCCTTGACCTCGGCGCGGTACTCGTCGAAGTGGAGGTTGTCCTCGCCGCCGTACGTCTCGCCGCCGCGCCAGGGCTTCAGGGCCATGTCGTGGACGCGTCCGCCGTTGACCCGGTACTTCAGTTCCTTGTCGCGCACCGACTTGCGCACCACGACGGAGACCTCCTGGTCGGCGCCGCGCGCGTAGGAGGTGGTGAAGGGGGCCGGGGTGAAGTCGGCGGCCTCGATGCCGACGGAGGAGGACGGCCGGTCGGGGTGCGCGGCGCTCTCGGCGACGGAGAGCGCGAAGGGGATGTTCTTCTCGAACTCCTCCTGGATCAGCTTCTCGTCGTCGGGGAAGTTGAAGCCGGACTGGCAGTCGCCCGCGTTCCACTCGTCGTCGGGGTACTGGTCGGAGATGGTCTGGCAGGTGGACATCTCGGGGGTGAACATCGCCATGCCGTTGACGTTGGCCGCGTGGCCGTCCGCCTCGCCGTTGGTGGTGTACAGCTCCGAGGAGACCTGCGGGCGGTAGCCCGGGATCGCCGAGTTCTCGGGGGTGCCGGCGAGCGCCTGGTAGAGGACGTCGTCCGGGGTGTGGGTGGCGACCTGCCAGCCGACGCCATAGAGGAGCAGTTCGGCGGCGGAGTGGTAGTTGATGCCGTACGCGAAACCGATCCGCTTCTGGAAGCGGTCCAGGGCCTTGGTCTCGGGCTCGGAGTTCGGACCGGGGCCGCGGTAGGTCTGGCTCGTCGGGTTCGGGGACGAGCCCTCGTCGTCGTAGCCCCACTTGTAGGCGAAGTTGCGGTTGAGGTCGACGCCGTCGCCGGTGCCGATGGCGCCGTCGCCGTTGTTGTCGCGCAGGTTCTTGCGCCACAGGCGGTTGTCGGTGTTCTGGAAGGTGTAGTCGTAGCCGTCGGGGTTGGCGGACAGCAGGAACCACAGTTCGGTGGAGTCGACCAGCTTCCTGATCCGCCGGTCCTTCTCGTAGTTGTCCAGGTAGTGGTGCATCAGCCGCCGGGTCATCTCCGGGGTGATCCACTCGCGCGCGTGCTGGTTGGACATGTAGAGGACGGCGGGCTTGGAGCCGTCCCGGGTCCGGTCCGCGTGCTTGGTGAGCTTGAGGGCGAGGATGTCCTGGCCGTTCACCGTCTTGCCGATCGAGACGACCTTGGTGAGACGGGGGTGCTCCTGCGCGGTGCGCAGGATCTCCTCCCGGAGGCCGCCGCTGCCGCTGTACGGGCGGAAGACGCCCTCGGCGGCGTCCTCGACCCGTTCCTCGGCCCGGGCGGAGAGGGTGTGCTCCTTGAGGTCGACGCCCTGTTTCTCCAGCTCTCCGGCCTGCCGGTCGGTGAGATAGACCTCGACGGTGGCGGTGCCCCGGTCGGGGACCTGCTCACCGAGTTCGTGGCCGTCCTGGCCGGCGGCCAGCAGCAGGGGGACCTGCTCCTGGGTGACGTCGGCCCGGAAGACCTTCACCTCGTCCGCGTCGGTGTTCGCGGAGTCCGAGGGCTGTGCCTGGGCGATGGGTGCGAAGCTCGCTCCGCCGATCAGGAGCGCGCCGACGGCGAGGATCGATCTCGCTCTTCGTCTCATGAACCCCCCTAGATGGGGCCTGTCCGACAGGCCTGGGTTCGCCACAGCAGCGAACAGATGCCAGGCTCATGACAGCTCATGATCGAGTCAAGAGCGCGGGAAGGACACGCGAAAGCCGGAACGGGTCACCCAAGTGGGCGTCCGCACCGGCTGGTTGACGCCCCGCACGGCGGGGACCGACGGTCGTGCGTGGGGGGTGGGGCGGGACCGGCGCGGGCAGCCGAAGGCTTGGGGG
>MUMD01000005.1 GCA_002155895.1 Streptomyces rochei
CGTGGCCCGCGAGGGTCACGGCCGCGCACAGCGTGGTCCCGGAACGCGCGTCGGGCGTGTCGGTGGAGGCGCGGGAGAGCCGGTCCACGGCGACGTCCAGCTCGTGCCGGACGTGCGTCAACTCCTCCTCGATCTCGCGCAGACGGGCGTGCGAGGCCGTCAGTCGTGCGTCCACGAACTCGGCGAGGGCCAGCCAGGCGTCGACGGGTGTGCGGCGGTGCGGGGAGTCCTCCGCGCNNCGGTCCCGGCGGGCGCGGAGGGCGTCGACGGCGTCGCGGAGCCGTTCCACCTCACGCCGCAGCTCCCCGGTGGGGCGGCTGTCGGGTGATTCGGCCTCCGCCACCGCTCTGGCCTCGGTGACACGCACCCCGCCGGCGCCGACGACCCGCACCCGCAGCGAACCGGGGTCCGCCGAACGGGGCAGGCCGGTCACCCGGACCCGCCCGTCCCGGGGCACCGTGCCGCGGGCGAGCCGGCGGCAGAGGGCGCCCTGCGCGTACACCACCACCGAGTCGAGCGTCGATGCCCACCCCGGGACCGCCTCAGCCTTCATGTGCTCCCCCACACGCGGTGTCACTCCCGGGGGAACTCTATGCCGGATGCCGCCCGAGCGGACCCTCCCCTCCGGCGCCGGACTCCGGCACTCACAGGGGCTGGGCGGTGGAGCGGATGGCGGAGATGTCGAACTGGAGCCTGACCTTCTCGCTGACCATGCTGCCGCCCGCCTCGAGCCGCTGGTTGTAGACGAGCCCCCAGTCGCGGCGGTCGATGGTGGTGGTGCCGTCGAAGCCCGCACGCTCGTACCCGAAGGGGTCCATGACCGAGCCGAGGTAGTCCAGTTGGAGGTCGACGGACCGGGTCGTGTCACGGATCGTGAGGTCCCCCGTCATCCGGAAGCTCTCCCCGCCCTCGTGCACGGTCGAGGTGCTGCGGAACGTCATCTCCGGGTACCGGCGCGCATCGAAGAAGTCCTTGCCGACGAGGTGCGCGTCGCGCTGTTCCACACCGGTGTCGACGCCGGCCACCCGGATGACGAGTTCGGCCCGGGACTCGGACGGCCGGGCCCCGTCGAAGTAGAGCGCGCTGTCGTAGTCGGTGAAGGCCCCGCGGACGGTCGTCACCATGGCGTGGCGCACGGAGAAACCGATCCGGCTGTGCGGGCGGTCGATGGTCCAGTGCCCGGTCAGCGCGCGCAGCGCCGGGTCGAGCGAGGCGTCGGTCGCCGAGGCGCCCCCACCGGGCCGACCGGCGGCCACGGCCGACGGCGGTTCGATGACGGCGGTCTGGCGACGGCTGAAGATACCCATGAGACGTGGCCCTTTCGAGTCGGAACACTCGGTGTTACCACGTCGTCGGCCGATCGGACGGGGGGAGATGTGCCCTCTCGTCCGGCTTCCATGACGCCGACCGGAAAGCTGCACAAGATCAACGAATCGATACGCGGACGCGTGCGGACCCGGTAGACCCGTCCGTCCGGCGGACAGCGACCACCGCACCGGGGCAGCGGTACGCCCCGCGACCACGTCCCCGCCCGGGCTACTCGGCGGGGTCCTCCTCCGCCTGCCGGACGGCGCGTTTGACCGCCGTCTCGATCACTTCCGCCGGGCGGCCGCTGACCTTGGCGTGATCGGCGATCGCCGCTTGCGCGGCCCGGGCGGCCTCCTGCCAGGCCCGCTGCTGCGCTTTGAACTCTTCGCCGTCGAGCCCGGCGAGCCGGGCACGCTGCTCTTCCGCCGCCCGCTCGAGGCTGATCAGATCCTGGGGAACGTCCACGCCGCCGATCCTAGGCGCGGACACGGCCGAGCACCGGCCCCGACCCGCGGACCGCGCGCGGCGTCGACGGTGTGCCCGCGGACTCGTGCCTCGGCGCGGAAAGCGGGCAGGGGAAGGGGGACACCGGCTACCTGCGGAGGAACGATGAGCGAGTACCCCCGGCTGCTGCAGACCGTGCTGGACACCACCGACCCGAGGCGACTGGCCGAGTTCTACAGGCGGTTGCTCGGGTTGGCGTACCGCCCGGGGGATGAGCCGCCGGCGGACGGCGCGCCCGAGGAGCCCGACTGGCTCGTGCTGCGTTCGCCCGACGGGACGAACCGCCTCGCCTTCCAGCTGGTGGACCGCCTGCCCCGGACGACCTGGCCGTCGCACGACGTTCCCATGCAGGCGCACCTCGATCTGACCGTGCCCGACACCGGGGAACTCGCCCGCCAGCGCCGCAGGGCCGAGGAGCTGGGCGCGGAACTCCTGCTCGACCGTTCCGACGACCCGGAGGAGCCGCTCTTCGTCTTCGCGGACCCCTCCGGTCATCCGTTCTGCGTCTTCGTCTCCGCTGCGCCGTGAGCCACGGGGGTGACGGCGTGCGCCGGGGCGCGCCGGCGGCCCGGAGGACGACGCGTCTGGTCAGTCCCCGACCGCGGCGGACCGCACGGCCGGGACCGACGCCCGGACGGAAGCCGAGAAGTTCTCCTCGACCTCGGCCTTCTCGGCCGCGTTCGGGTAGGGGTTGGTGCACGAGACGCCCGCGCTGGAGCCCGACATCAAGCTGGAGCAGGGGCCGGGCTTGCGGTCGGGCAGGCCCAGGATGTGACCCAGTTCGTGGGAGGAGATGCGCACCGTGTCGTAGCCCTGGTTCACGGCCTGGCGGCCGATGTAGACGGTGCCGCTGCCCAGGGGACCGGGCAGGGCGCGCGGCCAGCCGTTGTCGGCGAGCACGCGGATGTCGGCGCGCCGGCCGGACGCGGCCGGGCGCAGTTCCACACCGTCGACGCTCTCGTTCCAGATGGCCGCGCCCCGGTCCACCGCGGACCTGAACTCCGCCGCGCCGCTCGCGTCGTAGGTGACGACCCGGGCCGCTGCCGGGGCGAGGGCGGTGGCACCGGTCGGGGTGGCGGCGACGGCCTGGCCGCCGAGCGTCGGCAGAGCCGCCAGCAGCACGGCGGCGGCGCCGGCACTCAGGATTCGGACGTGCATGGTCGACCTCCTTGTGGGGGAAGGTAGTCGTGGTCATGACACCACCTGGCTCCCTGCCCACCGCTCCGGGACGCCAATCCGTCATTCCGGAGCCGGGAGGTCCATCGGCACCGGCCGGCCCGTCACTTCCCGAACCGGTCGCGCGCCTCCTCGATGTGGCCCAGGTACCGGTGGGTCCAGCCGCACATGGCGTCGACCGTGGTGCGCAGGGCCCGGCCCGGCTCGGTGAGCGTGTACTCCACCCGCGGCGGCACCGTGGGGTACACCGTCCGCTCCAGCAGACCGTTGCGCTCCAGCATGCGCAGGTTCTGGGTGAGCATCTTGTGGCTGACGCCCTCCACCTCGTCGCGCAGCTCGCTGAACCTCAGGGTGCGCTCGCCGAGCGCCTCGATGATCAGGAGCGCCCATTTGTTGGCGACGTCGGAGAAGATCTCCCGCGCCAGGGAGTCCGCCCGCCTCAGATCCGCGTCCTCGGGCAGGCCCTTGAGCAATTGTTTGGTCACCATCAGGTTCCTCAGTCACCGAAAAGTGCGTTCTTCCAGGTCGGCGCCCACTCTCCTACAGTCTCCCAGTAACCACAAGAGAGTGAAGCGAAGGGTGAACACCGTGAGCGTCATCGACGCCTTCCACCACCGGGTCCCGGCCGAGGACGAGTTCGGCTACTCGCAGGCGATCAGGTCCGGCGACCTGATCCACGTCTCCGGACAGCTCGCGCTCGACCCGGCGGGCGAGTTCGTCCACGCGGACGACTTCGCCGCCCAGCTCGAGCGGACGTACGCCAACGCCGACAAGGTCCTGGACCACTACGGCGCCACCCGGAACCAGGTCGTCTCACAGACCCTGTACGTGGTGGACCTGCGCCACAACGCCGAGGCGGCGGCCGCGGGCAATCGGGCCTACTTCGGTGAGCACCGCCCGGTCAGCACGGTCGTCGGCGTCACCGAACTGACCTTCCCCGGCCAGGTCGTCGAGATCGCCTTCGTCGTCGACCGGAGGCTGCCCGCCTGACTCCGGCACCACCGGGCTCAGGACGACAGCACGCGGTCGAGCGCCGCCCGGCCGGCGGGGCCCCAGGTCGGTTTGCCGCCGGGCAGGCCCCGGTCGCCGTCGCGGCCCGTCCGCAGGAGGAAGAGTCCCTTCAGGGCGGCCAGGCCACGGGCGCGCCGGACGGTCCCCTCGTCGGCGCGCCCGTAGGCGTCGAAGAAGCGCGGGGCGGCGCCACGGGGCAGCAGCACCCACGCGGCCGCGAGGTCCCACGCCGGGTCGCCGGCGAACATGTCGCCGAAGTCGAGCACACCGCTGAGGGCCCCGTCCGAGACGACCACGTTCGCGGGATGGAGGTCACCGTGCACCCACAACGGCGGTCCCTCCCAGCCGGGTGCCGCGACGGCGTCGTCCCAGACGGCCCGGAGACCGTCGGCGATGTCGCCGGGGGCGACGGCGTCGAAGAAGTGGTCGAAGCCGTCCGTGCAGTCCTTCGGGTGGGCGCCGCGGTCCGAGGCGGTCGGAGCGTCGGCGGGTGCCTCCACGTGCAGGGCCTTGAGGAAGTCCGCCAGGCGGTCGGCCGAGTCGTCACCGCGACCGATCGGGCTCCGGTCCAGCGGCTCGCCGGGGACCCAGGTCATGACGGTCCAGGGCTTCGGGAAGCGCGCGGACGGCTCGCAGATCCGGACGGGGCTGGGAACGGGCAGCGGCAGACGCGGGGCCAGGACGGGCAGCCACCGGCGCTCCTTGTACTGGAGACCCGGGGCACGCTCCGTGCGGGGCATGCGCACGGCCAGCCCGTCCCCCAGACGCCACTGCTGGTTGTCCCATCCACCCGCCACCTCACGCAGGGCCAGTCCCGCCAGGTCGGGGTGCTGCTCCCGCAGCAGATCGCGTACGAGGGCCGCGGTGATCCCGGGTGTGGAGTCGGTCATGCCGGTCCACGGTACGGGGCGGGCAGCGGCCGGTCCCGCCGGGAGAGCCAAAAAAGTCTCGGCGGTGATGTCGAGAACCCGTGACCGGCTCCGTCCCTGCTATGAACGCGACCACAATGGGCCGCACGCACCGAGGAGACGACGATGGCCAAGTACCTGTTGCTGAAGCACTACCGGGGCGCACCGGCGGCGGTCAACGACGTGCCGATGGACCAGTGGACACCCGAGGAGATCTCGGCCCACATGCAGTACATGCGGGACTTCGCGGACCGGCTCGAGAAGACCGGCGAGTTCGTCGACGGTCAGGCACTCGCCCCCGAGGGGACATGGGTCCGGTACGACGGTGAGGGGCGCCCGCCGGTCACCGACGGCCCGTTCGCCGAGACCAAGGACCTCATCGCCGGCTGGATGGTGATCGACGTCGACAGCTACGAGCGGGCCGTGGAGCTGGCCGGGGAGCTGTCGGCGGCCCCCGGGGCGGGCGGCAGGCCGATCCACGAGTGGCTCGAACTGCGCCCGTTCTACGGAGTCTCGCCCACCGTCACGGAATGACCTCGGCCATGGACGAGGCCCTGCTCAGGAGCCTCACGCCGAGCGTCCTCACCGTCCTCGTCCGCCGCGGAGCCGACTTCGCGGCGGCCGAGGACGCCGTGCAGGAGGCGCTGGTCGAGGCGGTCCGCGTCTGGCCGGACGACCCGCCGCGCGATCCCAGGGGCTGGCTGATCACCGTCGCCTGGCGCCGGTTCCTCGACGCGACGAGGGCGGACACCGCCCGCCGCCGGCGGGAGGACCTGGCCGACCGGGAACCGGCCGCCGGACCCGCGCCCTCGACGGACGACACGCTCCAGCTCTACTTCCTGTGCGCCCACCCGTCACTGACACCGTCGTCCGCGGTCGCGCTCACCCTGCGCGCGGTAGGGGCCCTGACGACCCGGCAGATCGCGCGGGCGTACCTGGTGCCCGAGGCGACCATGGCGCAGCGCATCAGCCGGGCCAAGCGCACCGTCTCCGGCGTCCGCTTCGACCGGCCGGGCGACGTCGCCACCGTGCTGCGCGTCCTCTACCTGGTCTTCAACGAGGGCTACTCCGGCGACGTGGACCTGGCCGCCGAGGCCATCCGGCTCACCCGGCGGCTCGCGGCCGCCGTCGACCACCCCGAGGTCGCCGGGCTGCTCGCCCTCATGCTGCTCCACCACGCCCGGCGCGCCTCCCGAATCGCACCCGACGGCAGCCTGGTCCCGCTCGCCGAGCAGGACCGCGGCCGGTGGGACACCGCGTCGATCGCCGAGGGGATCGACATCCTCCAGGCGGCGCTCGCCCGCGACCGGCTCGGGGAGTTCCAGGCCCAGGCGGCCATCGCGGCGCTCCACGCCGACGCGCCCACCACCGCCGAGACCGACTGGGTGCAGATCGTCGAGTGGTACGACGAACTGGTGCGCCTCACCGACAGCCCGGTCGTGCGGCTCAACCGGGCGGTCGCCGTCGGTGAGGCCGACGGACCGCGCGCCGGCCTGGCCGCGTTGGCCGAGCTGGACGACACCCTGCCCCGCCACGCCGCGGCGGCGGCCTACCTCCACGAGCGGGCCGGAGACCCCAGGACGGCGGCGCGGCTGTACGCCGAGGCGGCGCACCGGGCGTCCAGCCTCGCCGAACGCGATCACCTGACCCGGCAGGCCGCGAGACTCAACGCCCGCCGGCGTAGGGGAGCGGGACCATGAGCGGCCTTCCGCGGCAGCCGGGCGTTCGCCCCCCCCGCGGGGTTGCCGGACGCGTTCCGAACTGTTCCGATCACAACCCGGCGGGATGCCCGGGCCCACGGCCATGGGCACCCGTGGAAGTGACAGGGAAGGAGTCCCGGCATGACACCGAAGCACCCCAGGACGGAGCTCGACGCCCGCTACAGCGCCGCGCTCAACCCGCGCCCGGGCACCGAGGACGTCACCGCCACCGACTGGGCCGAGGCCGAGCGGCGACTGTGTGCCGCCGAGGTCTTCTGGATCACCACGGTCCGGCCGGACGGCCGCCTGCACGTCACGCCCCTCATCGCGGCCTGGCACGACGGGGCGCTGCACTTCAGCACCGGACCGGGGGAGCAGAAGGCCAGGAACCTGGCCGGCAACGCCCACTGCGTCCTCACCACCGGGAACGCCTCCCTCTCCGAGGGCCTCGACCTGGTGGTCGAGGGCACGGCGGAGCGGGTGACGGACCCGGCACGTCAGGAGGAGGTGATCGCCGCGTTCGAGGAGCAGTACGGGGACCACGTCGTCTCGCCGGAGGGCACCTTCCACGGGCTCGGCGACAGCATCCGTCAGGGCGACGACCTGCTGTTCGCCGTGGCACCGGGCGCGGCGTACGCCTTCGGGCACGACGGCCGGGTGTTCAGCCACACCCGCTACACCTTCTCCTGAGACGCCGGTTCTCCCGAGTGGCCGGGCGGTCCGCGCCGGTCCGCGCCGGTCTGCGCAGCCCCCTTCCGAGTCGGCTGCCCCGGCCTCCACCGCCCCTCCGCGCGGGCCGACGGGCGATTGTCAGTGGCGGGTGTCACGCTGGAATCACACAGGATCTGCGAAAGGGAATCGTTGTGATCACCACCGATTTCGCCTCCGGCTCGCCCTGTTGGCTCGACCTCGGGGTCCCGGACGTCCCGGCCGCCGCGGCGTTCTACCGCGCGGTCCTGGGCTGGGAGTACGAGCCCATGGCCGGGGAGGAGGGTCCGGAAGGCGGGATGTTCCGCAAGGACGGCAAGATCGTCGCCGGGCTCGGCCAGCTCACCGAGGAGGGCGCCCGCCCGGCCTGGATGATCTACCACTCCGTGGCCGACGCGGACGCCACGACCCAGGCCGTCCAGCGCGCGGGCGGCACGGTGCGCGTGGCGCCGATGGCCCTCGACGACTGGGGCCGGATGGCCCAGTACAGCGATCCGCTGGGCGGCCAGTTCGCCGTGTGGCAGCCGGGGACGACCAAGGGCGTCGAGCTGGTGGACCAGCCGGGCTCCCTGTGCTGGACGGAGCTGTACACCAGCGACGCCGCGGCGGCCAAGGAGTTCTACGGCGGTGTGTTCGGCTGGCAGTTCGGTGACATGGAGATGCCGGGCGGAGGGGGCACGTACACGCTCATCACCCCCGCCGGACTCCCCGAGGACCGCATGCACGGCGGGCTCATGCAGCTCAGGGAGCAGGACCTGGCCCTGGCGGGCGGGCGCCCCTACTGGCACCCCGTCTTCGCCGTCACCGACTGCGACGCCGCGGTCGCCGCGGTCACCGGCAACGGCGGCAGCGTGCAGATGGGCCCCGAGGACGCGGAGGGCGTCGGCCGGCTGGCCGTCTGCCTCGACCCGGCCGGCGCGGACTTCGTGGTGCTCCAGCCGAGCGAGGGCTGACCGGCGTCCGCACGGGACGGTCGGCCGCCGCCCGCCGAACGCCGCCTCCACGGGCCGGCACGGAGCCTGCCCGCGCGTCCTAGTCGAACGGCAGGTCGAACAGCGGGCCGTCGCCCACGGGCGGCGCAGTCAAGGACTGTTCGGTCCACACCACCTTGCCGGTCGTGGTGTAACGCGTGCCCCAGCGCTGCGCGAGCTGGGCCACCAGGAACAGGCCGCGTCCGCCCTCGTCGGTCGTGGCCGCCCGGCGCAGATGCGGGGAGGTGCTGCTGCCGTCGGAGACTTCGCAGATCAGCGCCCGCTCGCGGAGCAATCGCACATGGATCGGGTCGGACCCGTGCCGGATGGCGTTCGTGAGCAGTTCGCTGAGCATCAGCTCCGTGGTGAACGCGATGTCGTCCAGGCCCCAGGCGGACAGTTGGCGGCTGCACGCGTTGCGGACCGTGCCGACGGCCGCCGGATCGCGCGGGACGTCCCAGTCGGCGACGTCGGAGCGGTCCAGCAGCCTGGTGCGGGCCACGAGCAGCGCGACGTCGTCGTTGCGGTGCTCGGGAAGCATGGCTTCGAAGACGGCCTCGCAGATCTCCTCCGGACTGCGCCGCCACGTCCCGGCGAGCGTGTCGCGCAGCAGCTCCACCCCCGTGTCGATGTCGCGTTCGCGCCGCTCCACCAGCCCGTCGGTGTAGAGGACGAGGGTGCTGCCCGCGGGCAGCCGCAGTTCGGCGGACTCGAAGGGGAGGCCGCCCAGGCCCAGTGGCGGCGCGACCGGAACGGCCGGAATCTCCACGGTGCCGTCGGGGTGGATCAGCATGGGGGCGAGATGCCCCGCGCTGGAGACGCCGCAGTGGCCCGAGACCGGGTCGTACACCGCGTAGAGGCAGGTGGCGCCGGTGACCGCCTCTCCGCTCAGGTCCTCGGGATCCTCCTGGTCGAGGCGGCTGACCAACTCGTCCAGGTGGGCCAGCAACTCGTCCGGGGGCACGTCGAGGGTCGAGAAGTTCTGCACGGCGGTGCGCAGCCGCCCCATGGTGGCCGCCGCGTGCAGTCCGTGCCCGACGACGTCGCCGACGACGAGCGCGACCCTGGCACCCGGCAGCGGGATGACGTCGAACCAGTCGCCGCCGACCCGGGCCTGCGCCGGCAGGTAGCGGTAGGCGATGTCCAGCGCGCTCTGGCCGGGCAGGGCGTGCGGCAGGAGGCTGCGCTGAAGGGTCTCCGCCATCGTGTGCTCACGGGTGAAGCGGCGGGCGTTGTCGATGGCGACGGCGGCCCGGGCGGTCAGCTCCTCGGCGAAGGTCAGATCCTCCCCGTCGAAGGGATCGGAGCCCTCGGCGCGCCAGAAGTGGGCCACCCCCAGGGGGACGCCGCGTGCCCGCAACGGCACCGCGACCAGGGAGCGGACGCCGTACGCACGCACCGCGCCGGCACTCTCCGGGTCCTGCGCCGGCCCTCGGTCGACGGTCGTCAGATCGGCTTCCAGCACCGCCCGGCCGCCGGCCAGCGCGGTGGCCGCGGGTGTCCCCGGGGCGTCGAGCGGGACGCGGCTGCCGACCGGCCGGAAGGGGTGGTCCGGCCGAACGCCGCGCAGGGCCGCGCGCCGCATCTCCGCCGGACTGCCGGGCGGCTCCTCGCCGCGCGCCACGGCGCCCAGCAGGTCCACGGTGACGAAGTCGGCGAACCGCGGCACGGCCACGTCCGCCAGCTCCTCGGCCGTGCGCACCACGTCCAGGGAGGTGCCGACGCGCACCCCCGCCTCGTGGAGGATGTGCAGCCGCTCACGCGCGGCCTCCGCCGTGCCGGCCAGCACGCGCAGCTCCGTGGTGTCCCGCAGCGTCGCCACGTTCCCGCGGGGGCCGCCGTACGGGGCGGTGTGCCTGGTGTTGACGGACACCAGCCGGTCCCCGGCCAGGTGCACCTGGTCCGTGACGGGCCGGTCGGAGCAGAGAAGCTCGACCGTGGCCGGGTTCAGGCCCAGGTCCGTGATCCGCCGCCCGTCGCAGTCCGCCGGCAGTTCCAGCAGCCGTCGCGCCTCGTCGTTGGCCAGGACCAGACGGCCGTCGCCGCCGGTGATGATCACGCCCTCGCGTACGGCGTGCAGTACCGCGTCGTGGTGTTCGTACATCCGGGTCATCTCGCTCGGCCCGATGCCCCGGGTCTGGCGGCGCAGCCGCCTGCTGACCAGCGCGGCGCTGCCCACGGCGAGGAGCAGCGCGACACCCGCCGAGGCCATGATCACCGGAAGCTGGCCCCGCAGGGACTCCCCGACCGTCTCCAGGCGCACGCCGGCCGCGACCAGCCCCAGGACGGAGCCGCCGTCGCCGGTGACCGGGACGACCGCGCGCGCCGCGTCCGACGGATCACCCTCGTAGATGTCGGTGAACGGCTCGCCCCGGGCCGCCCGCTCGACGTCGTCCGCCCGCTCGCCGATCAGCCGCGGGTCGGTGTCGGCGTAACGGGTGCCGTCCCTCGCCATGACGACGATGAAGTCCACCCCGGTGCCCTGGTGGGCAGCCGCCACGTGCGGCTGCAACCTGGCCGTGGGGTCGTCGGACCGCAGCGCCGCGGCGATGCCCGGTGAGTGCGCGAGGGTCTCCGCTACGGCACGTGAGCGTGCCTGCGCGTCCTGTTCGGCGTCGTTGCGTGCCTGGAGGGTGAGCCCCACGACGGCCGCGACGATGAGGATCACCGCGACGACGACCTGGAGGAGGAACACCTGTCCGGCGACACTGCGCCCACGCAGACCCCACGGCCGGCCCGGGCTCCTCTCCTCGCCGGGCAGGCCCGCCGAAGGCCTGCCTGCGCGGTTCCGTCGAGCGGGACGCCCCTGCATATACCCTTTCTAGCACTTTCCGCCTGAATGCCCCCTGCGTACGGTGCGGCGGCAGGTGGCCGGTACGGCCGGTGCGTCGGGCCGTGCGGGGGTCAGGAGCGGCTGACGCCGACGGTGGGCGGGCGGAAGCAGGCGATGACCGTCTTGCCGTCCGGGCACGGGCGGGTCTCCCACTCGTCGGCGAGCGCGTCGACGAGGAACATGCCGCGCCCTCCCGGCCGTTGGGCGCTCGGGGGACGCGTGGTCGGCAGTTCGCCGGACGCGTCGTGCACCGCGACGTGCAGGCAGCGACCGTCCCAGGTCATGACCAACTGGGCGGAGGTGCGGGCGTGGACGTGGGCGTTGGTGACCAGTTCGGAGACGGTGAGCAGTACCGCGTCCACGGTCGAGGGCGCGCCGTCGGTCCAGTCGAGCGTCCGCAGATGCTCCAGTGCCCAGTCGCGTGCCGTCTTCGGGGTGCTCCCCATGGGCAGCGACCGGGCCCAGCCCACTGCCCTCAGCGACGATTCATCCACTGCCGTTCCCCCAGCCGGGTGAGACTCCGTGGCCGTCGAGTACCCCCGACCGGGGGAATGAAGCGGGGGAGTCACGCGGAGTCGGCCCCCGGGGCCGAGCGGGTCTCGGCGAAGTCCAGGAGCAGCGCGGCGGTCCGTCGGGGCTCCTCCAGGATGGGCGTGTGCCCGGCGCCGGGCAGCAACTCCACCCTCGCTCCCGGGACCACGCGGTAGTCGGCCGCGGAAGCGGGGCGCCATCTGCGGTCCTGGTCGCCGAAGACGACCAGGAGCGGCTTGCCCAGCACCGCCAACCGGTCCGGCAGCGCCTGCTTCTTGAGGTAGTCGGTGGTCGCCCGCATCGAGGCCGTGACCGCGTGATGCGTCATGCCGCGCAGTTCGTCCACGAGTTCCTGGGGGGCCGGGTGTCCCGCACGGAACCCGGTGCTCGCGAACCGGCGGATCTGATCGTCCGTCGGCGGCCACCGCGCGGGGTCCAGCGGCATGGGCTCCGCGGCGATGAAGGCGTCCAGGGCGGGGCCGGTGTTGACGAGTACCAGCGCGGTCACCAGGTCGGGGCGTTGCTCGGCGAGGGCGGTGACGGCGCAGCCGCCGCTGGAGTGGCCGACGGCCAGGACGTGCGCGACGCCGAGCCGGTCCAGGGCGGTGCCGAGGGTGCGCGCCTGTTCGGAGGTGTCGTACGCACGGCCGGCCGGTTCCGCCGAGCGGCCGTGTCCGGGCAGGTCGACACGGATGACGTGATGGGACGGGGTGAGGAACGGGACCAGCGCGTCCCAGGACCGGCCGGAGGTGGCGGATCCGTGGACGAGCAGGAGCGCGGGAGCGTCGCGCGGGCCGTCCCGGCGGACCAGGAGGTCCCCGGAATCCAGGCGCAGGACGGATTCCTCGGTGGTGCGGACGTCGCCGGTCGCGGACGGAGTGACTTCGGAAGGGGTCATGGGCTCACGGTCCCCTTCGGTGCGCGCCCGAGGCTTGGACGAATGTTCCCCGTGTCCGCGTAGCATGCGGGGATGGTTCCCCCCATGGGCGCGTGCGACGGCTCGGCCGGTTGGGGCGTGGCACGTCCACGGCGTCCCAGCCGAATCCCCGGTGTCGACATGGCCGGGTTCCGGGTGCCGGGTCCGCTCGTCGGCGACCTGCGCGTGGTGCCCCATCCGGCCGTGATGCTGATCCTCGAGTTCGGATCGGAGACCCCCACCGTGGGCGACGGTGCCGGGCGGTGCCTGCGGGGAAGTCTCGTGGCCGGCCCCGGATTCGGCTCCGGAGGCGGGGTGCGCGCCTGGGGGAACGGGGTCGAGTGCGTGCAGGTGCGCCTGTCGCCGGTGGTCGCGGGCGCGGTCCTGGGCGTCTGCCCGGCCGAACTGGCCCATGGCGCGGCCACCCTCGACGACCTGTGGGGCGGCGAGGCGTCATGGATCCGCGAGCGGCTGGGCGGTGCGGACTCGTGGCAGGACCGCTTCGACTTCGTGGACGCTCTCCTCGCCCGCCGCGCGACGCGTCCACCGGTGGACCCGGAGGTGGCCTGGGCATGGCGGCGCATCGTGGCCGGCGGGGGCCTGGTCCGGGTCGACCGTCTGGCGGCCGAAGTCGGGTGGAGCCGCAAGCGTCTGTGGTCCCGGTTCCGTTCCGGTGTGGGCATGCCGCCGAAGCGTGCCGCGAAGCTGGTCCGCTTCGACCGCGCTGTGCACCGGCTGGTCGCGGGCGAGGACGCCGCCCGGGTCGCGGCGGACGGCGGGTACTGCGATCAGTCCCATCTGCACCGGGACGTCCTCGCGTTCACGGGCGCGACGCCGGGCGCGGTGGTGGGCGAACCCTTCCTGACCGTGGACGACCGGGCGTGGCCGACGTGAAGCCCGGCGGCGGTCCGGGCCACGGCCCTGCCGCGGCCGGCGGACCGCCGCCCGCGACCGGCCGGCACGGCATGGACGTCGTCGAACTCCTGGAGTCGGCCGGCCTCCTGGTGCCGGAAGAGGCCGCCACCGCGAACGACCTGTCCCTGCGGGACGTCTGGGACTGCCTGGCCCACGACGACTGGCAGGTCGCTCTGGACGTCCTGGAGGAGTTCGGCGACGGACGGCCCCTGTCCTCGGCGTTCTGGGACCGGCTCGCCGAGGCCGCCGAGCGGCTCGGTCTCGAACGGAGTGCCGCATGGTGCCACTGGCGCTCCGCCGAGACGCGCAGCGGGATGGTCCGGGCTGACCTGACCCTGCGTCCCGCCGCGGAGGCGAGACGCAGCACACCGATTCCCGGCCATGGTGTCCTGCGGCCCATGTGGGACATCGGCATCCCCGCGCCCACCGGGGGCCTCTCGGTGAGCATCGCCGCGCTCTGGGTCGAGGACCTGCCCTGGCTGGAGCCGGGCGGCCGGGCCACCGTCCGGCTCGTTCCCCTCACACCGTCCCACTGGACGCACGTCGTCCCCGGCCGGCGGATCACCCTGCACGAGGACCGGACCGTGGCCGGTACGGCGCTGGTGCTGGAGACGCGCCCGCCGTCACCGTCTCACTGAGGCCGCCTGATGCTCTCGAAGACGCGGGCGAATCCCTCCCCTCCGTGACCGGCGTCGATCTGACGCCGGATGAGCCGCTGGACCATGGCGACCGCCTCCGTGCTGACGCCCTGGTCGGAGCTGGCCGCCAGGATGTCGCCGAGGTCGGAGAACTCGAGGCTCTGCTGCCCTTCCACGGTGTAGTCACCGCCGTCGATGACCGCGGCGAACCCCTCGAAGGCACCGGTCATGGCGGACAGCCAGGGCGCGGCCATGGCGGCGAACTCGCCCGCCCTCATACCGGACGGGGCGACCATCGCGGCGCCGTGCAGGAAGCCGGCGAACATGACGTACATCCCCGCGAGCAGCGCCAGGTCGTACAGCGACGCGAGCCCGGCGTCCTCACCGAAGTAGGTACTGGTTCCCCAGGTGTCGAGCAGCGGCTTGTACCGGTCGAAGGCGTCGGCGGACCCGCTGTAGAGGACCGAGGAGCCGGCCCTGCCGATCATGTCCGGTACGGCCATGATCCCGCCGTCCAGATAGGTGACTCCCGCGTCGGCGGCCCAGGCGGCCAGTTCCCGCGACTGAGCCGGTGACGTCGTGGTCACGTTGATCAGGGTGCGCCCGGCGAGTTCGCCGGCGAGCGGGTCGAGCACCTCGTGGACCGACGCGTGGTCCAGCAGACAGGCGATCACCAGTGGGCCGGCCCGTACCGCGTCGCGGGCCGTGGCGGCGCGTTCCGCGCCCTGGGCGACGAGGTCGTCGGCTTTCCCCGGCGAGCGGTTCCAGACCGTCGTCGTGTGTCCGTCCTTCACCAGGGCGCCCGCGAGGGCGCGTCCCATCTCTCCCAGCCCGAGGACACTCACCCGGACCTTGTCGTGGGTCGTCACAGTCGTCTTCCCTCTCGTCATTTCCCGGTGTTCGCCGGTGAGTTGATCCTCTCCGTCGTCGGTAAGGTTGACCAGTACGGACTAATTAGTGGGGTACTCACCCGCGGGTGAGTACCTACGCCCGGGAGGGGCGAATGACGAAGTCGGCACGGCGCGGTCCCTACTTCTGCGGCATCGACGCGGCGATGGATGTGGTCGCCGGCAAGTGGAAGTCGCTGATCCTGTGGGAGCTCCACCACCACGGGACCCGGCGGTTCGCCGAGTTGCGGCGCGGTCTGCCGGGAGTCAGCGAGAAGATGCTGATCCAGCATCTGCGGGAGATGGAAGAGGACGGGCTCGTGCACCGCGAGGTGTACCGCGAGGTGCCGCCCAAGGTGGAGTACTCCCTGACGGAGCAGGGCGTCTCGCTCAACGCCGCCCTGGCCTCACTGGGAGAGTGGGGCACCGAGCGCATGCGGCGGATCGGTGCCGAGAAGGTGTCGGTCGGGAGGGACGGGTCTCAGCCGATGGTGACGACCCGCGCCCAGGGCGGCGGTAGGTCGGGGACGTAGTCGGGGTCGTCGGTGTCGGCGTCGGCGGGGCGGGGGAACAGGCCGACCACGGTGCGACAGGGCGGCTGTGCGGAGGGCCACGGCGTCTGGCCGTCCGTCAGGGCGACGATGACGTCCGGACGGGGCCGGGCGCGCAGGGCCCGCGCGAAACCGGCCCGCAGGTCGGTCCCGCCGCCGCCGAGGAGTTCGATGTTCTCGGCGCGGCAGACCGGGACCGCCGTGCGGGCCGCGGCGTCGCAGGAGACGAGCGTGACCAGGTCGCGCCGGCCGCCGACCGCGCGGGTGATGGCCGCGACCTCCAGCAGCGCGCTGCCGAGTTCGCCGTCGCTCACCGAGGCGGAGGTGTCGATCACGACGCAGACACGGGCCGGTGTGCGCCGAAGGCCGGGCAGGAGCACACCGGGCAGGCTCGCCGAGCGGCGGGACGGGCGCCGGTAGCTGTGGTTGTCGCCGGCTCCCGGGGCGCCGATCGCGGAGCGGACCGCCGCTCCCAGCAGTTGCCGCCACGGCTGCGGCGGGTGGAACGCCTCGTCCGCCCAACGGCGCCAGCCCTCGGGCGCGTCACCGGGACGGCCCTTGATGCCCTGCGCCACCCGGAAGCGGACCGTGTCCCGCTGCCGGCGGGTCAGCCCGTGGGCACCCTCGGGCCCCAGCTCCCACGGCCGCGGCTGCCCGTCGGCGCCGCTGCCGCAGTCCAGCCAGGCCAGGTCGGCGGCGAGCGGTGACATCGACGTGGAGCGCAGGTACTCCTCCATCAGCAGCCCGGACGGCAGCCGCAGAAGGGAGGGCACCACCGCGCCCCGGGGGCGGGGCAGGCCGTCGCCGTAGATGTCGTCGTTGATCTCGAAGTCGGCGGCGATGTTGCGCCGCAGCCGCGGGCCGGGCCCGTGCTCCCCGTGCTGCCCGGCGTACCGCTCGCCCCGTGCGTGGTGATCGCGCAGGAGGTGGGAGACCTCGTGGACCCATACGCCCGCCAGTTCCTCCACCGGCATGCGCGCCACGAAGGCGGGGGACACGTAGCAGCGCCAGTGGGCGTCCACCGCCATCGTCGGCACCGAGGGGTCCTCCACCACGTGCAGCGCGAACAGCGCTTCCGCGAGGTAGGGACGGACCTTCACCGCGTGCAGTCGCGCGGCGAGCAGTTTCCGGGTGTCCAGCCGGAGTTCCGGCCGCCCGGTGGGGCCACCGGCGCCCGGAGGCTCCCACGGGGCGGTCGCCACCGGCCGCGGCGGCGCGGGCGGGCGCATGGGGTGCGGCAGCACCGGGCCCACCGGGCGGGACTTCTCCTGCGGGTGCGGGTGCGGGTGCGGGTGCGGGTGCGGGTGCGGCTCGCGGCGCCGTGCGGTCCCCGTCATCGGCCCGCCCCGGAGGCCGCCCGGGTGCCGGCTCGTTCCGCGACCCGTGCCACCGACCGTTCCGCCTGCCGGGCGAGGCCGATGACCTCGGTCAGCCGCTCCACCGTCTCCGGCACCTCCCAGTCGTCGCGCCGCAGCCCGGCCAGCGCCGTCGCCGGACCGACCAGCAGGTCAGGGGCCCCGGTCTCCAGCGCCCCGGCCAGCACCGCCCAGCCCGCCTCCCACCGTTCCCGCCGCGGCCTCGCCCCGACGGCGGCGACGACCGCCTCCAGCGTCGCCTGCCGCAGGTCGCCCCGCTCGGGCAGGACGGCGGCGGCCGGGTCGGCGAGCAGGATCTCCGGGTCGGGCAGGTCCATCCGGTCCAGGTGGGCGAGGAGTTCGAGACCCGCTCCGTCCCCCACCGCGCCCCGCACCAGCAGCGCCAGTACGTCCCGGGAGACGGAGGCCGCCGTGCCGAAGGCCAGCAGCGCCAGCGCGGCCTCCCAGCTCCGGGGCGAGGGCCAGGCACCGCCGCGCCGTGCCTCGCTGTTCGGCAGCCGGTGGATCAGCGTGGGCCGGGCCTCGAGGAAGCCACAGACCGCTCGCCGGGCCGACGCGACCGCCTCCGGCAGCCGTTGCGCGTCCAGCCGGGGCAGCTCCGCCCGGGGCCAGACGCCGCCCAGCCCGCGTACCACCACCTCCGGGTCGTGCGTCCAGTACAGGTGGACGAACCGGTTGGCCAGCGGCGGGCTCAGCTCCCACCCGTCCGCCGCGGACGCCCGTGGATTGGCGGCGGCCACGATCCGTACGCCGGGCGGCAGGCGCAGCGATCCCACCCGCCGTTCCAGGACGACCCGGAGAAGCGCCGCCTGGACGGCCGGGGTGGCCGTGGACAGCTCGTCCAGGAAGAGCAGGCCGCGCCCGGCCCGTACCAGCCGGACGGCCCACTGCGGCGGGGCCATCGGCACCCCCTGCACGGCGGGATCGTCGCCCACGATCGGCAGTCCGGAGAAGTCCGACGGTTCGTGGACGCTGGCGATGACGGTGGTCAGCGGCAGGTCCAGCGACTCGGCGAGCTGCGTCAGCGCCGCGGTCTTGCCGATGCCGGGTTCGCCCCAGAGCAGGACCGGCAGGTCGGCGGCGACGGCCAGGGTGAGCGCCTCGAGCTGTTCGTCGGGCCGAGGCTCACTGGTACTGGTCCGCAAGAGGGACAGGAGTGCTTCGGCGACGCCGAGTTCGGGGTCGTGGGGCGTCGTGGATCGGGACATGAGCGTGCTGGAGGTCATGAGCATCACCTGAGGTGTGAGGAGCGACGAAGGGCAGAAGTGCGTGGGCGGGGCTGGGAGGTCAGCCGGTGAGGGCGGTGCGGGGCCGTTGCCGGCTGCCGCGCTTGGAGCGCAGGGCGCGGGGCGAACGACGGTCGGTCCGGGGGCGGTGCCCCTGTTCCGTGCGCTTCGCGCGGGCCGCCGGGTGTTCGGCGACCAGTCCGGAACGGAAGAGTCCGTCGTCGATGCGGCGGCTCGCGGCGGAGCGCAGCGCGTCCCGCAGCGGCCCGTCGCGCAGCAGCGCGCCCGGCCCGAGGAGGGACTCGACCACGGCCAGGGCCCCGGCGAAGTCACCGTGCACGAGCCGTTCCTGCACCGCGGGCAGCGCCTCGGGGCTGCGGTGCGCGGTGTCGATGGCCCGCAGACAGGGCAACGGCGGGCCGCCCAGCGCCACCAGCAGTTCCTCCCGGCGCACCTGGGCGGGATCGTGATCGACCGCCGTCAGCACGCCGTCGCGCAGGGCGATCCGGTGGACCTCGCCCCGGCACTCCACCGTGTGCGGATCGCCTGCCCCGACCGCCGGGGCGCCTCCCGGGGCTGGGCGGGCGGCGGTCGCCGCGGACGGCGGGCCGGGCGGCGACAGCGCCGCGGCCACCAGCGGATGCAGGTCCTCGGCCGTGATCAGGCCGGCCCGCAGCAGCTCCAGGTCCGGCGGTACGCGGACCGCCGCCTCCGGCAGCACCGGGAGAGCGGCGACTTCCTGCGGCGGCAGCGTGCCGTGCGGCGGACGCAGCGTGGGGGCGTGGCCGTCGTCCGGCGCGACCAGTTCGAACACGGTGCGGGTCCGGGCGTCGAGGCGCACCGTGAAAGCGCCGCGAGGGAGCCCGTCCGCCCGCAGCAGGTGCTCCGCTTCGGCGGCCCAGCACTCCACCGCCCAGGAGCTCTCGGGGTGTTCCCGGAGGCCCAGGCCGGTGGCCGCGCCGTGGTCCGGTCCGGCCGCCGGGCACCGCCGCGCCAGGTCGGCGCTGCGCACGGCGTCCCAGAGGTGTCGGTGCAGGTCGAGCCGGAAACGCCGGTGCGGGTGCGGGTGCGGGTGGTGCCCGGCCGGGCCGCGCCGGGAACCGTCCCACAGGGCCAGGGACATGCGCTGCCCGGCGTCCGCTTGGGCGGGCGGCGTCCGCACCACCAGGTGCACGGCCGAGGGGCCGGGGGCTCCGTAGCGGGCGAGGCTGAGCGTGAGGCCCGGTCGCAGCCGCCCGTCGGGCGCGATCCGGGGCATGTGCCAGCGCAGCAGATCCGGCGCCAGCCGACGCAGATCCGCCCGCAGGCGGGTGGCGAGTTCGGTGCCGTGGCGGTCGCGCACGGCGCGCAGATCGAGATCGACGTCGGTCCGGGCGGCGGCGCAGGCCCCCGCCCAGTCACCGACCGCACGACGGGCGGTCGCCTTCTCGATCATGGACGGTGGCACGGCGTACTCACGTACGCGTCGCCACATCAACAGGTGGGGCGGAATACCGTTCGCGAGGAGGTGAGCCATCAGCACTCACCTTGAGCGAACGATTCCCCCAATCCGTACGAGGAGAAGTTCATCATCGTGGGAAGCGTAGCCACCCGCGGACGATCTGTCACTCGAGAAGTACACCGAGCCATTGCTCGGCACCGTAGGCATCGAACCGCTCCACCTCGGTGAAGCCCAGCCTCGCCGCGAGGCGCATCGAGCGGACGTTGGCCGTCCGGGTGGTGAGCACCACCGGTTCGCCGGGGAGGACGGCGGCGCGCCAGGCGAGTGCCGCCGCGCACGCCTCGGCGGCGTAGCCGTGTCCCCACGCGTGCGGCAGGAACAGGTAGCCGAGGTCGAGCTTGCCCACGGCGGCGGGGCTTGGGTGCTCCACGGCCCGGGTGAGCGTGACCTGGCCGATCGTCGCCGAGCCGAGGGCGACCACCAACCGGCCGGGGCGCCGCTCGGGCACACCGGGCATCGAGCGCTCGATCTCGGCGCGTGGCCGGGGACCACCGAGATGGGCGCCCACCTCGGGCGAGGCGAACAGCTCGACGAGGGCCGAGCGGTCCCGGGCCTCGGGTGCGCGGAGCACGAGCCGGTCGGTCTCGATCGGGGCGGGCGGCCAGGCGCCCTTCGCGAGGTCGATCATCCGGCCACCCAACCAGCACACCCGGCGGCGTTCAAGAGCCGGCCCGCACGGTCGGCGCGACGCCCCGGACGCGGCGAGGTCCCGGTCTGCCGGTGCGGACGGTTCCGGAGCGGTGTAGAGAGGAGTCATGTCGCAAGGACTCGACGGAACCCGCCGACCGGAGCGAACGGGGCGCGCGTGGATCCTCGTTCCGATCGCCTGGATCGTCGCGGTGTCCGTGGTCGACGTCCTCGCGCCGCCCCACATCCACCTGGGTCCGCTGCTCGTCGCGGCGCCGGCGATCACCCCGTCGTTCGGGGGACCGCGCACGGTGGGGCTGGTGGCCGCTCTGGCGGTGTGCGCGCAGACGGCCATCGGCGTGCTGCGCGATCCCGACGAACTGCTCTCGGCCAACCACGAGGCACAGATCATCGCCCTGGTGCTGGTCGGAGTGAGCCTCGTCGTCTTCTGCGTCTTCCGAGAGCGTCGTGCCCGGGAACTGGTGCAGGTGCGGTACGTGTCCGAGGCCGCTCAGCGCGTGGTCCTACCGCCGCTGCCCCAGCAGCTCGGACCGCTGCGCACCGCCAGTCTCTACCTCGCCGCGGAGGCCGAGGCGCGGATCGGCGGGGACCTCTACGCGGCGGTGCGCACCGCGTCCGGCACCCGGCTGATCGTCGGCGACGTGCGGGGCAAGGGGATGACCGCGGTCGAGGACGCGGCCCTGCTGCTCGGGGCGTTCCGCGTCGCGGCGCACCGGCAGGTGGGCCTGGACGAGTTGGTGGCCTACCTCGACCGCAGTGTGTGCTGGGAACTGATGGAGCCGGGCGAGACGGGGCGCTACGGAGAGACGTTCATCACCGCCGTCGTCGTGGACATCCCCGACCGGGACGAGCGGGTGCGCATGGTCTCCTGCGGCCACCCGCCGCCGGTCGTCCTCCGCGGCGGCCGGCCGCTCACCAGGGAAGCACGCCGTCCCGCGCCGCCGCTGGGACTGGGCGGGATGGCGACGGCGCGGTACGACGTGGAGAGTTTCGACTTCGAGCCGGGCGACCTCCTGCTGCTGTACACGGACGGCATCACCGAGGCCCGCGACGCGGACGGCGCCTTCTACCCGCTCACCCGGCGCATCGCCGGGTGGGACGAGACCGACTGCGACGCCTTCGTCCGCCGCTTCCGGTCCGACCTGCTGCGGTACGTGGGCGGACGCCTGGACGACGACGCCGCCATGGTCGTCGTGGAGCGTCCCACGGGGAGCCGGAGCCGGGCGTGAGCGGCCGGCCCCGCCGCCGCGCGGGACGCCGAAGTCCCGGAGCCGGTGGCGCACCCGTCTGCCGAGGCCCGGCCTCCGGCAGCGTGTCCTCCGCGACGGCGCGGGCCCCGTCGCGCCTGGCCTTCGCCGGCGTGGACAGCTGACGCGGACCCGTCAGACGCCGGTGGTGGTGGCGGGGGCGCTGTCGACGGGTGTGCCGCCGGGGGCGGCGGCCGCACAGGAGAGAAGGGCCGTCGGCCGAGGCTCGTGGGGGCGGCCCGCGTTGATGTCCGTGACGAGGACCCGCAGGGCCTGGGCGCCGAGCGGTTCGGGAACGGTGCTGTCCAGCAGGGCGAGCGCGCGGCGCGCACGGCTCCTGGCGCGACCGCCGCGCCCGTGGCAGTGGTCCACGTACGCCTGGACGTACCGGGCGGTGAGTACGGCCCACGCGTCGTCGCGGAAGTCGGGGTGTGCCAGCACCCGGTGGGCGGTGCGGGCGGCCGTGGTGTGCGCGAAGGCTGCCTCGCACAGCGCCTGAGCGGCCAGGCTCACCGCCGGGGAGGGGCCCGACGGTGCGCCGGGCGGTACGAGGCAGGCGGCCTCGGCGAAGTGCCCGGCGGCGGCCCGCGGGTCTCCCGCGTACAGTGCGAGCAGTCCTTGGACGTGGGCGATGTGGCCGGCCGTCGCGTCGTCCCCGGACAGCACGGCCTGCGGCCAGGACCGGGCCAGGAGGTCGGCAGCCGTGCCCGGGTCCGCCTCCGCCACCAGCCACGCGGCGAGCCACCGTCCCTTCGCGGCCGTTTCCTCGTCGGCCTGGACCGAGGACAGTAACTGCACCAGCCGGTCCCGTGCCTGACCCGCCCGGCCGTGGACGACCCACCAGAACCACAGGCTCACGACGATGTCCCAGGCCGATTCCGCGAGGTCGGCGTCGTCCTGCGCCTGGTGGAGGAGCGCGGTGAGTTCCTCCTGCTCCTCGGCCACCAGACGGGCGGCCTGGTTCTGGCAGCCCGCCGCCCACAGGCTCTCCGCGACCTTGCCCACCTGACGGCAGTGGGCCGTCCGGCGCTCCAGCGCGGGCTCCCACTCGCCCGCCGCGCGCAGGCGTGCGGCGCCGAACTCCCGGGCCGCGCGGGTGAAACGGTAGCGGGGCCGGCGCTGACCTCCCGGCTCACGCACCGGCTCCAGCACCTTCATGGCGACCAACTGCGCCAGTGACGACGGCACCTGTTCCGGTTCGACACTGCCGCCCGCGCACAGGAACACGGCCGCGGACTCGTCGAAGGCGCCGGCGAACGCGCTGGCCCTGGCCCAGACGATGCGCGTCGCGCGCTCGCACAGCAGGTAGCTGGCGCCGACGCTGTCCCGCAGCGAGCGATGCCGGCTCAGCCGCGCGCGGTCGCTGTGCAGCCAGCACTGTTGTCGCTCCAGTGCGACCGCCAACTCGTGCGGTGACTGCCGGGACAGCTGCTCGGCGGCGAGTTCGACGGCGTGCGGGACGCCTTCGAGGGACCGGCAGATCCGTTCCACCTCCCGGACGTCGGTGTGACCCGCCGGGAATCCCGCCCCCACGGCCCGCGCGCGGTGCAGGAACAGTTCGACCGCCGCGGCGGGACGCGTGGCGCCGGACGGGCTGCTGGTCGCCAGTGGCCGCAGCGCCAGCACATGCTCCTCGCCGAGACCGAGGACCTGCCGCGAGGTCACCAGCACCCGCAGGTCCGGCAGCGCGACCAGCAGACGCTGGACCAGCCCGGTGCACTCCTGGTGCACGGGGTCGACGTCGTCCAGGAACAGCAGCGTGTCGGGCGCGGCCAACCGCCTGACCAGATCGCCGGGGTCGGGCAGGTGCCGGCCGCCCAGGGCCAGGGACACGGCCGACGCCAGCGAACCCGGCTCCCCGGGGCCGCGGCCCTGCCAGCGGACCTCGACCACGCGCTGCCGCGACGCCCCACCGGCCGCCGCGGCGGCGAGGCGGCTCTTGCCGACCCCTGCCCGCCCGGTCACCGTCACCAGCCGGTGACCGGCCAACGCCCGCCGCAACAGGTCCAGTTCCTCGTCCCGCCCGATGAGGTCCCCGATCACATCGTCGTCCGCGCCGGGGAGCACCGCCGGACTGCCGACACATCTCCACACCGTCATGACCTCCCAGTCGCCGCGGCCACGACAGCGGAGCGGCCCTGGTCCCAGGGGCGGCCGGCCCCGCTGCAGAACCGTCACTGCAACGGCGCCACAGCCACTTCAACGCGCAAACGGCCGTGAGGTCGCGACGTGCCGGCCAGAACACACACGGCGACGACAACTCGAACAGGGGAGCGTTCCGTTGTCCGTGACGGTGACTGTGTCCGTACCCGAGGGGCCCGCAGTCTTGAACAATGCTCACCTTTTCTGGTGTGCTCTGCGGCACAGCCGACCGAACGTGCCGGAGGTCCCGTGTACCGCCGTCTGCTCACCGCGCTCGTCTGCGCCGTCCTGCTGTCCACCGGAACCGCCCACGGGCAGCCGGCCGTCGGCGACCGAGCGGCCCAAGCGCCCGGCATACCCCGGCTCACGGACGACCGGGGACGCGTGCTGACCCTGCGCGGCTGGAACGTCGAGGACAAGGCGCACCGCGGCGAGGCCGCACTGTCCGCGATCGGCGAGCGCCACTTCCGTGACCTGAGGTCCCAGGGCTTCAACTTCGCCCGGCTCCTCGTCTTCTGGGACGATCTCGAACCCCGGCGGGGCCACTACAGCCGGCCGTACCTCCGCAAGATCGAACGCATCCTCGACTGGGCGCACAAGCACCGTGTCCACGTCCTGATCGACGCGCACCAGGACGTCTTCGGGCCCGCGTTCGGTCACCGGGGCATCCCCGAGTGGGCCACCAGGACCGACGGACTGCCGTTCACCCCGCACCCCGACGACTGGTTCGCCGAGTACTTCGAACCGGCCGTGCAGCGGGCGTTCACCCACCTCTACGAGGACCCCGACCTGCGGCGCGCCCAGGCGGACATGTGGCGGGTGCTGGCCGACCGCCTCGGGGACCACCCGGCCGTCCTCGGCTACGACCTGATCAACGAGCCCATGGGGGAGATCGCGCCGGGCGAGGACCTGCCCACGGCCGCCCGCCGCATCGAGCGCGCACAGCTCACGCCCCTCTACAACCGCCTGGCCGACGCGGTCCGTTCCGTGGACGACGACTCCTGGATCTTCTTCGAACCGACCCCCATCGTGGGTGAGGGCGTCCCCACCGGCCTCGGCCGGATCGACGACCCGAAGGCGGTGTACGCGCCCCACTTCTACAACACGGCCATGGAGGCGGGTGCCGACTACGACCCTTCGGCCGGCTGGATCGAGGCGTACGAGGCCGCGGTGACCGCCTACCCGAGCCGCCACCGGGTCCCCGTCGTGGTGGGGGAGTGGGGCCCGCTCAACAACTCCCTGCCGCACATGGGCCGCTTCTACCGTGACGCCCTGACGTCCCTGAACCGCTACACCTCCGGGTGGGCGGGGTACGTCTGGTGCTACGGCGGCGGGTACTGCGCCGTGGACGCCGAGGGGCGCTTCCGGACCAACAAGGAGCAGACCGCGGCGCCGTACGCCCCGGCGGTCGCCGGGCGGATCACCGCCGAGGCGTACGAGCCGGACGGTGCCACGTACCGGCTGTCGTACCGGGCCGGGCACGGCGTCACCGAGGTCTCGCTGCCGCCCCGGCCGGGCGGCTGGCGCGTCGAGGCGGCCGGGGCCGCCCGCACCGGCTCCGGGCCGCTGCCGGAGGACCGCGCGGCGACCGTGCGGCTGGCCGCGCGTCCGGGCGCGCGTGTCACCGTCGTCGTCACCCCGCGTCCGCCGCGGTGATCCGGGGGGGCGACGAACGCCGTCGCCGTCACTCGGGAGACCGGGGTTCCTGGCGGCGGGCGGAGCGGCGGCGCAGCCACAGCGGCAGGGCGTACCACGCCAGGGCGAACCACACCATCACGCCGCCGACCAGCAGCTTCGCCATGAAGCCGGGAACGACCACGTGCAGGATGAGCAGGAGTGTGCAGCCGATGGTCACGGCCATCAGGAGCATGCCGCACATCATCAGGCGGTGGGCCACCTCCACCATCTCGTCCTTCATCCGCTGTCCCGACAGGAAGCGGTGGATGGAGACGGGGGCGATCAGGCAGGCGGTGGCCGTGGCGCCCGAGATCACGGTGACGACGTAGACGGCGTGGTCGAACGTGCCCAGGTCGTGGAAGAGGGGGGTGAAGGCGACGCTGAGCAGGAAGCCGAAGAGGATCTGCACCCCCGTCTGGGCGACCCGCGTCTCCTGCATCATCTCGTTCCAGCGGCGGTTGACCCGCTCACGCGGCGTCTCCGGCGCCTCGTCCTCCGGCGACTCGGCGTCGTGGCCCGCGCACGCGTCGCACCCGCCGGGCTTCGTCCCGGACCACTCGATCTGCGTCGTCATGCTCGTCTTTCCCCTCCCGTCGTGGACCGTTCATGTGCCCGTTGAATCCGTTCACATGCCGGGGACGGCCCTCGTCGGCTCCGCGACGGGAGGAGCGGCGCCCCTCAGGCCCCGGGCGCGGCCTCGCCGGCCGGACCGCTGTCCGCGGGGAAGTCCCCTTCCGGACCGAGCGGCCTGCCCTCCCACACGAGGGCCCGCCAGCCCCGGTCGGGCGAGCCGGAGAGCACGACGACGCCGGTGTTGCCCAACGGGTGGTCGGCGGCGTACTCCACGTCGACGTTGTCCGCCCTGGCGGCCACCCACGTACGGATCATCGCGCCGTGGCTGACCATGGCCACCGTGTCCGCCCCCGTCCGGGCCGCCTCGGCGACCACGGCGTCGAAGCGGCCCAGGGCCTCCACCCCGTTCTCGCCGCCGGGCATCCGGCGGCCGGTGTCGCCGGCGGACCAGGCGAAGGCGGTGGACATGTAGACGGCCGCCGCGTCCTCGTCGCCGCGCATCTCCAGATCCCCGGCGGCCACCTCCCTGAGCCCGTCCCGGACACGGACCTCCAGCCCCGTCGCGGCCGCCAGCGGGGCGGCGGTCAGCTGGGTCCGCACCAGCGTGGAGGCGAACAGCGCGCCGATCCGCTCCGTCGCCAGTGCCTCGGGCAGCGCGGCGGCCTGCTCCTGTCCCAGAGGCGTCAGACCCGGCCCCGGCGCGCCGGTGTCCAGCAGATGCTTGAGATTGGACGGTGTCTGGCCATGACGTACGAGCAGCAGACGCATGCGGGACTACCTCCACAGAGCGGAAAACTCCCTCCACTCTGCCACCGGCGCCGTCGGTTCCGGAAAAGACGCGGGTCCCGGACGGCCGGTGCCCGACACCGTCGGGTGCCGCGGCGCCCACCGTCCGGGCCCGTCCGGGGGATCAGATGCCGCAGGTGGGAGCCGACCAGTACGGCGACGGGTCGAAGGCCACGTGGGTGTGGTCGTTGTGGCCGGGGTAGCCCGGGCCGAGGATCTCGGAGAAGCCGTGCGTGCGGGACTGCTGGGCCAGGCGGCACAGGGACGGCGAGCCCACCAGATCGGCCGCGTCGCCGTAGAGGTGGCGGCTGGTGGCGGAGCCGCCGACCGCGTTGTTGCACGCGTAGGACCGGAAGCCGCTGGAGACGGTGATGGGGACGTCGCCGAGGGCGTGCCGCATCGCCTCCAGCTTCCACATGGTCTTGAGCGCGTTCGACTTGGCGGTGGCCGCGGAGACGGCGCCGCCGGACCAGTCCGAGTTGCACTTGTTGAGTTCGGCGTAGGTGAAGTGGACGGGCGTGCAGTCGGCGTCCTGGAGGGCGTAGATCTTGCTGAAGGTCGCCGGGCCGGCGACCCCGTCCGCGCTCAGCCCATAGGCGGCCTGGAACTTCTTGACCGCGGCGGCGGTCCGCGCGCCGTACTGGCCGTCGTAGGAGAGCCGTTCACCGGACGTCACCCAGCCGGCGACCCGGATCTGCAGCTGGGTCACGTCGCTGCCCGAGGATCCCTGGGACAGGGTGCGGTTCCAGGTGTAGCAGGAGTCGGCGTGCGCCGTGCCGGCGGTGGCACCCACACCGACCACCGCGCCAGCCATGAGCATGACAAATGAGAGAAGCAGACGTGAGACGCGTCTGAACATCCCGGCCTCCCGACCGTCGAGTCGACAACAACCGAAGCCCAGCGTGCGGGAGCGGGCTACGCGCGTCAATGGCGCCGGGCACCGCCGGGCGGCTCCACCCGGCGCAGGGCCAGGAGCGTGGCGTCGTCCGCACGGTGCGGGCCGTCCAGGCGCGCGACCAGGTTCTCGGCGTAGGCGTGCAGCCCCTCCCGGTCCGTGCCGGGGTCCGAACTCCGCAAGGCGGACTCGGCGGCCTCCAGGAAGCGCCGGGTGTCCAGGTCCGGGTCGCTGTCCCGGCGCTCGGTGAGGCCGTCCGAGTACATGAGGACGATGTCGCCGATCCGCAACGAGGTCTCGGCTGCGGTGTAGCAGGTGCCGGGCAGCACACCGAGGGGGAGCCCCGGTCCGCCGTCGGGGAAGGGCAGGGACGTGGCGCGCCCGTCGCGGACCAGCGCCGGGCAGGGGTGCCCGGCGCACACCCAGCGCAGCAGCTGCCGCTCGGGGTGGTAGCTGGCGATGACGGCGGTGGCGGTGGACTCGATGCCGTCGGCGCAGGCCGTCTCGTTGAGCCAGTACGCCAGCTGCTCGACCGGCTGTTCCGTGTAGGCGAGCCCCGCCAGGGCGTAGCGCAGCTTGGCCATCAGGGTGACCGCGGAGAGCCCGTGTCCCCTGGCGTCGCCGAGCGCGATGAGGAGCCGGTCGTCGGGCAGTTTGCGGGCCTTGTACCAGTCGCCGCCCACGCCGGCCTCGCGTGCGTCCGGCCGGTACACGGCCGTGGCCTGGAGACCGTAGGCGGCCAGCTCGTCGTGGAAGTGCGGGAGCACCGCCTCCCGCAGGGCCTCCGCGACCTCCCGGATCGTCCTCGCCTGCCGGCGTTGGTGGAGGACTTCCCGCTCCGCGCGTCGCGCCGACTCACGGCGCCGCTGCTCGGCGGTGACGTCGGTGAGCACGGCGCGGACGCCCCAGACCAGGCTGCCGGGAGCGATCCGCACGGGCTCGGCGGTCAACCGGGTGATCCGGTCGATCCTGGGCATGCGCAGGGTGCAGTCCGCGGTCCGCTTGCGCAGGATGACGTCGTACAGCATCTGGTAGAAGCCGGGCAGGCTGTCGGCGGTGACGGCGTCCGCCACGTCGGACAGGGTCGGCAGTGGGGCGTCGTCCGCCAGTCCGAGGAGCTGGCGGAACCCGAGGGAGGGCTCCACACCGTCGTCCCCGAGGTTCCACTCCGCCCAGCACGTGCGCACCAGTCGCTGGGCGGCGGTGGCCATGCGATGCAGGTTGCCCGGCTGCCAGTCGAGCAGCAGCTGGTCGCCGCAAGGGCTGACACGGACCTCGGCGACGAGCCGCACCGGACCCGGCGCATCGCCGGCCACCCACTCGACGGCCTCCGGGCCCTGGCTCGCGCGCTCACGGTACGCACGGTTGATCATCCCGGCGACCGGCGTCCGGCGCAGGGAGGGAAACCGCGCGTACAGCGACGCGGTCCCCCACCACCGGGAGAGCGCGCTTTCAGGGAGCCGCTCCGACACATAGGCGACGGCCGCCGCGTTGTGACTCGCGCAGAGGGCGTCGACGATCTCGCCGTCGTCGCCGAGGACGGGTGTCAGCAGCAGGGCCGGTACCGGAAGGGCGTCGAGGACCTGCTGCCCCGTCGGGGACACGGACGGGGACGCGACCGGTGCGGGGCAGGGCGCGTCGGGAGCCGCCTCGAGGTCGGGGCGGTGGTCGCGGGTGTAGGACCGGATGCGTCGGCGCTGGGCCTGCAGCAACCCCTTGATCGCCCCCAACTCCAGGCGGGCACGTGCGTCGGGCACCGGGGGAAGATGGTCCATGGGGGCTCGGGCCTCCAGCGGCGCACAGCGGGAGCAGTGACGAACAGTCTCCGCCCCGCACCGGTGACCGGCCACCGCTGATGCGCCGTGCCGGGCAGCCCGCCCCGCACGAGGCGGTCGGGCTCGGCGACGGCTCCGGGGACAGGGGGGGACACGATCGGGCGGGCCCCTCGGTCAGCCGATCGGACGACACGGGGATCAGCCGCTCGGCCCGCCTTGTCCACCCGGTCCGTCGAGGCGGTGGGGGCGGTCCGGGGCGCAGGATCGATACCGATACCGATACCGGAGCCGGAGCCGGCGCCGGACGCCGCGCCAGTCGGCCGGCCGGCCGGTGGACGAGCCCGCCTTCCCGGGCTGTACGGCGACCGGCCGGTCGCACCCCACCCCCTGGGAGACCGACCACGGACGAAGCACGTGAGGAAGGACGTCAGGAGGTGACGGAGCGCAGCCGCGCCGGTGTGAACACCCCGACCGAACCGTGCGGGCATCCGGTGGCCCGCCCCGGCGGCGGGCCACCGCCCCGGAACCGGACACCGTCACCCAGGAGGATGAACAGCATGCCCCTGCCGCCCGCCGTCGAAGTCGCGGTCACCCGGATGCACGCGACCGGCGTCCGCCTCGCCACGGCGACCGCGGCCGGCCTGTCCAGGACCCGATCGACCCTGGCCGCACTGCCTCTGCCGGGGGCGTCCACGGCCACCAGGAGAGCCGCCATGAACCCACCCGACCGCGCCCTGCTCGAAGCGGCCGCCGCGGGCGACGCCGCCGCCGCACGGCTCGCCCTCGCCGCGGGCGCCCGCACCGAGGTCCGCGACCCGCACCGGCGGACACCGCTGCTGCTCGCCGCCCTCCACGACCACGTGGCCACCGCCGAGGTACTGGTCGCGGCGGGCGCCGACCCGAATGCCCAGGACGATCGGGACGACAGCCCGTGGCTGGTCACCGGAGTCACCGGCAGCGTCGCGATGATGCGGGCGCTGCTGCCCGCGCGGCCGGACCTGACGGTCACCAACCGCTTCGGCGGCACCTCGCTCATCCCCGCCGCCGAACGCGGACACGTCGACTACGTCCGGGCGCTGCTGCGCGAGACCGACATCGACGTCGACCACGTCAACCGGCTGGGCTGGACCGCCCTGCTCGAAGCCGTGATCCTCGGCGACGCCGGCCGCGCCCACCAGGAGATCGTGGAACTGCTCCTCACCGCCGGCGCCACCGCGGACCTGCCCGACGCCGACGGCACCACCGCCCTGGAACACGCCGAGCGCCGCGGTCTCGAAGGGATCGCGGCGCTGCTGAGGGCAGTCCGTTGAGGCGCCCCACGGCACGGGGCCGGACCACGAGGGGGCGCGTCGTCCGCGGCGCCGCCCTGGGGCTCGCCTCCGTCGCACTGGTCGCCGGCTGCACCACCGCCGGCACCCGGGACGGAACGGCCGCCGGGGCGAGCGGCGGCGCCGCACCCGCCTCGCCCGCTCCCGAAGCGCCCCGCCCCGAACCGTCCGGCAGGACCCCCGACGGCACCCTGCTGGTCGCCGACTTCGGGGCCGACACCGTCACGTTCGTCGACCCCGACGCGGGACCGGTCGACTCGGTGGAGGTCGGCGAGGCACCCTACGGCCTCGTCGTGGGCGAGGACGGCCGCGCCTGGGTCGCCACCGCGGAGGGCGTCGCCGTCGTCGACACCCACCGCCGCGAACGCCTCGACCTCGTCCCGTACGAGACGGCGGGCCTCGGCCCGGTCACCGGCGGCGAGTACCGGGGCGGCGGCATGGGCATCGCCCTCGCCCCCGACGGCCGGCACGTGTACGTCGGGGTCAACGTGCCCTCCGGCAACGGGACCCTGGAGATCATCGACACCGGGACCCGCGAGGTCACCGCCACGACCGCCGTGGGCCGCCGCCCCTTCGACGTGGACGTCTCGCGGGACGGCCGCGAGGTCTACGCGACCGGCCACGACTCCTTCGACGTCACCGTCGTCGACACGCGCACCCAGGACACCCGCCGTATCGAGGTCGCGCCGTACGGGACCGAGGGCGGTCTCGGCTCGTGGCTGAAACCGCACTACGCGGCCGTCCGGCCCTCGGACGGCAGGCTGCTGCTGCCGTTCGAGGGGGAGAGGCTCGTCGTGCTCGACCCGGAGACCGGCCGGTCGGCCGTCGAGCGGATGACGGCCGACACCCACCAGCACGGCGTCACCGCCACCCCCGACGGCACCCTGCTGGTCGTCGGCACCGGCCCGATCGACCCCTCCGAGGACGCGGGGCCGTCGCTGACCGTCCGTACGAAGGACGGGCAGGAGAGGGTGATCCCGCTGGACGGGCCGCACGAGGACGTCGCCGTCTCCGCGGACGGGCGCACCGCCTATGTCACCGGCGGCTTCACGCGTGACGGCTACTGGAACGGCATCAGCGTCGTGGACCTCGCCACCGGTGACACCCGGCGGCTCCCCGCCGGGGAACGGCCGCTGGGCGTCGCCGTGCTCCGCTCGCCGTAGCGCGTTCGTCAGGCAAGGCCCAGCTTCCGGAACTCCTCGCGTACCACCGGGGCCAGCGCCCGGGCGTAGGACTCCGCCACATGGCTCTCGTCGCGGTAGACGAAGGTGTCCGCGACGACCGTGGGGCACCCGCCCCGGGGCGGGCACAGCCAAGGCCGCGGGTCGACGACCTCGGCGCCGGCCCGGCGGGCCGCCGTCTCGCCGGCCTTTCGGAGGGTGGGCGACCTGATCGCGTCCCGCTGGTCGGCCTCGCACTCGCCCAGCCGCAGTGGATGCCGCGCCGCGCACTCCACGGCGTCGCCCTTGGGCCACGGACTGTCGAGCAGCACCGCGACCGCGCCCGCGTCACGGGCCAGCCGCCGGTACACGCGCTCGTATCCCCGCGTCCACTCCCGCGACGGGTCCGACATCCGGTGCACCGGCTCCGCCGCCTCGGAGGAGGCGGCCACCACGAGCATCGGCCGTAGCTCCGTGATCCGCCGCAGCGCCTCCTCCCGCCAGGTGTCGCAGGACGTGTACGCGCTGCCGCCGGAGCGGGTCGTGATGTCGGCGGTCTTGCACGACGCCTTCGTCAGCGACACCAGTTTCCACCCGTTGTCGCGGCTCACCCGGTCGAGTGCCGGGAACCACTGCGCCGCGTGCGAGTCGCCGAAGAGGACGACGACCTCCCGCGAGTCCGGGTCCCCGTAGACGCAGTCGGGCGAGCGGGTGGCGCCGTAACCGACGTGGCAGCCGTCCCGGTAGACCGCCGACCGCTGCTTCTTGACGTCCGGCAGCGCCGGGGACAGGTTGGCGGGCAACCGGTTCCCGGCCGTGGAGACCAGCCGGGCGAGCCGGTCGCCGGGATCGCGCGCCGCCGCGAGGCTCTCGGCCAGCGCCGGGGAGCGCACCCCGGAGCTGATCGTCGGCGGGAAGGACGCCGCGACCAGGCAGAAGCACACGACGCCGGAGGTCAGACCGAGGCCGAGCCCCAGCGCCGCCCCGGGCCTGTCCCGCAGCGACGTGCGAAAGCGCACCGGATTCTCCACCAGACGCAGCGACGCCCAGGCCGGCAGCAGCGCCACCGCGCTCACTTGGAGGGACAGGGGGAGTGTGGCCGTGCGGTTCAGCGCGGCGGGGACGAGCACCAGCAGCGGCCAGTGCCACAGGTACCAGCCGTACGAGACGTCTCCCACCCAGGTCGCGGGAGGCAGCCCGAGCAGCCGTGAGGCACCGGACGGAGACGGCCGGCAGCCGCCCGCTATCACCAGCAGGGCGCCGAGGACGGGCAGGCCGGCGGCGTGGCCGGGGAACGGTGTGTCGGCGTCGTACACCAGGGCCGACGCGAGGATCGCGGACAGCCCGAGCCACGACCCGGCCGCGGCGACGGCACGCGGCAGCCGGGTCGGCGCCGCGGCACACAGGGCCAGCAGGCCACCGGCGCCCAACTCCCACAGCCGGGTGTGCAGGCCGAAGTACGCCCAGGACGGCGAGGCGGCGGTCGTCCGCACGCTCAGGACGTACGACACGAGACAGAGCACGGCCGGCGGCAGCACCCTCAGCCACGGGCGCCGCACCGCCTTCCAGGTCACCAGGAGGAGCGCGGGCCACAGCAGGTAGAACTGCTCCTCCACGGACAGCGACCACAAGTGCTGGAACGGCGAGGGCGCGCCGCCCTCCTGGAGGTAGTCGGTCCCCGAGACCGCCAGGTTCACGTTCATGACGTACAGGCCGCCCGCCAGCGCGTCGTGCAGGAACTCCTCGTAGCGGATCTTCGAGGCGAAGAGCCGGCAGCCGACCAGGGTGCAGACGCAGACCAGGGACGCCGCCGGGAGGATGCGCAGCGCGCGTGCGGCGTAGAACCGCCGCAAGGACGCGGAACCGTTCCGCTCGGCCTCCCGCAGCAGGCCGGAGGTGATGACGAAGCCGGAGATGACGAAGAAGACGTCGACACCGACGTAGCCGCCGGCGAGCCAGGGCAGTCCGGCGTGCCCGAGCACCACGAGGGTGACGGCCAGACCGCGCAGCCCCTGGATGTCGCGTCGGTGCGGGCGGAGCGTCGGGACGGGTCGCTTCGGTGCCGCCGCCCGTATCGGGCGGGAGAGGTCGGAGGTGCGTGTCACACTCCGGACTGTCCGCACACCCGGGGCGATTACCGTGTCCCCGGTCACATGACGGGTCGGCATCCTCCGGCCACCGAACGGTATGACGCACGTCACTGACACGCCTCCCGTCCTGCGGACAGTCACAGACGTGGAGCACTCACTGCGCGACCGTGTCCGAGCCGGGGACCCCGAGGCCTTCGGGCGACTCTTCGACACCTTCGCCCCGACCGTCCACCGGCACGCCGTACGGGTCACGGGCAACTGGTCGACGGCCGAGGACGTCGTGTCGCTGACCTTCCTCGAGGCCTGGCGGCTGCGTGAGCGGGTGCTGGCGGAGGGGGAGAGTCTGCGCCCGTGGCTGCTCGGCATAGCGACGAACGTCATGCGCAACATGACGCGCGCGGCCCGACGGCACCGGGACGCCCTCGCCCGGCTCCCTCCCGCCGCACCGGTCCCGGACTTCGCCGACGAGGTGACGCAGCGGCTGGCCGACCAGGAGGAACTGGTCGCCGCCCAGCGGGCGTTGAGCGGCATGCGGCGCGCCGAGCGGGAGGTCTTCACCCTGTGTGTCTGGGAGGGGCTCGATACCGCCGAGGCCGCGGAGGCCCTGGGGGTGACGGCCGGAACGGTGCGGGTGCGGCTCTCACGGGCCAGGAAGCGACTGCGGGCGCTGACCGACGCGGAGCGCGCGCGGATGCCCGCGGCGGCCCGGCACCCGTCGGTCGGTGTGCCGACGCTCGCACGGCACACCGGAGAGGACCGGTGCGCAGTGGACCAGTGCGCGGAGGAGAGAAGACGATGATCCCGGAGTGGCCCCGCGGGACCGAGTACGACGAACTGGCCGAGTTGCTGCCCGCCCCCGGCGATCCGGCGCTGAACCCGGAGCGGCGCCGGGTGCTCAGGCAGCACCTGATGAGCGAGATAGGGAGGAAGCGGGCAGCCGCACCCGGGTCTCCGCGCGGCCGGCGCCTGGTCGTCTGGGCGGCGGCACCGCTGGCCCTGGCGGCCACCGTGGTGACGGGGACGGTCGTCGTCACCGGGCTGCGCGGCGGGCACGAGGTCGTGCAGAGCCCGGGCGCGGTCGCGACGACGGTCGGCAGGCCGCCGGTGATCGAGATGAAGGACGGCCAGTTCCTGTACGAACGCCGCGTGATGACGGGGGAGTACGCGGCCTACCGCGGTGACACGAGGGTGGTCCAGCGCGAGGACTGGCTCGCCGTGACAGGCAGACGGGAGGGGCTCGCCCTCACCGGGCCGCGGCCCACCGCCGCGGCCCGTCTCGACCCGGACGCGCCGACCACAGAGCACATGGCCATGTCCGGCGGCGCGGACCACCGCGAACTGCGGGAACTGCCCACCGACCCGCGGCAATTGCTCGCGCACCTCTACCGGGAGACGGAAGGACAGGGACCGACCCACGAGGAGGCGGTGTTCGAGTACATCTCCGGCGTGCTGGAACCGGCCGTCCTGGTTCCCGGCCTCAGCGAGGCCCTCTACCGGGCCGCGCGCCGGATACCCGGCGTCGTAGTGGAGACCGGGGTCCGGGACCGGATCGGGCGGACGGGCACCGGCCTGGCACTGTCGTCCTCCGGCACTACCCGCCCCGCCCTGGTGTTCGACGCGTCGAGCTTCGTCTTCCTCGGCGTGGAGGGGACGACCGCGCTGCTGGAGATCGGCGTGGCCGACCGGGCCGGTGAGCCGCCGGTCGACTCCTGGAACCTCGGCACCGGTTGACGCGGGCCGGACGGCGGCGCCGTCCGGCCCGTTAATTCGCTGGCACGGTCTCCGGGGGCGTGGTTACTCTGGCGATGCTCCGTCGACCTGCTCTGGGCCCAGCAGCGCCCTGGAAATGAGATGTTTATGCCCCGGCCCGCGCTGAGCGCGCCTCGCCGTACCGCCTGACCGTCCGACCCCGCGCCGCTCCCGGCCGGACCGGACGCGTTCCGGGCTGTTCCGCTCCTGCCCCTCACCGCCGTGCCCGCATGCGTGCCGCGGCCGGGGCGGGTCCGTTCGCCGAGGCCGCTCGGCCTGCTCTTGCTGTCCTCACAGACCGACTCAGCAAGGAGCACACCGGGTGTCCCACCCCAAGAAGGCTCATTCCAGCACGTCCCACACCGTCCTCACCGGCACCTTCGTCTGCGCGTGGTGCGGCCTGACCGTGTCCGCCGCCGCCGGCGACGGTACCCGGCGCAATCACTGCCCGTCCTGCCTGCACTCGCAGCACGTCCTCGACCACGTCGAGGGCGGATCGAGCGACTGCCACGGCCGGATGTCGCCGATCTCCATCGCCGTACTGCGCACCGGCGACTGGATGGTCGTCCATCGCTGTGTGCGCTGCGACGAACTGACCTCCAACCCCGTCTGCGCGGACGACAACCAGCTCATCCTGATGCGCATGGCCGTGCGGCCCCTGGCCCAACCGCCCTTCCCGCTCGAAGTGTTCGGCGAGCTGTGAGCCGGGGGAGGAGAGCGACCATGCCCGGACGAGGCAGACCGAACAGACGGACCCGGTCCACCCGACGGCCGCAGCGGAGCAAGGACGTCCTGCACGGTCGGGGAGGGCGCGGGGCGAACGCCTTCCGGTGCGTGGGCTGCCGGACGGAGGTGTCACCGGAGGCGCCCGGCACCACGCACCGCAATCACTGCCCGAACTGTCTGTCCAGCCTGCACGTCGACCGACGGGTCCCGGGCGACCGGGCCGCGGACTGCCGGGGCCGGATGGAGGCGCTGAGCATGTCGGTACGGCCCGACGGTGAGTGGATGATCATCCACCACTGTGTGGCCTGCGGCGAGCTGAGCGCCAACCGGATCGCGGGCGACGACAACGCGCTGGTGCTCGTGCGCCTCGCGCTCAAGCCCTTGAGGGACACCAGCATCGCCCATCGGGTGCTGCTGACCCTGTGACGGCGAACGGCACCTTCACGCCGGCTGGGCCGGCTCGGCCACGAGTTTCCGCAACTCGTGGCCGAGCCGCGCCGAGCGGAAACCGCCCGCAGCTCGAAGAGCGGAGCCAAGCGGTCGCCGCCGTCGCTGATGACATAAAAAACTGTCGAGACGGGCATGTGACAGATAATCTTGTCGCATGAGCGATGAGACCGGAATTCCGACCCCCGACCAGAACGACACGCATTTCTGGGCCACCGTCACCACGCTGGTCGAGCCGCCCTGGAACGAGCCCACCACGGAGGACTCGTTCGCCATGGACGACAGGGTCCACGAAGCGGCCCGTGCCCTCGCCGAACGGATCTCGACCCGGGCGCTCGCCTACCGCGCCGCGGGCAAGCCCCTCGACCCCGCGCTCATGGCCGCCCCCGACCTGCAACTGGCGCTGCTCCGGGCGCTGTACGAGACCAAGCAGTCCGTCGACCGGCTGGCGGAGAGCGCCGCCACCGTCGCCGGCCGCGGCGGGGCCAGCTACGCCCAACTCGGGGCCGCCTGGGGCGGTATCAAGCGTCAGTCCGCCCGCCTCAAGTGGCCCCACGCGGTCGTCGGGAGGTACACCCGGGAATCCATCCCGCTGCACTACGCGGGCGGCAGCGCCGTCGTCCACCACGACGCGGACGCCGACGCCTGGTGGTACAGCGCCACCGCCGCGGACCAGGAGGAGAAGGAGTCCGAGGCCGTCCACGGCACCTACGCCGAGGCGATCGCGGGCGCCACCGAGTTCCTCCTGGCGCACGCACTGCCCGACCGGGATGCGCCCGCATGACCCGGCTGTACCCGGGGGGCCCGGGGACCCGCGCGCTTCCTACGCGGCCGACGGGAGCAGAGCCGAGGAGTCCGGTTCCGGGCCGGTGCCGAAGCCGCCGACGACGGAGAAGCGGTCGAGGTCGACCACGGCGACGGAGTCGGTGTCCAGCTGGGACACATAGGCGAGGGGCCGGTGGAGGTGGAAGGAGACGGCGGCCGGGATGCCCTCCAGGCGCAGCGAACGGATGCGGCGCAGCGTCGTGCTGTACAGGGTGAGGGTGCGGCCGACGATGTCCGTCACCAGCAGTCGCTCGTCGTCGACGGTGTACACCCGCAGCGGGTCCCCGTCCACCGTCCGGCTCCGCACCACCTTCATGGTGCGCGCATCGACGGCGACGAGGGCGGAACTCCTGCGGGCTCCGACGTACAGGGTCCTCTCGTCACGGCTGAGGCAACTGCTCTCGGGCAGTTGGCCGGGAGTCACCACCAGCGGAGGTACGGAGGCGTCGTGAGGGCGCACGAGGCTGACCGTGTGCGACAGCAGGCCCGTGACGAAGGCCCGTTCACCGTCCCGGCTGAGCGCGAACAGGTGGGTCTTGAGCCCGTGTGCGGGCACCGCCCTCGTCGGGGCCTGATCGGTGGCGGGCGTGTCGAACCCGAGCAGCACCGCCTTCTCCTCGCTCAGGGCGTAGACCCGGTCGCGGTCGTCGATGCCCATGCCGTGGATGCGGTTGAACGGCCGTGTGTCGATCGTCCGGACCAGGGAACGCCCGGCGAGGTCGATGACGAAGACGGCCGAGCCGCCCTCACCGACGCTCGCGGACATGCGTACTCCGTAGTGCCCGACGTAGGCGAAGCGCCTGCGGGAGTCGACGACCATCTCGTGCGGGTACTGCGGCAGTGCCACCCGCCGCGACAGCCGGCCTGACGACACGTCGTAGAAACCGACCGCGTGACCGCTCTTCTCCACGACCACCAGCACGTCCGAACCAGCCGCCCCGCCGGTGGCGGAGGCCGTCGCCGTGAGGCCGGACGCCAACGGTCCGGCGCCGGCGGCCATGAGCACGGTGCGTCGTGTCACCACTGTCCCTCACCTCGGTCTCGCGGTCGTCCGTCGTCTCCTGCGCGAGGTGGCGCGGTCGCCTCACGTCCACTCCCGAGACTCATGCCTGTCCGTGGAGCCCGGCAAACCGGCGCGCCCGCGCGCGGTGTCCGGGACGGCGGGCCTCCGGCATCCACCGGGCGGGAAGGCCGGTGATGCGCCATCATGCAGCGGTAGCGACGGCATCGTCGGAATGGGGGGAATGCCGATGGGCGGGGCGACTCTGGCGCTGGTGGCGGCCGTGGTCGGTGGCCTGGTCTCGCTGGTCTCGGTGTGGTTCACGCAGCGCTCCGCGCGGCGGATGCGCGAGTTGGAGTTGGCGCACACCGAGCGTCACCGGCAGGAGGACCGGGAACAGGCTCGGCGGGACCGGCTGTTCGCGGAACGGCACGCCGGCTACATCCGGTTCAGCGCGGCCACCCGGGCGGTCCGGGACGTACTGGCCGCCTGTCTGCACGACTTCCTGCGTGACGGGGCGCTCACGGAGGCGCGGCGTTCGGACCTCGCCGAGCGCTGGAACGCGTACGTCGTCCAGCACGCGGAGGCGCACATCATCGTCTCCAACGAGGTTCTGGAGGCGGTGGGCAGGGTCAACGGCGCGCTGCGGCGGACCTACGGGCTGGTGCAGCGGCTGGACGCCGGTCCCGCGGGCCCGGATGTGACGACGGAGGCGTTGCGGAGGCGGCTGGACGATCTCTGGGAGCCGCTGGAGTACCTGCGGGAGACGATGCGGGGAGACCTCGGGCTCGACGAGCCCGCCCTTCCGGCGGCGGTGACCGATGACTCCCGCACCTCCGGCGCCCGCGCGCCCGACGCCTGAGCGCCGACCGCGCGAGTGGACTTGGTCGGACGCGGGTCGGCGGGCCGGTCACGAGACGCGGGGCTGCGGCTTCGGACGGGCCGTCAGGACGCGGGGCGGGGACCGCCGGGCCGGAACCGCTCCACCCCGACGATGTGCCGCACCTTCACCGGACGCACGATCACCGCGACCCGCTGCTCCCCCGGCATGGCCCACTCGAACCGTTCGCTGCCCAGGTACTTGTGGGCCAGCCGGTCCATCCGGTCGTGCGCCTCCGGTCCCTCGATGAAGCGGGTCACCACTCCGCTGATCTGAGAGGTGATGCGCCGCAAGGCGCCCCCGCTCTCCATGCCGCACGGGGCTCCGGGGCGCCGCCCACCGGCGCCCCGGAGCCCCGGCGCCTCAACTCGTGGGGAACTGGTCGGCGGTGCTGATACGGCTCTTGATCAGTGCGCCGGACTCGGTCAGCACGCCACTGCTGCTGTAGTCGGTGCCGCCGCAGGTGCCGGGCCTGAACGCCGCGCTGCCCTCGGGGGCGTCGGAGTACGTCCAGTTGGCATAGCTGATCTTCAACCGGTCGAGCAGATCCAGCCACGCGACGCTGCTCGTCCGGTCCACCGCACCGCCGCCGGTGGCACTGACCGTCCCGAACTCGGAGACCAAGAGCGGCAGTCGCGCCGCCGCCCGGCTCAGCGTGGCGCGGTAGTTGTCCTTGTGGGTCGCCGCGTAGAAGTGGAACGCGTACATGATGTTCGTCGCGTTCACCGGATCGGCGACCACCTCGCTCTCGTCGGAGCCGTCCGAGACGCCGAGAGAGGACCAGCCGCGGGTCCCGACGATGACGACCGCGTCCGGGTCGGCGGCCCGGATCACCGGGATGACCTGCTCGGCGTAGCTCTTGATGGCCGCCCAGCTCACCCCGTTGGGTTCGTTGGCGATCTCGTAGATCACGTTCTTCTTGTCCGCGTTGCGGGCGGCGACGGAGGAGAAGAAGGTCTTGGCGCGGTCCAGGTTGAAGTTCGGGTCGCCCGGCGTCAGCGTGTGGAAGTCGATGATCGCGTACATGCCGCGCTCCTCGGCCATGTCGACCAGGCTGTTCACCCGGCCGGTGAAGCCCGCCGGGTCGGTCTCGTAACCCTCTTCCTGCACGTACATGGCGACGCGGAACAGGTCCGACTTCCAGTCGTTCGCCAGCGCGTCCAGGGACGCGTCGTCGTAGCACTGGCCGAACCACTGGATGCCGTGCGTGCTCATGCCGCGCAGCTGGACGGGGCGGTCGTACTGGTTGCACAGATGCACACCGCAGACGCGCAGTTGCCCGTTGACGGCGACCGGGGTGCCGGTCGCGGGCGGATCGGTCGGAGGGTCGGTCGGCGGATCGGTGACGGACCCCGTACAGGTGACGCCATTGAGCGTGAAGGACGTGGGTGCCGGGTTGGCTCCGGTGAAGGAGCCCACGAACCCCAGGTCGACGGAGGCGCCGGTGGCCAGGGTGCGGTTCCAGTCGACGCCGCGCGCGGTGACCGTGGAACCGGCCTGCGACCAGGTGGCGTTCCAGCCCTGGACGACCTTCTGTCCGGCGTCCGGCATCGTGAACCCGAGCGTCCACCCGTCCACGGCGTCACCCAGGTTCGTGATCTTGACGCCGGCCTGGAAGCCGCCCTCCCACTGGCTGGTGACGCGGTATTCGGCCCTGCAGCCCGTCGCCGCCTGGGCCGGGGGCCCGGCGAGCGCTGTCAGGCCGACGGTCGATGCGCCGGCCACGAGCAAGGCCAAGAGGCGTTTCAATGCGTTCCTCCTCGAACGAAGCGGACACGACGCAATGGGAGCGCTCCCAAAGCCCATCGGCCCGAGACCGTACACCCGTGTGCCGCCGCGCGACAGATGTCGGACCGCCGAACCGCGCCCGGTTCACCGCCGCCGTCGAAGCCGCGGTCGGGTGACGGACCGGGTGCCTCCTCGCCCGAAGAGGACGGCTCCTGCCGGCGTCACATGCCGCCGGCGGGCGCGTGACGGTCCAGCTCGGCGGCCAGCCGTCGCATGACCGTGCGGTTGGCCCGCCGCATCGTCGCCCGGACGACGGGGGCCAGCAGCCGGTCGGCGAGCGGGGTGCGCTCCCAGGCGTACGTGAAGGAGACGCGGGCCCCGCCGGCGCGCAGCGGTTCGACGGTGTAGGTCCCGTGGGCCAGGCGCCGCCCGCCCGCGCTGACGTTGCGCTCGACGATGCGGCGCGGGGCGTCCGCCTCGACGACCTCGATGGCGACGCCGGTCTTCGTACCGCCCAGCGCCGCGGTGACGGTGGCGCGCGCGCCGACGCCGCGGGCGGGGCCGCCGCGACGCCAGTCGGACAGGTAGTGGTCGGTGAATCGCTCGTGGTGCGCCATGACGTCGAGGAAGTCGTAGACCTGCTCGGGCGTCTGCGGTACGCCGATCGACACGGTGACAGGCTTCATGTACCGAACGGTACATGGGGGTTGTACCGATTGGTACAGTCGCGACATGACGGCGACGGGCGATGCGCGGCGGGCGCCGGTTCCGCCCGGGGGACGCCGGGAGGACCGTCGCGCACAGCTGGTGGAGGCGGCCGTCGACCATGTCGCGGCCCACGGCATCGCGGACCTGAGCCTGCGTCGTCTGGGTGCCGCGACAGGCGTGAGCCACCGCATGCTGATCCACTACTTCGGCACCAAGGAACAGCTGCTCGTCGAGATCGTCCGGACGTCGGAGCGGCGCCGGCGCGCGTCGCTGTCCCGGCTCCGCGCGGAGCCCGGCCGCTCGCCCGCCGATGTCGCGCGGCTGCTGTGGCGGCAGCTGGCCGATCCCGGTGCCGCCGGTGAGGAGCGGCTCTTCTTCGAGATCTGCGGACACGCGCTGCGGGGGCGCCCCGAAGCGGCACCGGTGCTCGAAGGGCTGGTGGAGGACTGGCTCGAGCCACTGGTGGCCGCCGAGATCGAGGCCGGGGCGACACCCGCCGAGGCCCGCAACCGGGCCAGGGTCGGCCTCGCCACCGTCCGCGGGCTGCTGCTCGACCTGCTCGCCACCGGCGACCGTGCCGGCGTCGACGCGGCGATGGAGGAGTTCCTCCGGCTCTACTTCGGCTCCGAGTGACCCAGTCGCCGCGTGCTCGCGGCGGGCGAGCGACGGCCGGCTGCGCGGTTCACTCGAATGCCACGTACCCGCGGATGTGAAGAACCGTTACTCCGATCGTGACCAAGAACAGCGGCGAAACGGTTCCCGGGCCCCGCGGGACCCCCGCTCCGCGGGGCGGAGAGCGCCCCTTGCGACTGCCACGACGGACCACCACAGACCACAGGGCCGGGTAATCCACTCCCTCATGCACCGTGAACCGAGCACACCCCACGCACACCACGGCCAGGGGCCGTTCGACCGGCGACCGGGTCCGGACGGCACGGGCCGGCACCGGGCACCCGACGCGGAGTTCCTCCTGCCCGCCGATGTCTTCGGCGTCCCCTACGCCCCTGACACGGTCGGCGAACTGCTCACGCCACCACCACCCGACTGGGACCCCGCCGAAGAGCTGGCCTCCTACCTCCACGAGGCGTGGGACGTCCCCGACGCCTACGAGGAGGAGCACCGCGCACCGACGCCGGTGACGGGGACGCCACCGCCGGATCCCCGGCAGCTGACCGCGGACGAGCCTCCGCCGCGCCCCCGGCGCCGCTCCCGCCGCCGGAACCGCCGACAGCCGATCGGCGGACTGCGGGCCGTCAGCCTGGGCATCGCCGCCTCGGCGGCCCTCATCGCGGCGTCCGTGAGCCTCTTCAGCGGGGTGGCCGCCTACGAGCCGCTGCGGCTGACGGCCGACCCCAGGTCCTCGCCGGGCGTCCTGGCCTGGTGGCCGCTCCTGGTGTACGGCCCGTGGCTGGTGGCATCGCTGTCCGTGCTGCGGACGGCACTGCACCGGCGCCGCGCGGTGCACTCGTGGGCCGTCGTCCTGCTGTTCTCGCACATCGCGATGGTGCTGTGCGTCATGCAGGCGCCCAGAACGCTGACGGACGCCGCGGCGGCGGCACTGCCCGGCCTGGCGTCGCTGATCTGCTTCCAGCAGGTCGTCCGGCAGATCACACTCAGCCGGCCGCCCCGGCGTGCCGAGCCCCGCCACCGCCAGGCTCCGGAGTCCCGACCGGACACCACGGGCGGTGCCGCCACTCGGGTGCACGGGAGCGGGACGGCACCCGCGCACCCGTCCCGCACGCCGACGTCGGCCCCGGAGCGCGATGCTCGTGGCACCGCCCCGAACCGGGCTTTCCGGGGAGTACGCCCGCCCCGCCAGGCCACTCCCGCTCCCGGGGCGGCGGTCAGGAGAAGTCCGGGGCGGTGATGCGGGCGGGCGCCCCGGGAGGCCGTCGGCCCGCCCCGTCCGACAGCGGTCGGGGTCGGTGAGCCCCGAGTCAGGCGGTCTCTTCGGGGCGGCGCACCCGGTAGCGGAGGTGGGTGACGTCGCGGTCGGCGAGGCGTCGGACGAGGTCGAGTTCGATGTGGTCGGCCCCGAGGTGGTCGAACAGCCGTCTGCCCTCGCCGAGGAGCACCGGAACGAGGTGGATCTCCATCTCGTCCATGAGCCCGGCGCGCAGGAGCGCCTGGGCCGCGCCCGCGCCGTGGACCATGACCGGGCGGCCCCCGGCGGCCGCCCGTGCCTGCCGGGCACACTCCTCGACGTCGGTGACGAACCGCGCGTGACCGGGGGGCACGTCCCCGTCGTCCACCCGGTGGGTGAGGACGAGGATCGGCACCCCGTCGTGGTGATCGCCCTGCCAGCGCCCGGCGAGTTCGAAGGTCCGACGGCCGGAGATCACCGCGCCGGTCGCCAGCGCCTCGCGGTAGACCTGGCCGCTCGGGCCGTCGGACTCCCGGTCGTCGAGCCAACGGAAGAGCCGGCCACCGGCGCGTCCGAGCTCCTGCCCCGGCCGGTCGTCGGGACCGGCGACGAAACCGTCGAGCGACATCGACATGTACAGCCGAATCGGATTCTCCATGCCGGCCTCCTGGTCCGCTGCGGGCGGGAACAACACAGGGATGACTTCCGGCGGCCGGCGAATTCATCGGTCCGCGGGCGGTTCGCCGGTCGGCGATGAGTTCCCCGGTCGCGTGCAGTCGACATGAAGGAGACCCGGCGAGCGGGAGGAGACCCGTGATGGGCAAGGTGTTCACCCATATGACGATGTCGCTGGACGGCTTCGTCGCGGATCCGCATGACCGGATCGGGGAACTGTTCGAGTGGTACGAGGCGGGGGAGGTGACCGTGCCGAACCCGAACGAGACCGTGGAGTTCCGGGTCGACGCCGCCGGCGCGCGGGTGCTGCGGGAACTGACCGAGAACTGCGGCGCGGTCGTCGCCGGCCGGCGTCTGTTCGACATCGCGGACGGCTGGGGCGACAAGCACCCGGCGGGCGCCCCCGTCGTCGTGGTCACCCACCGGGCACCCGAGGACGCCACCGAGAGGTGGCCGACGACGACGTTCGTCAGTGGGGTCGAAGCCGCGATCACCCGGGCCCGTGGGATCGCCGGCGATCAGGACGTCTCCCTCGCGAGCAGCACCATCGCCCAGCAGGCGCTCGATCTCGGACTGGTGGACGAGGTGTGCGTCAGCCTCGTGCCGGTGCTGTTCGGCGAGGGCGTTCCCTACTTCGCGAAGCCGGCGGCGGGGCACCTGCTCCTGGACGATCCGATCGTCGTCCAGGGGCGCCGTGCCCTCCACCTGCGCTATCCGGTGAGGCGCTAGTCCCGCGCCGTCGGCAGCGTCGCCAGCTCCCCGAGGACCCGGGCCGCCGGTGCCGGGTCGACCAGCCACTTCAGGTGGCTGCCGCCGAGGGTGCGGACGTCGTACGGGTTGTCCGGCGTGAGCGCGTCGCCCTCGCGGATCAGCCGGTCCTGCATGGCGAGGGGCATGCTCGCGTCGTCGGTGAGCCGTACGAAGGTCTTCGGGACGGTGCCCCAGGTCGCCGCCTGCGCCCGGTCGGCGGAGGTGCCCACGTCGAGGTTCTCGTCCGGCTGGAAGGTGTTGAGGAAGGTCAGGAACTCCTCCTCCGTGCCGTCGGCGAGGAAGGCGGCCTTGAACGCGGCGAGGGCGTCACGGTCGGCGGTGCGGAAGTTGACGCGCAGCAGACCGAGTTCGGCCGGGTTCCCGGCCATCGCCAGGCCCAGGGAAGCGGCGTCGACGGTGGCCATCTCCGGCTCGGCGTAGTAGTCGTTGACGTCCAGGTCGACGGGGCACCAGGCGGCGACGTAGACGATGCGGTCGATGAGGTCCGGGCGGGCGTTGGCCGTGGCGGTGGCCGTGAAGCCGCCGCGGCTGTGCGCGACGAGGATCACCGGCCCGTTCTCCTTGGCCCGTTCCAGGATGCCGACGAGGTGTGCGACGTTGTCGGCGAGCGTGACTCCCTTGATCGAGCCCGGAGCGGTGGCGAGACCCTCGAGATCCTGCGGTGCCTGATAGGCGCGCGTGTAGGTCGCCCCGAACCCGTGGCCCGGGAGGTCGACGGCGACCGAGCGGTGCCCGAGAAGGCCGAGTTCGGCCTGGAGCGGCGCGAAGGAGAAGGAGTTCGCGAAAGCTCCGTGTACCAGTACGAACGTCGGCTGCATGTGTCTGCTCACTCCCTGGCCCCCGTGGGCGCCGAACGGCTGCCCGATACGCGAGGGAGCGTACGTAGCCGGAGATCATCGGTGCAACCGTTTCCGGGGAATCGGCGTCCAGCCCGAGGGACGTGATGGGGGTGTCGTGGAATCTGCCGATGGTGCGTGGTGGGTGATCATCGTCGTGGCCGCCGTGGTGACCGTGGTCCTGGGCCTGATCCTGGTGTCCGTGGTGGCCGCGGTCGCCCTCGGGACGGGTTGGGTGAAGCGTCGGCGCGCGGCCCGGAGGGCGGAGCGCGATCAGGAACTTCCACGGGGATGAGGCTGCGGTGATGCGGGAATCGGCACGGGTGCGCTTCGTCGAGCTGTCCGGCGGGGTGATGTCCGCGTTGTTGGCCGGTGACCTGACCGGAGCGGGCAGGACGGCCGGGGTTTCCCTGACCGAGTACTTCATGACGGACGCGGCGCGGTGGCTGTGGCGGTTCCGGCTCGACCAGATGGCCGCCGACCCGGAGCGTGCGCGATGGATGGTGCGGCAGGCGGTCGTCGGCGAAGGGGGTCAGGTCGTCGGACACGCCGGATTCCACGGACCGCCCGACGACGTCGGCACGGTGGAGATCGGCTACTCCGTCGACCCCGCCTTCCGTCGCCGGGGATACGCCAGAGCCACGCTGACCGAGTTGCTCCGCCGGGCGGCCGCGGAACCGGGGGTCACCACCGTGCGGGCGGCGATCGGCCCGGACAACGTGGCCTCCCTCGCCACGATCGCGGGCTTCGGTTTCGTACAGGTCGGGGAGCAGTGGGACGAGGAGGACGGCCTCGAACTCGTCTTCGAGGTCCCGGTGGCCCCTGCCCGCTGACGCAGTGGTCCCCGGCCGGTACGTCGATGCGGCACCGTGCCCCGCTACGGCTAGTGTCGATGACATGAGCGCACACTCGGAACGTTCCGTCGTCGTGGAACGCACCAGCAGCGGCCAGTTCGTAGCGACCAACGCCCGTGGCGGATCGATCAGTTTCGGTACGGCCTCGGAGGGCGACCAGGCCACCGGCTTCACCCCCGTCGAGCTGTTCCTGGCCGCGATCGGCGGCTGCTCGGCCGTGGACGTCGACATCGCCACCGGGCGTCACGCGGAGCCCACTCGGTTCTCCGTCACGGTCACCGGAGACAAGGTCAGTGACGACCTCGGCAACCGCCTGACGAACCTCAAGGCCACCTTCACCGTGGAGTTCCCGGACGACGAAGGAGCGGAGCGCGCCCGCGCGATCCTGCCCCGGGCGGTCCAGGCGTCCCACGACCGTCTCTGCACGGTCAGCAGAACCGTCGAGGTCGGCACACCCGTGGCGACGACCGTCAGCGACGCCTGACCGGCCGCCTGGTCAGACACCTGACCGACCGCCCGGTCAGACGCCTGACCACGGCGTTCCGGCCTCCCCGGTCCGTGCGAGGGGGGTACGGATAATGTGCGGGCATGGCGACGACGGGGAAGCGACGGGTCCTGTACCGGCAGGGCAGCGGGTTCTGGCGGATGACGGCGAAGTGGGCCGTGGTCTTCGGGGCCCTCTACCTGCTGGACGGCGGCCTGGTGCGGTCGTGGGGCGACGCTCTGGTCTGGCCGCTGATCGGGGTCCTGCTGTGGGTGCCGTTCGGGGTCGGCGTGATCTGGTACCCGAGGAAGGACCAGCGCGTCGAGCTGACGACGCGTGAACTGCGGGTGCGCCGCAAACGGTTGCCGATGGAGACGGTGAACCTGCTGTACACGGCCCGTCTGTGGCTGGACGGGCGCTCGACCGCCGACGACCGGCCGGTGCGGGAGTGGCCCCGGAGCGAACGGGTGGTCTGGGTGCCGCTGCGGGACGGCCGGGCGTTCGGAGTGGAGTTCCGCGATCCGGCGGCGTTCGCGCGGGTCTTCGGCTCGTTCGCGGTCGAAGCGTGCGGCGGGCCCGACATCGTCCGCGCGAGGGCCGCGACGGAGAGCTGTCCGGAACCGCTCCCGATGCGGTCCCGCCCCGCCGCCGACGGCGGCTCGGCGCTGGACGTCCTCGACCTCTTCGACTGACCGGCCGCACGGCAAGCGGTCGGGCAGCGCGGCGCCGGTGTGACCGGGGCCCGCCCGGGCGGCCGGACCGCCGCACCGCCCCACGGTGTCGGGCAGTGACCCGCTCACCACGATCGGTCCGGCCGACCCGGACCGGGGGTGCCGAACACCCCGCCCCGCCGTCCGTGCTCCGCACCCAGCGGCTCGCCGATCCGGCCGATCGACACGCTCACGATCAGGCGGTGTCCCCGAACATCGCTGAGGCCGATGCCTCCGGCCGAGAGGGGTCCGGTAAGTTGCCCGTATGCCTGATCTCAGTTGGTCCTCGCCCGCCGAGGCATACGCCGCACTGCTGCAAGGGAACGAGCGCTTCGTCCGGGGTGACCGGCTGCACCCCAACCAGGATGCCGACCGCCGCGCGGAGCTGGCACCGCGCCAGCGCCCGTTCGCCGTGCTCTTCGGATGTTCGGACTCCCGGCTCGCGGCCGAGATCATCTTCGACCGGGGCCTGGGTGACTTCTTCGTCGTCCGCACCGCCGGCCACGTCTCCAGCGCCGAGGTGCTCGGCAGCGTCGAGTACGGGGTCAACGTGTTGGGCGCCCCGCTCGTGGTGGTGCTCGGACACGACTCCTGCGGCGCCGTCACCGCCGCCTCCGAAGCCGAGCGCAAGGGCGTGGCGCCCGCCGGTTACATCGGAGACGTGGTGGAGCGGGTGATGCCGAGCGTGCTCGCGGCGCGCAGCCAGGGGTACACCGAGGTCGACGAGTTCGTCGACGAGCACATCCGGCGCACCGTCGACGCACTGGTGGGGCGCTCCGCGACCCTGGCCGACGAGGTGTCCGCCGGCCGGTGCGCGGTCGTCGGCCTCTCCTACCGACTCGCCGACGGAACCGTGAACCAAGTGGCCGCCCTCGGACTCGGCGACTAGGGACCGACGGAGACCACACCCACGACGCGGAGCCCTGCCCCGGCAGGGAACACCGCCGGGTCCGGTGACGATCGTCCGGCGATCGCCGGAAGTCGTGCCACGGCCGATCCGACCTCATCGGCCCGCAACGCGCGCGGCCGGGTCCCGCACGCGCCGATGTACGCGAGCCTTTTTTCACCATCTCCGGAGAGCGTCCGGGGCCCCGCGCGGGCCTGCCGGCCACCCCCTCCCGAACGACAAAAGCCCACCGACCGGCCGCTGTGAGCGGCCGGTCGACGTCTGCTCGTCGCGGCGGGATCGTATTTCGGCCTTTCCCGGTGAGACGGCCCGTAGCGCGCCGTCGGCCCGCCGGGACGACCCTATGCTTCTACTCGTTTGTAGAAACAAGCCTCGGGGTGGTCCGGGCCGGTGCGGAAGCGGACGCCACCCCCTGGAAGGCACGCACATACAAGGAGTGGACGCCACGATGGTGTTCAAGCGACTTCTGGGCTCGCTCGGTGTGGGCGCCCCCACGATCGACACGGTCCTGGAACCGGCGCCGGTGGTACCCGGCGGCGCACTCGGCGGACAGGTGCATCTCAAGGGCGGACAGGCCGACTTCGACATCGAGCACATCACGCTCGACCTCGTGGCCCGGGTCGAGGCCGAGCACGCGGAAGGGGAGAGCGAGGGCACCGTCGTCTTCGACCGGTTCACCGTCGGCGGCGGGTTCCGGCTGGCCGCCGGGGAATCACGCAGCGTGCCGTTCGGCGTCACCCTGCCCTGGGAGACACCCGTCACCGAGCTGTACGGCCAGCCGCTGGGCATCGTGCTCGGCGTGCGCACCGAGGTCGCGGTCGCCGGAGCGAAGGACCAGGGCGACCTGGACCCGCTCACCGTCACTCCGCTGCCCGCGCAGGAAGCGATCCTGGAGGCCTTCGGGCAGCTCGGCTTCGGCTTCAAGTCCGCCGACCTGGAGTACGGGCACATCGGTGGCACGGGGCAGCTTCTGCCCTTCTACCAGGAGATCGAGCTGCACCCCGCGCCCCAGTACGCGCACCAGATCAACGAGGTCGAGCTGACCTTCCTGGCCGGCCCCGGGGGACTGGAGGTGGTCCTGGAGGCCGACAAGCGCGGCGGCCTCCTCTCCTCCGGCCATGACGCGCTCACCCGTGTCACCGTCGGCCACCACGACACCCGCGACTGGACCACGGAGGTCGACGGCTGGATCCGCCGGCTCCTGGAGAACCGGTCGACGTACGGGGCATCACCCGTGTACGGGCAAGCCGCCCCGTACGCGGACCACGAGCACCACGGTTCCGGCGAGCACCGTCACCACGAGGAACACCACCGCTCCGGCCCGGGCGTGGGCACGGCCATCGCGGCCGGCGCGGCCGGGCTGGCGGTCGGTGTCGTCGGCGGGATGGTCGCCGCCGAAGTCGTCGACGAGGTGGGGGACTTCTTCGAGGGCGACGAGGACGAGGGCTGAGCGGTACGGTCCCTGACCGGCGATGGACCGGGGCCACCCGCCGGGGCAGGATCTGTGGTCATGGAGTTCTTCTGCTACCACCGAGACCGCCCCGGCTCCCTCGCGCTGCGCGAGGAGTTGCTGGAGGAGCACTGGTCCTACATGGATCGGTACACCAAGGAACTGATCGCCCGCGGCCCGACCTTCGCCGACGACGGTGAGACACCCACCGGCAGTGTGCACATCGTCGACCTGCCCGATCCGGCCGCCGCCCGCGCGTTCGCCTTCGACGAGCCCACCTACCAGGCCGGGGCCTACCGGGACGTGCTGGTGCGCCGTTGGCGCAACCTGCTGGGACGCTCCATGTGGGACTACCCCGGCGGGCGGACCGGTGGGAACCGGTATCTGGTGCTCGGTTTCGGCGAGGGGCCGGCCGCCGACCTCACCCTGCCGTCCGACCGGGACCGACTGATCGCGTACGGGCCGCTGCTGTCCGACGACGCGACCACCTGGCTGGGTACGGCGGCGCTGATCGAGGCCCCCGATCCGGACGCCGCACGTGCCGTCCTGGACGCGGACCGCTACGCGCACATCGAGGTCCACGACTGGGAGTTCGGCGGCCGCCGGTGAGCCACGCGGGCGCCGTCCGCACCGGCTCCCGCCCCGCGCGTTCCACGTCCCTGTCGGACCCGGCACCTACGCTGTCCCCACCAGAGCTGATCAAGGAGCGGGACAGTGCGGACAGAGCGTCATCAGGTGGGTGCGGCCGTCGTGTCGGCCGCGCGCGAGGACTTCACGAACCGGATCGGGGGACTGGTGCGGTCGATGTCGCGGGCCGGCCGGATGACCACCTACGAGTGGCAGTCGATAGCCGGGGAGTTCCTCGACTACCTGGGCGCCCTCTCGGTCGACACGCCCGGCCTCGACACGTCGGAGGCCAGAGCGGCGCTGAAGGACGCCGCCGAGGCCGCGGCCGGCGCCGTCGCCTACGCCGCGTACCACCCGCACTGCAGCTTCCAGGTCTTCCTGGAGTACGTGAACTTCGGCATGAGCTACGACCCGGGCGACGACGCCCCGCAGGAGAGCGTCACACCGGGGGAGTGGATCGACGCGCTGTGCCTGAACGCCCTCCGGGACCGGGCCAAGTGGCACGGCGAGGCGTTCCACTTCGCCCGGCAGAAGTTCGCCGAGCGGGCGCAGGGGACGCCGGTCGGTGAACTGGCCACAGGACTGACGGCCGTGGTCCTGGACGACACCGGCGACGACGAGGAGTACCCGCCGAGCGCGCAGGCCAGGCTCGCCGCCGTCGACGCGGCCCTGGACCGGATCCGCGTCCGCGCCGAGGAGACCGGCGAGCCGCTGCTGGACCGGCCGCACAGCGCGGCACTGCGCACGCTGCGCGCCCTGGCCGCCGAGGACCGGGACGCCTTCGACGCCGGATTGGCCGACCTCCTGGTCAGGCACTCCGCCCTCCAGGGCCCCTCGGCCTCCCCGAGCAGCCTGATCCCGCTGGTTCCCCTCGCTCTCGCCGCGCTCGCGTACCGGACCCTGGGCTGGGCGCCCGCCGTCCGCACCGACTACCTCCCGCACGCCCTGGTCACCGGCTACGAGAGCCGGGGCCCCAGGGTCCGGGGGTTCGGCCGGAACCGGCGACCGGACGCGGTCGCCGCACTGGCTCCGCTGGTCCTCACCGGGCCCGCCTTCGCCCGCCCGGACGGCTCCGCCTTCGCCCCCTACCGCGAGGCCCTGCACGCCTACTTGGCGGGTACCGACCCGGAGTCGGCCGCCCGGCGGGCACTGGAGCAGGACGAGAAGGCGAAGGACTGGGGCTTCGCCATGCCGCCGGCGGTGCTGCTGTCGCAACTGGTGGAGGGCGACGAGGAGAGTTTCGATCTGGCCCTCGCCGACGCGCTCGAAGCCCACCGCGCCCACTACGAGGTCGCCGACCGCGCGAGCGACGCGGACGCCGCCCTCAACCTCGACGCGCTCGCCCTCGCGTGCCACGCCCGCCGCCGGGGCTGGGCCGTGCGCGTCGTCTCCCCCTACCTCCCGCAGGGCCTCCTCCAGGCGGCCGAGCCCTTCTAGCGCCGGTCAGGACGGCTGGACCTGGTCGAAGAGGGCGAGCGCTTCGGCCGGGTCCGCACTCACCAGGCGCTCGAGGCCGGCCGTCGTGAGCTGCGCCCACCTGCCGGCCCGCGCCCACATCCGTTCCTCGAAGGCGCGGACGGCGTCGTCCGGATCCGCGGGACCGGCGACGACGGCCTCGGCGAGTTCGGCGCCCTCCAGCAGCGCGAGGTTCGCCCCGGCCCCCAGCGGCGGCATCAGATGGGCGGCGTCGCCCAGCAGGGTCACCCCGCGGACATGGGGCCAGGTGTGGGAGACGGGCAGGACGTGGAGCGGGCGCCGGACGAAAGCGGTGCCGCGGCGGAGAAGGTCGAGGACCGGATCGGCCCAGCCGTCGAAGAGGGCCAGCAGACCCGATCGCACGGTCTCGACGTCGGCCGGGGTCGCCGTCGCCTGCCGGTCCAGCGGCGCGCGGAACTGCGCGTACACCTTGAGGTGGCCACCGCTGCTGCGCTGGGCGACGAGAGCGCGGTTCACGCCGTACACGGCCAGGGAACCGTCGCCGACCAGCCGGGCGAGGTCGGGGTGGGCCGTGTCGACGTCGTCGAGCGAGGCTGGCCGACGAGGGCGGTCTGGAGGCGGTGTCGTTGCGCAAGGTCGCCGCCCGGCTGAACGCCGGCCCGATGCGGCTGTACGGATACATCGCCACCAAGGAGGAGCTGTTCGACCTCATGGTCGACGAGGTGCAGGCGGAGATCCTTACCGAGGAGCGGGCCGACGACTGGCGGGAGGCGCTGAGCGGCCTGGCCCACCGCACCAGGCGGACCGCTCTCCGGCACGAATGGCTGGCCGACCTGCTGGGCGGCCGACCGGCCCTGGGCCCGAACGGCCTCGCCGTGTCCGAGTCCACGCTGGCCGCACTCGACGGCGTCGCCGACGTCGACACCGCCATGCGCGCCGTGGAGACCGTCAGCGCCTACTTCATCGGCGCGATCCGGCGTGAGGTCGCGAACCTGCGGGCCGAGCGCGCCACGGGCCTGACCGAGCAGGACTGGCAGCGCGCCCGCGGGCCGTACCTCACGGGGATGCTGGCCACGGGCCGCTACCCGGCGCTGGCCAAGGCCGTGCACGAGGGCACGCACGTGGACGCCGACACGTCCTTCGCGACCGGTCTGGACTGGGTCCTCGACGCCGTGGCCGTCAGGTTCACCCGGCGGCCGGTGTGACGCCGGCTCCGCGCTCCGCTCGGCGACCGTCCGCGCGGCCCTCGTAGGATGCACGGATGCCGAAGCCCTTACCGTCCGGCCGCCGCGCAC
>MUMD01000050.1:0-14131 GCA_002155895.1 Streptomyces rochei
GGGCCCGGCGCCGGGCCCAGCGCATGGAAGCGCATAGCCCTGAGCCGGGGGTCACGAGTCGGAAGTCACCCACACGGCCCACCCGCATAGCCCGCTATGTCCGGCATGCCTAGCTTGAGGCCATGACAGCCCCGATACCCAGGGACATCCCGGACCTCCCCGCGGTCCCCGGCCCGCCGACCCTGCTGCCCTCCCCCGTCCCGGCGACAGCCGTGATCACGCCCGTACGCCGCCCGCTGGTCGCCGTCTTCCGACTCCTGACGGCACTCCTGGCCGCCACCGGCGTGGCGCTCGAACTGGCGACGGGCGGCCCGGCCACCAGGACGGTCAGCCACTTCACGCTCCAGAGCAGCGTCCTGCTGGCCCTGGTCATGCTCGCCTCGGCCCGTCGCGCGTGGTCCGCCCGCCGCCCCCTGCCGGGCGCCCTCACCGGAGCGGCCCTGCTCTACGTCGTCGCCGCCGGCCTCGTCCACCACCTGCTCCTGGTCAACGCGTCGAGCCCCTTCGCGACCGAGGCGGCGACCGCGGGCACCGGCTGGCACGCGACCGCGAGCCACCTCCTGAACACCGCCGTCCCCGCGGCCGCGGCCCTGGACTGGCTCCTCCTCACCGCCCCCGGCCGCCTCCACCTGCGCCAGGCCGCCGCGTGGCTCCTCTACCCCCTGGCCTACCTGGCCTTCTCCCTGGCCCGCGGCGAACTCCTCCTCCCCGGCACTCAGGACCGGTACCTCTACCCCTTCCTCGACGTCGACCAGCACGGCTACAAGGGCGTCCTCGGCAACGCCCTCCTCCTGGGCCTCTCCCTCTACGCCCTCGGCGTCCTCCTCGTGGCCCTCGACCACATCCGCCCGAACCCCCTGCGCCGCCGCTGGTAAAACCGGATTTCGTCTCCGGCTCCGGGTGGGCTAAAGTAAACGACGTCGCCGCGAGAGCAGCGACGATCGGGGTGTGGCGCAGCTTGGTAGCGCGCTTCGTTCGGGACGAAGAGGTCGTGGGTTCAAATCCCGCCACCCCGACAGTGAAGTACCAGATCAGGGGCCTGATCCGCAGCGCGGGTCGGGCCCCTGAGTGGTTCCTGGAGATCGCCTGGGAGAAATCTGGGAGACATCTTCGTCGGCTCTGAGTGACCGCAAAGGGAAACCACAGCCGGGTCAGCGGTGGGTCCACTCCGCTACGGCTAACAAGGCGATCGCCAGTGGCAGCGCGCGAGAAGCGAACGCCGAGCCGGTCGCGGCCCGCCCTGCCCGGGCCCGCGGACGCAGATCGGCGTTTCGGGCCATCTCGGTCAGCCTCTGTGCGGCTCGGCTTCCGGCTCCTCGACGTCCCGTCAGGCCGTCGGCCCACGAGGGCAGGAACAGACCCGCCAGTGGAGTCTCCGTCGCTCCCACGAACTCGAGCAGCCCGTCCCGCCGCAGTTCCACTCGTCTGATCCTCGACCACGGCAGGAACGTCACGGTCCACATCCTGCGGATATGCACGCCGTCCCGGTCAGCGGTGACGCGCCACAGTCCCACTCGGCAGCACAGCCAACCGGCAACGAGTGACGTCCACGCCGCGAAGAACACGGCGCCAGGCCGCAGGTCGGCCAGCGTCCCTCCGGCGGGACGCTCGACGAACGCCAGGAACAACAGGCATGACCCCGCAGCGGCCACGCGGGCCGGCCATCCCGCCCGCCACACCTGCGGCTCCGTGTGCCCCGTAGTCATCTGTGTCTCCGTCCGAGAAGCCACAGGGCCGCCCTGCCCAGGAGGAGCGACACTCCCGTGGCCAGCAAGGGCAGGCCGGGACCGGGCAGCAGGTACATCACGCTCCCGGCCACGGCAGCCAGTGCGCCCACGCCTGTCAGCCGGCCCGCAGGCCCACGCCCCGGTCGGCGCACGCCGTACTCACGACCGGCGGACATGTCCGTCCTCCTCGCGTGCGACCGGCATCTGCGCACCGCTCGCCGACTCCGGAATGCCGGTCAGGTCCTCGACCCTCGTCCCCGGGCGGGCGGCGTGCCGGGCTGCCGGGTTGGCGATGAGGTGGCGCGGGTCGACGGCTCGGTTGATGGCCGACTCGACGGCAGCGACCCGGTCGGCCAGCAGACCGAGTGCGGCGACAGCACGGGTGAGGGGGTCGCTCTCGGGCCCGCCGAGGGTCTGGGTGCGGACGTACGCCGCCTTCAGCTCCGCCCAGCGACCGGCCTGGGCGGCGGTCAGCGTGCCCCGCAGCTCGGCCAGTTTCAGCAGGGCGGCCTCGGCGCCGGTGGTCAGGGTCTGGGCCTCGGCCGTGTAGTGGTCGTCGATCAGGGCGGCCAGCTCGGCGTCGTTCATGACCGGCTGGATGCGCTGGGCGATCTTGTTCATGGTGCGGTAGGAGCCCTGGAGCCGGAAGGGCGGCTCGGACCGGGTGGTGTCCGACTGGGCGGCCGAGGCGATGTACGCGGCGTTGACGGCGAGGACCGTGTCGCGGGCGGTGAGCAGATGGCGCAGGACAGCGGTGATCCGGTCCAGCTCGGCGGGTGTGTACGGGTGGGCCAGCCGGTCGGCGCGCGCGGCCGGGTCGCCCACGGCCAGCCGGAGCAGCAGTTCAAGGTCGGCGCGGTCACGGCCGGCGAGCGGGGCGAGGACCGGGTTGGCGGTCAGGGCGTTCTCGACGAAGCTGAGGGCGAAGGTGTCCTGTTTGCCGGCGAGGACGTCGCCGAGGTTCCACACGTCGGCGCGGTTGGCGAGCATGTCGGGGACCTGGAAGCGGCTGCCGGACTCGGTGTACGGGTTGCCCGCCATACAGACCGCGAAGCGCTTGCCTCGCAGGTCATAGGTGCGCGGCTCGCCGTCCCGCACACCCTCGATGCGGCGGGTGGCGTCGCACAGTGGGATGAACTTCTGCAGCAGCTCGGGCGAGGTGTGCTGGATGTCGTCGAGGTAGAGGAGGGTGTTGTTGCCCGCCTCCAGTGCGAAGTTGATCTTCTCGATCTCCTGCCGGGCGGTGGCGTCGGGGGCCTCGGCGGGGTCGAGCGAGGTCACCGTGTGGCCCAGTGCCGGGCCGTTGACCTTCACCAGCAGCAGGCCGAGCCGGTCGGCGACGTACTCCACGAGGGTCGTCTTGCCGTAACCCGGTGGGGAGATGAGCAGCAGCAGGCCGCCGGTGTCGGTGCGCTTGGTGTCGCCCGTGGTGCCGAGCTGCTTGGCGAGGCTGTCGCCGATCAGGGGGAGGTAGACCTCGTCGATGAGCCTGCTCCGCACGAACGCGGACATCACGCGCGGCCGGAACTCGTCGAGGCGCAGACGTCCACGTTCGGCGGCGATCAGCGCGGCGCGGCGGCGCTGGTAGGCCCGGTGGGCGGGGACGTCACGCGTGCGGAACTCCCGTGCGCGGGCGATGAGCTCGTCGACGCGGACGGTCAGGGCCCGTTCGTGGACCCGGGGGTGGGTGCCGAGCAGGCCCTCGACGGTCTCGGTCACGGGGGCGTCCGACTCGTAGCGGGGCAGGCCCGGGCACAGCTCGGCGGCCACGGCCTCGGCCAGATCGCCCGGGGCGAGGTCGGTGCCGGTCGCGGTGGTGTACGACGTCAGCCACGCCTCGACGAGTTGCCTGCGGGCGGCGGGGTCGGTGAGCGCGGCGAGGTCGTCGTCGTAGGCGGAGTCGCCGACCGTGCGGCGGAACTTGTCGAGCAGGGTCCGCGTGCCTGCGCTGAGGACGAAGCCGTCGGGTCCGGTCGTCAGCTCCTCGAAGAGGTAGGCGGCCGCCGCTCGCGTGCCGGTCACGCCGGCCAGTTCGGCTTCCAGGTCGGCGATCGCGGGCGCGAGCCCGAAGGTGTCGCGGGCCCGGGCCAGGGAGACGGCGCGGCGGGTCCAGGCGTCGCGTTCCTCGGCCGTCGTGCCGTGCTCCCAGAAGAGCTGGGCGGCGGCACGGGCGGCCGGCTCGTGGCGCAGGAGGCCCGCGCCCTCGTGCAGGCGCAGGAGGGCGGCGAGGATCAGGGCCGCGTCGTGGTCGTGGACACCGCGCTCGTAGCCCTCGTCGTAGGCTGCCTCCGCTGTCTGACGGACCAGGGCGGGCAGGTCGTCGGCCGCTGCGAGGGCGGCGGGACCGTGCTCGTCGAGCAGGCGGGCGGCGAGGTGTTCGGCGCGGTAGATCCCGGGCGACTCCGAGGGCAGCGGGCGGTCCCAGTACGGGCGGGTCGCGGCGAAGTCGGGATCGGTGACCGGGGCGCGGTAGTCCGTCCCCGTCAACGCGACGGCCAGGTTCTCGCCCTGGGGGACGAGGGTGAGGTCAAGCGGCTGGGTGTTGACCGCGAAGCGGTGGCCGCCCAGGCGGACGGTGCGGCCGTCGTCGGCGTACAGGTCGGTGCGGTCGCGCAGCGCGCGCAGGGCCTGCTGCCGGGCGGTCTTCAGGCGGCCGTCGAGTTCCTCCGCTCTGACCTGGTCACCGAGTGAGCGCAGCTCGTCGGCCGTGCGGCGCACCTTGGCGGGCATCGGGTCGGAGGTGAAGTACGTGGTGACGGCGTCCGCGTCGGTGAGCGAGGACGCCCGGCGGACGATCGTGGTCAGGACCCGGTCGGCCGACTCGGCCAGGCGCTCGGCCCTGCGGGCACGGGCGTCGGCGAGAGTCTGCTTGCGGGCGGAGAGCGCCTCGTGGATCTCGTCGCGCTTGTCCGCGAGTTCGGCGAGGAAGTCGTCGGACTCGGCGAAACGGGACTCCAGATCCTCCACCCGCACGAGCAGGCGGGCGAGCTGTTCGTCGCAGTTCTCCGGGGTGTCGGCCGCCGCGAGCGCGGCGGTGACCGCCTGGCCGAGCAGAGCGAACTCCGCGGTGAACTCGGCCCGGCTCTCACGGTCCCGCAGGGCACGGCGACGGCCGTCCAGCGTGGCGCGGGCGCGGTTGACGCCTCCCAGGACCTCGGCGATCCGCTCCAGGACGGACGTGCGGACGGTGGTGTCACCGATGTCCAGGCCGGAGACGACGTCGGTCACCGTGCGCAGGTTGTCGGCGTGCTCGTCGAGGCGGGCCGCGACGGGCTCCCCCTCGGCCACGGTGGTGATCGCCTCGGCGTCGGCGACGAGCTGCTCGATGTCGGCACGATGGCCGGCGAAGGCGTCCTCGTGCGCCAGGTGGGTCACGGCGCGCTGCCCGAAGGAGGCGACGTCGTGCTCGATGTCCGCGGCCAGCGCGTCGATGCGGTCGGTGTCCGCGTACCGCATGTCCTTGAGGGTGAGCAGGTGTCCCTGTGCCTGCCGGAGTTCGGTGAGCCCGGTCACCCATGCCTCGGCGCCGCGCGGTGCCTCGCCGCGCAGGCGCCGTACGACGGCGGCGACGCGTGCCGTCGCCTCGGTGAGCGCGTCGGCCGCCTGCCGGGTGAGCGTCTGCACCGTCTCGAACTCGGTCAGTACCTGCTGTGCGGTGTCCCGCACCTGTGCGAGCGGTTCGTACAGGGCGCCGAGGTCAGCCTCGGCCAGCCAGTGGTGCGAGTCCGCGACCCGTGCGCAGGCCGCCACGAGCGCCTCGTACACCTCGCCGGTCGGGGTGGTCTCGGTGACCGCGCGCGTGACGGACAGGCAGTCGGAGATGCCGCGTACGAGGTCGGCGTTGCCGACGCGGGCGAGCGGACCGGTACCGGCCGGCTGGGCGGCGGCGTGGGTGTCGGAGACGTACGGAGAGGTCCACCGCTGCACGGGGTGCACCCGCTGCGGCTCGGCGTCGGCCGTTCGCAGGGCCAGGAGGGAGCCGTCGTCGAACAGGGCCCAGCCGTGGCAGGACAGCGGGGCGGCGACCTCTTTGCGGATGACGTTGTAGGGCAGGAGGAGACTGCGGCCCGCGACGCGGGCGTGGAAGGCGAAGAGGACGTCCTCGCCGTTCGGGGAGCGGACGGCCCGCTCGAATTCCAGGCCCTCGGTGTCGACGCCGTCGAACGTCCGGTGGGTGCCGGTGGTCAGGCAGTAGCCGCCGGGGAAGACGATGCCCTGGTCCTCGGGCAGCCGGCGGCACGCCTGCCCGATGCCGTCGAGGCGGACGACGGTCCTGGTGAGGGTGTTGAAGACCAGGTAGCGGTGGGTGTCCTCCTTGTACGGCAGGACGTCCACCAGGATCAGGGCACCCACCCGTGCGTACGCGATGTGCGCGTCGGCGAGTGACTGCAGCGGCTCGGCCACCGGCTCGGCATACACCCCCTCGTCGGTCTCGGTGTCGTCCTCGGTCTTGACGGTGAGCGTCCCGCCCAGCGTCTCGACGAACACCTCACCCGCGAGGGAGACGTGCGGGTGCCGGCCCAGCACGTGGTCTTCGCGGGTCGTCACCGTCCACGCGAAGTCGTGCGCGGGCGGCAGGACGTGGTCCCGGTCGCCGCGCGCGTCCAGGAAGGACGCCCGGCCGTCGTCGGTCAGCGCCCAGCGCAGGACCCGGATGTCGTCCGCTTTCCCGCCCGTGCGGAAGACGGCGAGCACCTTGTCCTCGACCCGCTGGAGCCGGTGGAGCCGGGCCTGGTGGAAGTACCGGTGAAGGGCGGCGAACTCCCGGACGAACGCGGGATCGTCGAGCAGGCCGGGCACGGCATCGTCGGACAGTCGGTTCAGGGCGCGGTCGTGCAGCGCGAAGACGTCACCCACGCCGGTTTCCGCCCCGCGGCCGGGAACGGTGTTGTACCCGAAGAGCAGGACGTCACCGACGGACACGAGGTCACGCGGCACGCTCGGCGACTCGGTGCGCAGTTGTTCGGTGCCGGCCAGCTCCAGGCGCAGGGAGCCGAACTCCTCGACCCGGCGGGCGTTCAGCGCCTCGGCGCGGCGGGACAGCTCGGCCGCCTGCGCGGTGAGGCGGTCACGCAGCACCTCGTACGTACCGGTGTCCAGGGCGGTGGTCATGAGTCCCTCTCAGGAAGTCGAAAAGAGCGGTCGTGGAGCCGCCGTCCCCCGAGCGGCAGCTCCACGTCCGCGGTCCGTCAGCCCTTGGCGCTGCCGTTCAGAGCCGTCAGCCGGGTGTCGGCGAGGCCCAGCTCGCCGGCCTTGCTCAGCAGCTGCTCCAGGGCCCCGGTGTCGGCGCCGCCCGTCTTCATGAGCTTCATCAGCAGCGTGGACACGGTCAGGTTCTGCACGTCGGCCGTGGAGACCGAGCCGAGGACGCGGCTGAGGTCGTCGGTGAAGCTCGACGTGCCGTCCAGCCAGGGCTTCGCCAGCGCCTGGGCGGTCTCGGAGTGCTGGACGAAGCCGTCGACGCCCTTGCCGAGCGCGATGGAGGACATCAGGCGGTCGAAGAAGACCGTCTCGCCACCGACGATGTCGATGTCGGCGTTCTCCAGCCCGGTCGCCAGCACCGTCGCCTGCGCCTCGGCGACCTGCCGCTGCACCTCCAGCCCCGCGAGCCGGATGTCCTTCTCGGCCTCCAGCCGCAGCCGGTACTCCTCGTGGCCGCGGGACGCCTCGTCCAGCGCGGCCATCGCCGCGGCCTTCTCGGTGAGGCCGGCCGCCTCCGCCTTCAGCTTCTCGCCGACGGCCGCGGCCTCCGCGAGTGCCTTCGCCTTGGCGCCTTCCGCCTCCGCACGCAGCCGGGCCTCGGTGGCCTGGGCCTCCGCGCGGCCGGCCTTCTCGATGACCTCGGCCTCCTTGTCGCGGACCTGCACGACGGCCAGACCTTCGGCCGCGCTCTCGGCCTGGATGCCCTCGGCGAGCCGCAGCTTGGCCCGCGCGTCGAGGTCGGCGCTCTTGAGCCGCGCCTCGGCAAGCGTGAGTTCCTCGGCGGCGCGGTGGGTGGCGGCCTGTTCGGCGGCCTCGGCGGCCTTGATGTCCTTGACCAGCCGTTCCTGCGCCTCGGCTTCGGCGGCGATGACCACGGCCTGCCGCTGCCGCTCCGCCTCCTCCACGGCACGCAGCTTCTTGATGGCCTCCTCCTGCTCGGCGACCGTACGGTCCACGGCCACCCGCTCACGGATGACGTCGGCGATCTCCCGCTTCTCCGCCTCGACCTCCTTCTCGGCGGCGATCCGCGTGAGCTGCGTCTCCCGTTCCCGGGCGATGACCTCCAGCAGGCGGTCCTTCTCGATGCGCTCGTTCTCGATGGCGATGACCCGCTCGCGGTTCTTCTGTGCGACCGCGACCTCGCGTCCCTGGTTCTCGCGCTGGATGCCGAGCTGTTCCTCGGTCTTGAGGAACGCGGACTGCGCCCGCAGCCGCTCCTCCTCCACCACCCGTGCCGTCTCGGCCTCTTCCCTGGCGCGGACGGTCTCGATCTCCCGCTTCTGCTTGCTCTCGGCGTCGACCCGGCGCCGCTCCAGCTCCAGGATCGCCTCCCGGGCGTCGACATTCTGCCGGGTGATCTCCTTCTCCTCGGTGCGCTGGGCCTCGTTGGTGCGCACGTGCTCCACGGCCGTCAGTTCCGTGATCTTCCGGATGCCCTGCGCGTCGAGGACGTTGGCCGGGTCGAGCTGGGTGATCGGCGTCTGCTCCAGGTAGTCGATCGCGGCGTCCTCCAGGTGGTACCCGCTGAGGTCGACGCCGATGACCTCGATGATCCGGTACCGCAGTTCCTCACGCTTGGTGTAGAGGTCGGTGAAGTCCATCTGCTTGCCGACGGTCTTCAGCGCCTCGGAGAACTTCGCGTGGAACAGCTCCTGCAGGGTGTTCCGGTCACTGGCCCGCGCGGTGCCGACCGCCTGGGCGACCTTGACCACGTCCTCGACCGTCTTGTTCACCTTGACGAAGAACGAGATCCGGATGTCCGCGCGGATGTTGTCCCGGCAGATCAGTCCTTCCTTGCCGGCCCGGGTGATCTCGATGGTCTTCACCGAGATGTCCATCACCTCGGCCTTGTGCAGCACCGGCAGGACGACCTGCCCGGTGAAGGTCACGTCGACCTTGCGCATCTTGGAGACGATCAGGGCCTTGCCCTGCTCCACTTTGCGGAACAGTCGGGCCACGAGGAACAGCACGGCGGCGGCGAGCAGGAGGCACACGAGCACGCCTATGCCCAGGGTGCGGTAATCCATAGGAAGTCCTTGAGGTCTGCTGAGAGGCGGGCGGCCCGCTCGACTGGGGGCGGGAACGTCCGATGTGACGCGCGACGGCTACGGCTCAGCCGTGGAAGCGGCGACTGCCGGGGTCGTACGGGGAACCGCTCGCCCTGCCCGGTCGTCGTCGCCCGCGGTAAGCGTGGACCGGCCCGGCGGGAACGGCACGCGCGCGAGCTTCGCCCCGGCCCGACACGGGCGCCGTCGGTACGCGAAGTCCGGACACCGAGGGCGTGATGCCGGTGCAGGTGAGGGGCTGTACGGCGGCGACGCCCACCCGTGCCATGCCCTCACCCCCCAACCGGACAGCTGAGCCCCTGTGCCTGCGCCCATTGCCGGGCCCTGGCATCGAGGCCACCCCCTGTTTCTGCCGTGCCCATCTTGGCCCGGACATGCTCCACGCCGCATTGCCGTGATCCGGCAATCTTTACGGCTTGTTGATGCCGGACCTCGACGCGAGCGCGGCGCCCCGTTCCCGCTGGCAGTAGCGCTCGTCCCGCCAGGGTGACGGCCGCCGTCACCGCCGACATCGGAGCGGCACATCCGCGCACGACCGCACACACCCGCGGTCTGACACTCTTGTCCGGCGTGCGTCCGGAGAGCGTTCGCAACGCGTCAGGACCACAGGAGGACGGGTGACAAGGCGGGAGATACCCGACGAGTATCTGGAGGGGTACGCCCAGATCCTGGCCGAGGCGGGAGCGACCGGGCGCCGCCTCACCCGTGAGGAGTTGGAGTCCCTGCGGGCTCGTGGCGAGCGCGCCGCGGGAGCCGGCTTCGGGCTGCGGGCCCTTACGCCGACATCCGCCGTCGTCGAGCAGGCGATCGATGTCTTCGCCGAGGGACATGAGCGCGCACAACGGCTCGCCGTACGGCAAGAGCGCGTCGAAGGCGATGAAAGACGCCGGCACCAAGGAGACAGGCCACAGAGGGCTGGAATCCGCGTGTGACGACTTCGCGAACTCCTGGGACTACGGGTTCGGACAGCTCTCGAAACTCAGGGAAAGGGGAGAAGTGACCCTTCGACGTCACCTCAGGAAGCTCCTGCGTGAGACCGGATCGGAGGGCCGGCCCAGCGGGTCCCATCGAGCGCCGACCGCCTCGGGTGAAGCCGAAGCATCGTTCACGACGGAGGTCCCATGGCCGTCGCTATGGAAGTTCGCCCAATTCGCGTACATCGCCGAGCAGTACGGCTACCGCTACTCCGGCCCGGACCCAGAACTGCGGGACTCTGGCACACCGTTCTTCGTCTTTCGACCCTTGCCGGACGCGCGCGAGCGTGCCGATCGCACGAGGGAGCGGTTTCCCGGCGCGCTGGAAGGTGGTCGGTTGCCGGGTATGCGCGCATGGCCTGTTCCTGTGCTGACGCTACCGGGGGCGCGGAGTGAGGTGAGGCTGCTGCATGCCCGGATCGTCATCGACTACTACGGTGCGCTGGGGCGGCAGCGCATGCGCCCGTGGCTCATCGGTATCCCCACCGTCTTCCTGCTCTTCCTGCTGGTGAACGGCGAGCTGCACGCGACAGGATTGCGTGTTGCCGTCGGCTTGACCGCGGCACTGCTCATTGCGTTGGCGGCCTCCCGGGTCTTCATGCGCCGTCGCCGTGCGGCGCACGAACGGATGCTCGAGCGCTCAGGTGTCCGTTGGCCCCCGTGACCGCGGTCTGTGTGTCGAAGACCAAGGAAGTACCCGGCACGCGTGCGGACCAGTACTCGGCTGACGCCCCGCCGGGCCCAGCTCAGAGTGAAGGTCGCCGGGGCCGGCGGTTGCGGAGCGGGATCGGGGGCTCGGCTCGGCGTGTGGTGCGGCAGGGTCCCGGTGCCGTTGCCTGGTGGGGTCCGGCATCGGGACCTGACGCTTGCTCCCCTCGGTTCCATCGTGCCGATACGGAGCACGCTCCGCATTGCCCGCTTCCGGCAGTCTTCGGCAGGCCCTTCATGCCGGTGGGCGTCAAGGAGGCGTCGGATGCGGCGTGTGCCGTCGGCGGGTTTGTGTGAGGGGCCGGCCCAGCGGGATATAGGTGCCCCCGACACCCATCCCGCGCGTCGGATAACGGTCCGGTCTCACGAGCTGGGACTTCCGTCGGTGACGAACAGTTATGTGATGTACGTCACTAAACAAACGGCAAACTCGTGGTAGAACTGCGCAACTCCGCAGGTGGATCGGACAGCTGCCGATCCGCGGAGGGTCGGCCTGTACGCGCACCACGACCCTGAACGATCACGGTCCGAAACCGGACCGTGCGCACGGGTTCGATCACCGGACAACGACGTTCGCTCAGAGACCGCTCACCCGGCGAGATTCCCCAGCCCGCCAGCCCCGCGTCATCGAGGTAGCCACCGTGTCACTCGAATCCGTCACCCAGTCCGTCGACGAAGCCGTCAGCGGATTCTTCGAACCCATAGCCAAGTGGCTGGGAGAGGTCGTCTTCTACGCCGTTCCCGTCGGCGGCACCGACCTGCCCCTCATCGTCGCCTGGCTCGTCGTCGCCGGCCTGGTCTTCACCGGCTGGTTCGGGTTCGTCCAGGTCCGCAAGTTCCGGCTCGCCGTCGACGTGGTGAGGGGGAAGTACGACGAGAAGGGCTCGGCCGGCGAGGTCAACCACTTCCAGGCGCTGACCGCCGCCGTCTCCGGCACGGTCGGCCTCGGCAACATCGCCGGTGTGGCCGTCGCCGTCTCCATCGGCGGCCCCGGCGCCACGTTCTGGATGATCCTGTGCGGCCTGCTCGGCATGGCCACCAAGTTCGTCGAGGTCACCCTCGGCGTGAAGTACCGCGAGGTGCACGCCGACGGCACCGTGTCCGGCGGCCCGATGCACTACCTGCCCAAGGGGCTCGCCGAGCGCTTCGGCAAGAACGGCAAGACCCTGGGCAAGGTCCTCGCGGTCCTCGCCTCGTTCATGATCCTCTTCTTCGGCCTCTTCGGCGGCAACCTCTTCCAGGTCAACCAGTCCTACGCGCAGCTGGTCTCCGTCACCGGCGGCGAGGACGGCGCCATCGGCTCCTCCGCCGGCGCCCTGTTCTTCGGCATCCTGGTCGCCGCACTGGTCGGCATCGTGCTGCTCGGCGGCATCCGCTCCATCGCCAACGTCACCAGCCGGCTGGTGCCCGCCATGGCCGGCATCTACATCGTCGCCTGCCTGATCGTGATCCTGGTGAACGTCAGTGCCGTCCCGGACGCCGTCACCGCCATCGTCGAGGGCGCGTTCAACCCCGAGGGCGTCGCCGGCGGTGTGCTCGGCGCGCTGATCATCGGCTTCAAGCGGGCCGCCTTCTCCAACGAGGCGGGCCTGGGCTCCGCCCCGATCGCCCACTCCGCGGTCAAGACCAAGCACCCCGCGAGCGAGGGTCTGGTCGCCCTGCTGGAGCCGTTCATCGATACCGTCGTCATCTGCACCATGACCGCGCTGACCATCGTCATCGCCAACCCGGCCACGCTCGGCGAGGACATCGGCGGCGTCACCATCACCTCCGACGCCTTCGAGACGGTGCTGCCCTGGTTCCCGTACATCCTGACCGTCGCGGTGATGCTGTTCGCCATCTCCACCGTGCTGACCTGGGGCTACTACGGCCTCAAGGCCTGGACGTACCTCTTCGGCCGCAGCCGGACCAGCGAGGTGACGTACAAGGTCCTCTACACCGTCTTGGCCATCGCCGGCTCGCTGCTGACGCTCCAGACCCTGATCGACCTGGCCGACGCGGTCCTCTTCTCGCTCGCCGTCATCAACATCATCGGCCTCTACCTCCTCGCCCCCGTCGTCAAGCGTGAACTCAACTCCTTCCTGGAGTACGTCCGCGCCCGCGACGCCGGTGGGGAGACCGGGGACGGCGAAGACCAGGAGTCGGTGAAGACCACCGTCTGACCCGCCTCACGCGGACCGGCTCCTGAACGGGCCCGTGCTCACCTCGCGCCTTGGTGAGCACGGGCCCGTCCGTGCCTGTGCGTCCACGTGTGGCCGGGGGCGTGGCCGGTTTGCTCCTTGTTCCTTTCTGCGGGTTCACATGTCATGTGAGGGGGAGTCTGATCGATCAGCGGACGGGGGCGCGGACGTGCACGACGGCAGACCGGACCGGGACCGGGTCGAGGGGGACGCCCGTATCCGGGTGCTGCTGGCCGAGGACGCGCCGTTGATCCGGCAGGCGCTGACCGCGCTGCTGTCCCAGGAACCCGACCTCGACATCGTGGCGGCGGTCGAGCACGGGGACCTCATCGTCCCCACCGCGCTGCGCACGCGGCCGGACGTGGCCGTGCTCGACATCGACCTGCCCGGCATGGACGGGATCACCGCCGCCGTGGAGCTGCAGGCCAAGCTGCCCTCCTGCCGTTCCCTGCTGCTGACCAGCGTGGCGCGACCGGAGCATGTGCGGCGGGCGCTCACGGCCCGGGTGGTCGGGTTCATCCGCAAGGACGCGCCGACCGCCCGGCTGGCGGAGGACATCCGGCAGGTGGCCCGGGGGCACCGGGTGGTCGATCCCGAGCTGGCGCTCGCGGCGGCGACGGCGTCGGAGAATCCACTGACCCCCCGTGAGGTCTCGGTGCTCCGGCTGACCGCGCAGGGCGCGTCGACGCGGGACGTCGCCGCGCAGCTCTACATCTCGGTCGGCACGGTCCGCAACCATCTGGCGTCCGCCGTGGCCAAGACCCAGGCCCGCAGCCGGGTGGACGCGATCAGGATCGCGACCGAGGCAGGATGGCTCTGACCGTGCCGCCCCGCGCGGCGGGGGCGCCGGGGTCGTCACCGGCCGCGCCGTCCGGCGGGGCCTCGGGTGGCGCCTCGTCGCTCCAGTGGCCGACCAGATCGCGGTAGAGCAGGGAGCGCCGCAGCACCTCGTGGTGTGCGCCGCCGACCGCCCGGTCGCCGTCCAGGACGAGGACGTGCCGGGCGCGGAGCGCGGAGCTGATGCGGTGGGCGATGACGACCAGCGATCCCGGCCGCCGGGCGAACGCCTCCTCCGCGCGGGCCTCCGCCGCCGGGTCGAGGTGGCAGGTGGCCTCGTCCAGCACGACGAGGGGGGCCGGCGACAGATAGGCGCGGGCCAGGGCGATCTGCTGGCGCTCGCCCGACGACAGGGCGGCCGGGTCGACCTGGGCGCCGAGGCCGCCGAGCCGGGTGACGAGCGGGGCCGCCCCCACCGCGGCCACGGCCGCCGTCAC
>MUMD01000050.1:14182-14407 GCA_002155895.1 Streptomyces rochei
GTCCGGCCGCAGGGTGCCGCAGATCAGCCCGGCCAGGGTGGACTTGCCGATGCCGCTCGGCCCCACCACCGCGAGGTGCGCGCCCTCCGGCACGGTGAGGTCGAGGTCCCGCAGGACCGGGGCCGCGTGCGCTCCGTAGGCGAAGGTGACGGCGGTCAGGACGACGTCGTGGGCGGAACGGGCGGACGCGCTCGCCCGGGGCCGGGTGCTCGGCGCTGGAGGAGC
>MUMD01000500.1 GCA_002155895.1 Streptomyces rochei
GGGGGGGGGAGGTGCCGGGTGGCTCAGGGCCGGTTCCGCGGGTGGCTCAGGGCCGGTCCGGTCCCCCGGGTGGCTCAGGGCTGGTCCCGGGTGGCCGAGGGCCGGTCCCGCCGTACCGGTTTCTCCTTCACCCAGCGTCACATCCCCGTGTTCGCGCACGTCACCGGCCTGATACCGTCCCGCCAACGGCCGAATTCCCATCCCCGGTCCGCCAACACCGTGTCGTCGCTGAGAGGTTGGAGCATGCCGGACGCCACCGCAGAACCGGACACCGCTGCCGGGCGGGCCGCCGCGGAGGAGACATCGGCCCTCTCGCATCCGGCGGTCGACCCCGACGCCACCGCGGGGTACGGCGACCACCCCGACCAGGTGATCGACTTCTACGCGCCGCGGGGTGCCGGGGGCCCGGGGGGGCCCGTTCCCGTCGTGGTGGTGCTGCACGGAGGGTCGTGGCGGGCGCCGTACGACCGCCGCCACGTCAGCCCGTTCGCGGACTTCCTGGCCCACCGGGGGTTCGCCGTGGCGAGCGTGGAGTACCGGCGCGGGGCGCAGGAGGGGCCCGGCGGACGGTGCTCACCGGCCACTCCGCGGGCGGCCATCTCGCCCTGTGGGCGGCGGCCCGGCACCTGCTGCCCGCCGACGCCGCCTGGCGGCTGGACCGTCCGGCGCCCCTGC
>MUMD01000501.1 GCA_002155895.1 Streptomyces rochei
GATCCCATGACCCGGGGCCAGTTCCGCCATCCGGCGGAGCTGGCCCCGGGTCATGGGATCGACCGGGGACAGGACCACGAGGGTGAGCTCCGCGCCGGGTGCGCGGGTGTGCGCCCACTCCAGCACGTTCAGCAGTTGTACCGGGCTCTCGACGAAGGCGAGAGTGCGGGGGCCGGCGTTCCCGGCGCGGGGGCTCATCGGTGTGGGACCGTCCCGTGGTGAGGGCGTGGTGGGGTGTCGGGCCGGGTGGTCAGACGGTGACCGGCTCGCCCGCGGCGGCGGCGATCTCGGCCTCGGCGACGACGCCGGGGACGCGGCGCAGCTTCTTCATCGGGCCCAGCTCGGAGTCGTAGACCTTCTTGACGCCGTCGCCGAGGGACGCCTCGATGGTGCGGATGTCGCGGACCAGGCGGGTCAGGCCCTGCGGCTCGACGGAGGCGGCCTGGTCGGAGCCCCACATGGCGCGGTCGAGGGTGATGTGGCGCTCGACGAAGGTGGCGCCGAGGGCGACGGCGGCGAGCGTGGTCTGCAGGCCCGTCTCGTGGCCGGAGTAGCCGATCGGGACGTTCGGGTACTCCTGCTGGAGGGTGTTGATGACGCGCAGGTTCAGCTCCTCGGCCTGCGCCGGGTAGGTCGAGGTGGCGTGGCACATGAGGATGTTGTCGCTGCCCAGGACCTCGACCGCGTGGCGGATCTGCTTCGGGGTGGACATGCCGGTGGAGAGGATGATCGTGCGGCCGGTGGCGCGCAGGGCGCGCAGCAGCTCGTCGTCGGTGAGCGAGGCGGAGGCGACCTTGTGGGCGGGGACGTCGAACTTCTCCAGGAAGGCGACGGCCTCGGTGTCCCACGGGGAGGCGAACCAGTCGATGTTCTTCGACTTGCAGTACTCGTCGATCTGCCGGTACTCGTCCTCGCCGAACTCCACGCGGTGGCGGTAGTCGATGTACGTCATCCGGCCCCACGGGGTGTCGCGCTCGATGTCCCACTGGTCGCGCGGGGTGCAGATCTCCGGGGTGCGCTTCTGGAACTTGACGGCGTCGCAGCCGGCCTCGGCGGCCACGTCGATCAGCTTGAAGGCGTTCTCGAGGTCGCCGTTGTGGTTGATGCCGATCTCGCCGGTGATGTAGACGGGGCGGCCGGGGCCGGCCTCGCGCGTACCGAAGGTGCGGATGCGGGAGTTGGTGCTCATGGCGGGGATTTCCTTACTCGGGCTGGGTGATCGTGGGGGATTCGAGGGAGACGGGTACGTCGGGGAAGTCGGGTACGTCGAGTGAGGGGCCGAGGATCCAGCTCGCGATCTCCCGGATGGCGCCGTCACCGCCGGGGACGGTGGTGACCGCGCGGGCCGCGCCGCGTACGACGTCGTGGGCACTGGCGACCGCCACGGGCCAGCCGACGAGGGCGAAGCACGGGAGGTCGTTGACGTCGTTGCCGACGTAGAGCACGCGTTCGGGCGCGATGCCCTGTTCCTCGCACCACTGCTTGAGGGCGAGGTCCTTGCGGTCGATGCCGTGCAGCACGGGGAGCTTGAGCTTGCGTGCGCGGGCGGCGACGACCGGGTTCTGTTCCGTGGACAGGATGAGCATCGTCAGGCCGCTGCGGCGCAGCGCGGCGATGCCGAGTCCGTCGCCGCGGTGCACGGAGACGAACTCCCGTCCCTCGGAGTCGATCAGCACCCGGTCGTCGGTCTGGGTGCCGTCGAAGTCGAGGACCACGGCGTCGATGTCGGCCGCGGTCGGCAGGGCGCCGGGCCGGGCGGCGTCGAAGAGGGGCGCCAGGGCGCGGGCGCGGGCCAGGTCGTGCGGGTCGTCGATCTCCAGGACGCGGGCCGGGTCGGTGCGGACCAGTTCGGTGCGGCCGAAGAAGCGGTGCCGGTGCTCCCGGAAGCCGGCGGCGGCCATGGCGTAGGCGGCGCCGGTCTCCAGCAGGTCCTGGGGGCGGTCCTGGCGGCGGGGGCGGTGGGACTTGTCGTGGTTGACGCCGTGACCGCCCGCCTCCGGGCCGTCCTCGTCGGCGCCGTCGCGCCAGACGAAGCCGTGGAACGGGGCGACGGTGACCGCGGTGTCGGCGCCGTTCTCGGCGACCGCCGCGGCCACCCCGTCGATGTCCTCGCGGGCGATGAAGGGGCTGGTGCACTGCACGAGCAGCACCACGTCCACGGGGGCGCCGTGCAGGGCCTCGTGGGAGTCCATGGCGTGCAGGACGGCCGCCTCGGAGGTGGCGGTGTCGCCGGCGATGGCGGCGGGCCGCAGCACGACCTCGGCGCCGGCCTCGCGGGCGGCGGCGGCGATGGCCTGGTCGTCGGTGGAGACCACGACGTCGGTCACGAGACGGGCGGCCCGGCACTCGCGCACCGCGCGGGCCACCAGCGGGACGCCGCCGACGGGGGCGAGGTTCTTCGCGGGCACGCCCTTGGAGCCGCCGCGCGCGGGGATCACCGCGAGCACGCGGCGCATCGCAGCGCCTCGGCCCGCTTCCGGGTGGGACATGGGGTCTGCTCCTTGGGCAGGTGACGCCGGTGGCGCGGAGGTCTGGGGAAGAGCCGGGGCCCCGGATATCGGCGTGCTCACAGCTCCCCCATCCGCCGGATCACCGGGGCGACGCGCTGGACGCCGTGGCGGTAGGCGCCGCGGGCGGCCCTGCGGACGACCTGGCGGACCGGGCCGGGTGCCCGGTCGGCGGCGGGCGCGCCCGGCAGCGGGGTGCCGTCGGGGGCGAGGTGGTGGCGGGCGAGGATGCCGGGGAGGTATCCGGGGGCGGTGACGGTGGTGTAGTACGGGGCGAGCGGGGGCAGGCCGCCGGGACGGCCGCGCAGGGCGGCGATGCGGTCCCGGGCCCGGTCGAAGGCGGTCTCGTAGGCGCCGCCCTCGGCCGCCACGCCCTGCCGGGCGACCCACTCGGTGTCCGGCACCGGGCGGTGGCCCTGGTCGAGCTGGTCCCAGGAGGCGAGGCAGCCGGAGCCGACGAAGTGGTGGTTGCCGAGCGCCTCGCGCACACCGAGGTCGGTCAGTACGGCCGTCGGGATGCGGCGGTGCAGGGACTCCAGGGCCGCCGTGGAACTGACGGTGACCAGGAGGTCGGTGCGGTCCAGGACCTCGCCCATGTGGCCGTAGACCAGGCGGAAGTTGGGCGGCGGGTCGGCCCGCTGCACCAGCTTCTGGTACGGCAGCTCCTCGATGTGGGTGGTGTGCTCGCCGGGCTTGGAGCGCAGCTTGAGGACGACCTCCCGCTCCGGGTGCCGGCGGGCGTGCCGGATCAGCCGTTCGAGGAGGTACGTACGGTCCCTGCGGTTGTCCGGCACGGAGGGCTGGGCGGCGAAGACCACCGTGTACGGGCGGTCGTCCCCGTCGGGCTCACCGGCGTAGGCGGCTCCGCCCAGGAAGGGCAGGGCGACCTCGGTCACCGCGGAGGCGTCGGCGCCGACCCCCTCGTACACCGCGCGGAAACGCTCGGCGTCCTGGCGGGAGTTGGCGAGGACGACGTCGGCGCCGTGGCGCAGCAGCAGGCCGTCGGCGAGCTTCTCGTAGACGACGCCGACGTAGCCGGTGACGACCACGGGCCGGTCGGCGCGGTCCTGCCAGACGCGTCCCAGGCCGTGCAGCATCGCCTGGACACCGCCGCCCACCAGGGCGAGGACGAGGACGTCGTAGGAGTCCTCGCCGGTCGCTTCGCCCATGGCGCGCAGGAACTCGACGGCGGTCACCTCGCGGAGCGAGTCCGCGGTGACGCCGACTTCCCGCAGCTGGCGGGGGGTCGGGGTGGCTCGGCCGCGCAGGAGGTACCCGTCGAGACGGATCTCCGTGTCCTCGGGGGACTCGGCGGGATCGGGACTGATGCGGCTCGCGGTGAGCGCGCCCCATTTCCACCGGGTGTCGGAGTCCGCCAGGACGGCGACTCGCAGGGCCTTCGTTGCACTTGCTGGCACGCCGTAGACGCTAGGAATCGATTTCTAGGAACCGCCCAACCGGAATCCAACAAATGGTGAACAGCACATCGCCGAATGGGTGATCGGCTCGTCCGGCGCCCGTAAAAATGTTCGCTTCACTGCTTCGCCACGCCGCGTTCACCTCGACTCAAGGTGCGGGTAAATCCGAATGCCGGACCGCCGCATAACGTCTGCGACGTGCCCAAGCTCTCCGTCATCGTGCCGTTCTACAACGTGCGGCAATACGCACCAGACACCCTGCGGAGTCTGCTCGCCAACGCGCGGGACGACTTCGAGTTCATTCTCGTCGACGACTGCTCCACCGACGGGACCGTGGACCTCCTCGCCCGCGCCGAGCGGGAGCTGCCGGGGGCGGTGCTGGTCATACACGAGAGGAACGGCGGGCTGGCCACCGCCCGCAACACCGGCATCGACCGGGCGCGCGGCGAGTACCTCACCTTCCTGGACGGCGACGACTGGCTGGCGCCGGGCCACTGCGCCCGTCTGGTGGACGCGATCGAACGGCTGGACGTCGACTTCGTGCGCACCGACCACGTGCAGTGCACGGGACGGGCCCGCACCCTGCACCGGGTGCCGCACGGCCGCCGCAACACCCCGCTGCGGCCCCGCGACGCGATCCTGCCCGCGCACCGGACCACCTCCGTCGACTACGCCTACGCGTGGGCCGGCGTCTACCGCCGCGGGCTGGCCGAGCGCGGCCTGCTGCACTTCACCGACGGGCTGCGCACGGCCGAGGACCGGCCGTGGATCTGGAAACTGCACCGGGAGGCGGAGTCGTTCGCCGTGACCGGACTGCTCGGCGTCTTCTACCGGCGCGGGGTCGCGTCCTCGCTCACCCAGATCGGTGACGTCCGCCAGCTCGACTTCGTCCGCGCCTTCGACGAGGTCCTGGCGGGGGCGGCCGGGGACCCGGACGCCGCGCGGCTGGTGCCGAAGGCGGTGCGCACGTACTGCGCGATCATCTCCCACCACCTCGGTGCGATCGAGAGGTTCGAGCCCGCCGTGGCCCGGCAACTGAAGGCGATGAGCGCGGCGGCGCTCGGGCGGATGCCGCAGGACGCGCTCCACGAGGTGCTGGACTCGATGGACGCCGAGCGCGCCACGCGGCTGCGCCGGCTGCGGCGCCGCGCGGGGGCGGCCCGGCGGGAAGCGGAGGCGGCGGCGTGACCACGCAGATCTTCCTGGCCTCGACGCTGTACGGCACGGCCACGCTCGCCGCTGCCCTGGACTCCGGCTGCTTCGACGCGGCCGACCGGCGCGTCCTGCTGGTCTCCAACAACGCGGCGACGCCCGAGACGACGCCGGCCGTGGACGCGATGCCGGGCTTCGAGCAGCTGCGGGGCCGGTTCGACGACGTGGTGTCGTGGAACGAGGCCGTCTTCCCCTTCCACCCCTCCGACTGGTCGCCCCGCCCGGGGGACGTGCCGCTGTGGGAGCGTCATCTGCGGCTGGCCTGGGGGCTCGGCGACGACGACGTGGCGCTGGCCGTGGAGTCGATCCAGGTGCACCCGGCGCTGGGCGTGGCGCAGATCTTCACCGACGCGCCGCTGACCGTCTACGCGGACGGGCTGATGAGCTACGGGCCCACCCGCACCAAGCTCGCCCCGCTGGTCGGCACGCGGGTGGAGCGGCTGCTCCACCTGGACCTGGTGCCGGGGCTGACTCCGCTGCTGCTGTCGGAGTTCGGCGTGGCGCGGGAGGTCGTGCCGGCCGCGGCGTTCACGAAGGTGCTGGCCGAGATGGCGGGCACCGGTGCCGGGCTGCCCGACGTGGACGGACCCGCGGTCCTGCTCGGCCAGTACCTGTCGGCGCTCGGCGTCCTCACGGCCGAGGAGGAGGAGCGGCTGC
>MUMD01000502.1 GCA_002155895.1 Streptomyces rochei
GTACGGTCCGTCGCGTCCCCGGCAGAGATGACGGGGCGCCCGGCGGACCGACTGGTGTCGTGGTCCGCCGGGCGCCCCGTCGCCGTGGTGTGCGGGTGCTCAGTCCTTGATCTCGCAGATCGCGGCACCCGAGGTGACGGACGCGCCGACCTCGGCGCCCAGGCCCTTGACGGTGCCGGCCTTGTGGGCGTTGATGGGCTGCTCCATCTTCATGGCCTCCAGGACGACGATCAGGTCGCCCTCCTGGACCTCCTGGCCCTCCTCCACGGCGATCTTCACGATCGTGCCCTGCATGGGCGAGGCCAGGGTGTCGCCGGAGGCCGCGGGACCCGACTTCTTCGCCGCGCGGCGCTTGGGCTTGGCGCCGGCCGCCAGGCCGGTGCGGGCCAGGGACATGCCGAGCGAGGAGGGCAGGGAGACCTCCAGGCGCTTGCCGCCGACCTCGACGACGACGGTCTCACGGCCCGCTTCCTCGTCCGCCTCCGCGTCGGCGGGGGAGGTGAAGGGCTTGATCTCGTTGACGAACTCCGTCTCGATCCAGCGGGTGTGGACCGTGAAGGGCTCGCTGGAGCCGGTCAGCTCCGGCGCGAAGGCCGGGTCCGTGACGACCGCGCGGTGGAAGGGGATGGCGGTGGCCATGCCCTCCACGGTGAACTCCTCCAGGGCGCGGGCGGCGCGCTGCAGGGCCTCCTTGCGGGTGCGGCCGGTGACGATGAGCTTGGCCAGCAGGGAGTCCCAGGCCGGACCGATCACGCTGCCGGACTCCACACCGGCGTCCAGGCGGACGCCCGGGCCGGTCGGCGGTGCG
>MUMD01000503.1 GCA_002155895.1 Streptomyces rochei
CCCCCGGGCTCATCCGCGCCCACCCCGCCTCACCTGCACAGATCCCCGACTCCAAGGTCACCCCGTGCCACCGCCGGAGGCACCCCGTGCCGACTTTCTCGTGATCAAGAGGTTTTGCCCCTCAACCCTTTGATCGATCATCGATCAGGGAGTTACAGTCACCAACGGGCTTCCACCAGAGCCCCAGCCCTGTCCTGCCAAAGACCTAGGGCACCCCCGAACCCTTGACGATGAGGGAACCCCCTTCGACTGAGGAAGGCGGCGACATGACCGACCCCAAAGCCATCCAGCCGAGCGAGCTCGACCAGCTCCCGGACCGCGACCCGGAGGAGACCGCCGAATGGCAGGCCTCCCTGGACGCCGTCACCAAGGCGGCCGGGCCGCACCGTGCCGCGTACCTGATGCGCCGCACGCTGGAGCGCGCCGAGGGCGCCGGCCTCGCCCTGCCGAAGCTGCTCGAGACGGACTACGTCAACACCATCCCCACCTCCGCCGAGCCCACCGTGGACGGCGACGAGGAGATGGAGCAGCGGATCACCGCGTGGAACCGCTGGAACGCGGCGGCGATGGTCACCCGCGGCAGCAAGTACGGCGTCGGCGGCCACATCGC
>MUMD01000504.1 GCA_002155895.1 Streptomyces rochei
ACGGCGCCGACGACGAGGAGGATGCCGCCGATGGTGGTCAGGATCGGAATGCCGACCAGTATGCCGATGAGAAGCAGAATGACGCCGAGAATGAGCATGTCGGTTGCCACCTTCGTTTTCTTCTTCGGCCGGTCTCTGCGCTCGCCACTGCGACGCACGGGGCGTCCAGGAGAGGCGTCCGAGGACCGGCTTGCCCTGATGGGCGTCTACCTGTCGCGGTTACTGTGCGACGACGTCCTCGTGCCCGGCTATGCGGCATCTATGCAGCCGGAGACCTCCCGGTCGCCGACGGCGCACGATTCTCGTCCTGGGCGAAGTCGGTCACGAGCGGGGGAGGGGGTGGGCGGGCGCGTCCAGTGCTGTTGCTGGATGAGGACGGCCCAGTGAATCTCCTGCCGCGAAGGGCCCGCCTCCACCCTTCCCTGCCCGGCCGCCGGCGTCATCGGATCGTCCCCGGACACCCATCCTGGTGCCCCGACCCTGTCGGGAGGAGTTAATGGATCATCCTGTCCCGCTCTCCGGGTACCGTCAGGGTATGAGTCATCCACACCCCGAACTGAAAGCCGCCCCTCCCCTTCCCGAAGGAGGGCTGCGGGTCATCGCCCTGGGCGGCCTGGGTGAGATCGGCCGCAACATGACCGTCTTCGAGCACGCCGG
>MUMD01000505.1 GCA_002155895.1 Streptomyces rochei
GAACGCTCCCGCCCGCCCGACCCGCGAACGAACCGAACGCGCCACGGCCCCCCGGGAAGTGGCGTGATTCAACCATTGCCATTCCGCCGCCCCGGGCGCAGCCTGGTCTCCGAACCGGGTTGGGAGCGCTCCCAAAGCGCTTCCGGCCGGGTGTCCACCCGCAGTCCCCCCACGCGAGAGAAGGACGTCATGACTTGTCATGATCACGCCAACGCTGCGCCGGGACCCCTCACGAGAGCCCGGCGGGCCTCGACCCTCGTCCTCGGCACCCTGACCGCCGCCCTGCTCGCCCTCGTCCCCTGGAGCGGCACCGCCGTCGCCCACGGTTCGGTCGTCGACCCCGCCTCCCGCAACTACGGCTGCTGGCTGCGCTGGGGCGACGACTTCCAGAACCCCGCCATGGCCCAGGAAGACCCCATGTGCTGGCAGGCGTGGCAGGACAACCCCAACGCCATGTGGAACTGGAACGGCCTGTACCGCAACGGCTCCGGGGGCAACTTCGAGGCCGTCGTCCCGGACGGCCAGCTGTGCAGCGGCGGTCGCACCGAGAGCGGGCGCTACAACTCCCTGGACACCGTGGGCGCCTGGAAGACCACGGCCGTGGCGGACGACTTCACCGTCAAGCTGTACGACCAGGCCAGCCACGGTGCCGACTACTTCAAGGTCTACGTCACCCGGCAGGGCTTCGACCCCACCACGCAGTCCCTCGGCTGGGACGACCTCCAGCTGCTCACCACCACGGGTCGTTACGCCCCCAGCCAGAACTACGAGATCCCGGTGAGCACCTCGGGCCTGAGCGGCCGGCACGTCGTCTACACGATCTGGCAGGCGTCGCACATGGACCAGACGTACTTCCTGTGCAGCGACGTGGACTTCGGCTGATCCGCGCCGTCCCGTCCCCCCACCCCCGCCGGACGCCCCGCGTCCGGCGGGGACACCGTCGGTGGACAACCCCCACGACGGGGCCCGCGGCCGCTCGCCGCTGCGGTATACGTCCCCTCATGGACCCGATGGACTACTACGACCTCGGCGGCCACGGCCGGCCCGTGACGACCTCGTCGCCCGAGGCGCAGCGCTGGTTCGACCGCGGACTGGTGTGGACGTACGCCTTCCACCACGAGGAGGCGGTCTCCTGCTTCGAGGCCGCCGCCGAGGCCGACCCCGACTGCGCCATGGCCCACTGGGGCATCGCGTACGCCCTCGGCCCGAACTACAACAAGCCGTGGGAGGCCTTCGACGCCGAGGAACTGACCCGGACCGTCGACCGCACCCACGCCGCCGTCGAGCGCGCCCACGAGAAGGCGCTCCGGGCCGCCACCCCGGTCGAGCGCGCCCTGATCGGAGCCCTTCGCGCCCGGTACCCCCAGTCCGGCGCCGTCGCGGACTGCTCGGTGTGGAACGCGCCGTACGCCGACCGCATGCGGGCCGTCCACGAACTGGCCCCGGACGACCTGGACGTGGCGGCCCTGTACGCCGACGCGCTGATGAACCTCACTCCCTGGCAGCTGTGGGACCTGCGCACGGGGCTGCCGGCGCGGGGAGCCCGCACCACGGAGGCGAAGGACGTGCTCGACCGCGCCCTGGCCGCCGAGGGCGGACCCGAGCACCCCGGCGTACTGCACCTGTACACCCACCTGATGGAGATGTCCCCCACCCCGGAGGCGGCGCTCACCGTCGCGGACCGGCTGCGGGGGCTGGTGCCCGACGCCGGGCACCTCCACCACATGCCCTCGCACCTGGAGGTGCTGTGCGGCGACTACCGGCGGGTGGTGTCGGACAACAGCGCCGCGATCGCCGCCGACGAGAAGTACCGCGCGCGGGCCGGCGCGATGAACTTCTACACCCTCTACCGCGCCCACAACTACCACTTCAAGATCTACGGCGCGATGTTCCTCGGGCAGTACCGGACCGCCCTGGACACCGCCGCCCGACTGGAGGCGGCGGTTCCCGAGGAACTGCTGCGCGTCGAGAGCCCGCCCATGGCCGACTGGCTGGAGGGCTTCCTCGCGATGCGGGTGCACGTCCTGATCCGCTTCGGCCGCTGGACGGACATCCTCCGGCTGCCGCCGCCCGCCGACCCGGACCTGTACCGCGTCACGACCGCGATGCTCCACTACGCCCGGGGCGTGGCCCTCTCGGCCACCGGCAGGGTGGACGAGGCGGAGGCCGAACGCGCGCGTTTCCGCGCGGCGGTCGCCCGGGTGCCCGAGACCCGCACCCTGTTCAACAACACCTGCGCCGACATCCTCGCCATCGCCTCCGCCATGCTCGACGGCGAGCTGGAGTACCGCAGGGGAGACCACGCCGCCGCCTTCGCCGCCCTGGAGCGGTCGATCGAACTGGACGACAACCTCCCCTACGACGAACCGTGGGGCTGGATGCAGCCCACCCGGCACGCCTACGGCGCCCTGCTCCTGGAGCAGGGCCGCCTCGCCGAGGCGGAGGCCGTCTACCGGGCCGACCTGGGCCTGGACGACACCCTGCCCCGGCCGCTCCAGCACCCGGGCAACGTCTGGTCCCTGCACGGACTCCACGAGTGCCTGGTGCGCCTCGGCAGGGAGGCGGAGGCGCGGCTCGTGGCCCAGCAGCTCCGTTTCGCCGCCGCGCTGGCGGACGTACCGGTCGACGCCTCGTGCTTCTGCCGCCTGGGCACGGGCCCGGACGCCGACGCGGGCGACTGCTGCGCCGCGGAGGGCTGAGGGGGAGACGGTCGCCGCTCACCGGCGGCCGGTCTATACGATGGCGCCCCGGAACAGGGACTGCGGCGGAAGGAGGCGGGCCGTGACGGATCACCGGCGTCCGCGGCGGCGAGGCCAGGGCGAGCTGGAGGCGCTGGTGCTGTCGGCGCTGCGTGAGGCGGACGGCCCCGCGACGGCCGGCTGGGTGCAGGAGCGTCTGGGCGGCGACCTCGCCTACACCACGGTGATCACGATCCTGACGCGCCTGCTGGAGAAGGGCGCGGTCGACCGCGAGCGCGTGGGCCGGTCCTTCGCCTGGACCCCCGCCTCGGACCAGGCCGGTCTGGCCGCCCGGAAGATGCGCAAGGTCCTGGACGCCGAGAGCGACCGGGGGGCGGTGCTGGCCAGCTTCGTGACCGGGCTGGACGCCGACGACGAGCGGCTGCTGCGCGAACTGCTGGGCCACCTCCCGGACGCGGGGGACGGCTGACGCCGCATGGGCATCTTCGTCTTCCTGCCGCTGGTCCTGCCGCTGACGGCGTGGCCGATCGCCCGGCTGGCCGAACAGCACCTGCATCCGCGGACCGCGACCAGGCTGCTCACCGGGGTGGCCGCGGTGATGGCCCTGTGCAGCACGGTGTGCCTGGCCCTGGTGATGGTGGTGGGCACCGCGCAGCTGCCCGGCAATCCCCTGCCCGACGGCTGGTCCGACCCCGAGGTGCGGGCGGCGGTGCCCTACGACGAGGTCGTCGGCAAGGCGGCGATCCCCGCCCTGTGCGCCGTGGTCGCCGCCTCGGCGCGGGCCCTGTGGCGCCACGGCAGGGTGCGTCGCCGTGCCCACCGGGCCCTGGCCGGCCTGCCGGGCACCGGCGTGGCCGTGCTGCCGGACGACGTGCCCTACGCGTACGCGCTGCCGGGCGGACGGCGGGACCGGGTGGTGGTGAGCACGGCCCTGCTCGACCGCCTCCGGCCGGCCGAGCGCCGCGCGCTGTTCGCCCACGAGCGCGCCCATCTGGCCGCCCGGCACCACCGCTTCCTGCTCGCCGTCCGGCTCGCCGCGCTCGCCAACCCCTTCCTGCGGCCGCTGCGGACCGCCGTGGCCTACGCGGCGGAGCGGTGGGCCGACGAGGTGGCCGCCCGGGTGGTCGGCGACCGCCGCGCGGTGGCGACGGCGATCGGCAAGGCGGCCCTCGTCTCCCGGGGCACTCCGGTCGCCACCCTCGCCGGGTTCGCCGCGCCCGGCCCGGTGCCGCGCCGGGTGGCGGCGCTGCTCGGGCCCCCTCCCGCGGTCCGCACCTGGCCCTCGCTGTTCACCTCGGTCGGCCTGGCGGCGTGGGCCGCGGCCGCCGGTACGGCCGTGTCGGCGATGTCGTCGGCGAACGCCGCCGTCACGATGTTCCTCATCCTCCGCGCCGCGACGCCCCTCTGAACGACCTTCTCTTCTCGGAGAAGAAGCAGGTCACAGGCTCAGTCGCACAACATTGTCACTCGATCGGGTGAGTGGCCAATCCGGCGCCGGGCCGGCTCCGGATTCCCGGTGTGAGGGAAGAACCGAGGACACACCGACAGCGCACCGATCGACCGTGCTCCCCGCCGTCCGTACGCGCGGGGCGGCTCGGCCCTCACACGCCCGCGCCGGAACCCCCGTCGAGCGGGGTCGCCCCCGCGGCGAGCGCGGAACCTCCGAGTGTGCTCGCCGCGGAGAGGGACGCCGACGGGGGCCGGCGCGGGTCCACCTGCTGACGACGGCGGGGCCGCGCACCCCGCCGACCGACCATCACTTCACCGTGCTCCGCACCAACGCGGCCTCCGTGCTGCCCTCTTATCCGGGAGAATCCATGAACGCCCGTATTCGCCGCTCCGCCGTCGCCGTCGCCGCGGCCGCCATCCTGCCCCTGGCACTGGTCGCCTGCTCGGACGACGGCGACAGTGGCTCGTCGGACTCCGCCCAGGCGGCCTCCTCGGCCCCCGCGACCACCGACGACCAGTCCGCCGGTGACGGCGGCGACATGGCCGGCGCCGATGAGCCGTTCGGCCCGGCCTGTTCCTCCGTGCCGAAGGAGGGCGCCGGTTCCTTCGACGGCATGGCCAAGGCCCCGGTGGCCACCGCCGCCTCCAACAACCCGGCCCTGTCCACCCTGGTGACGGCGGTGAAGAAGGCCGGTCTCGTCGACACGCTCAACAATGCCGAGAACCTCACGGTGTTCGCCCCGACCAACGACGCCTTCGCCAAGATCCCGAAGGCCGACCTGGACAAGGTGCTGGCCGACAAGGAGATGCTCACCAACATCCTGACCTACCACGTCGTGGGTCAGAAGCTCGCGCCGAACGACCTGGAGAACGGCTCCTTCGAGACGCTCCAGACGTCGAAGCTGGCCACCTCCGGTTCCGACGAGGCCTACACGGTCAACGACTCCGCGAAGGTCGTCTGCGGCAATGTGAAGACCGCCAACGCCAACGTGTACATCATCGACACCGTCCTCATGCCCAAGAGCTGACGCGCGGGCGGACGGCGCCGGGTGCGGTCGGGCAGACGGCCTCACCCGGCGCCGCCCCGTGCCTGCCCCCGGGTCAGTCCATCAGCCCGGCGGCGAGCGCGGCCCCCAGCTCCCAGCAGGCCTCGACATCGGCCTTGCCGGGCTCACCGGCCACGGTCACCGCCGGTGCCGCGCGCTGCCAGCCGAGGCCCGTGGTGACCGCCTCGATGCCGCGCACCGCGCCGGTGGTGTCACTGCCGCCGTGCACGTAGTAGCCGAACGGGCGGCCCCGCGTCTCGTCGAGGCAGGGGTAGTAGACCTGGTCGAAGAAGTGCTTCAACGCCCCCGACATGTAACCCAGGTTGGCCGGCGTGCCCAGCACGTATCCGTCGGCCTCCAGCACGTCGACCGCGGTCGCCGCCAGCGCCGCGCGCCGGACCACCCGTACGCCCTCGATCTCCGGATCGGTCGCCCCGGTCACGACGGACTCCAGCATCATCTGACAGTTCGGCGACGGCGTGTGGTGCACGATCAGCAAAGTGGACACACCCGAAGCCTGCCGCACCGCGCCCCGCCGGGGCAAGGAACACCACCCCGGTCCGCCGCCCGCCTACCGGCGCGGCACCGTCACAGGGCCACGGGGTCGACGTTCGTGGTGGCCCGGACGAAAAGCCCGGAGGGGGCCGTGCCGGGAGCGAGGAGGTGGGCCACCGCCGAAGCCGCCGTGCGGTGCCAGCGGCCGTGGTGGCGGAGCATGGCGTGGTCGCCGCCCGCCACCAGCAGCATGCCGGCCCGGGCGCCGGCGGCGCGGGCGCGGGAGACGTAGGCGGCGGACTCCCCGGGGTCGGTGATCCGGTCACGGCTGCCGTGCAGGACGAGGACGTGTCGGTCCCGCAACTGCGCGACGGGCTCCCCGGGCGGGCACCAGGGAGCGAGGGCCACCACGCCGCGTACCTGAGGAGCGTCCGCGGCCCGCAGGGCGGCCCGGCCGCCCATGGAGTGCCCCAGCAGGACCACCGGCACGTCACCGACCAGTTCGCGCAGCTCGGCGAGCGCCCGTACGGTGTCCGCCAGAGGCTCCGCGCCCTCGCCGTTCCAGCCGCGCCGGCGGTAGCGCACCTGACCCAGCAGCACGTCGTCCCGGTGGGTCCGTGATTCCAGGGTGCGCAGGAAAGGGCGCATCCGCAGTGCCGCCAGGTGCCAGGGCCGTGCGGTCCGGCGGCTCTCCGCCCGGCCACCGTGCAGCACCAGCACGGCCGCGCGCGCCCGCGCCGGCCGGCGGCGTACGACCAGAGCCTTCGCCGACGCCTCGTCGTGCGTGTTCATGTACTCCCCCTCGTCGTTGCCGGCGGTCGACACCGGCGATCATCCTTGATCCGTTGCCGTGCGGCGGCCGGATGGGCGTATCCGTCCGGTCGTCAGCCCAGGTCCGCCCACACCGTGTGTCCGCCGCCGACCGGCCGGTCGCCCCAGCGGGAGCACAGCGCGTCGACGAGGAGCAGCCCCCGGCCGGACTCCGCCCGGCCGAACGACGGATGCCGCCACCGGGCCCGGACGCGGCCGGTGTCGAAGGCGGCACCGGTGTCGGTGACCTCCACGCGCACGGAGGGCCGGCCGTGCGGCGGGCACAGGATGGTCAGTGCCACGCGCACCGGGGGCCTTCCGTGCCGCAGGGCATTGCTCAGCAGTTCGGTGACGACCAGCTCCGCGTCGGGGGCGAGTGCGCCGGTTCCCCAGCGGTCCAACTGGTCGCGCACGCCGTTGCGTATCTCTCCCGCGCTGTGGATGTTCCGGCAGCCGGCCAGTTCGCGAGTCACTTTCATCATGGTTCATCCCTTTTCATCCCTCCCCCTGAGTGATTCGTTGCCGCACGGCGCCCGGATGGCCCGGGCCGTCGTCGGAAGTTCCGCCAATCCGCCCGGCCCGCCGCCCCGGATTACCCACGCCAGTTGTCGATCACCAGCGGGTGGAGGAGAAGCGATGCCGCGAGCGTCAGGGGAGGCCGTGCGCCGTACCGCCGTGGTCGGCAGTGGGGTGGCGGGGCTGACCGCCGCGTACGTCCTGGACCGCGCGCACCGTGTCACCCTCTACGAGGCCGACGACCGTCTCGGCGGACATGCCCACACCCACGAGCTGCCGACGGCGGACGGCCGGGTCGACCGTGTCGACTCCGGGTTCATCGTGCACAATCGCCGCACCTACCCGAACCTGCTGCGCCTCTTCGGCGAACTTGGCGTCGCCACGCGGGAGTCGGAGATGAGCATGTCGGTGCGGTGCGAGGGCTGCGGACTGGAGTACGCGGGCGCTCGCGGCCCGGCCGGGCTCCTCGCGCGCCCGGGCAACGCCCTGCGCGCCCCCTACCTGCGCATGCTCGCCCAGGTGCCCCGCTTCCACCGCGCCGCCCGCCGGCTGCTGCTCGCCGAAGCCGAGGCGCCCGACCACGCAGCCACCCACGCCCTCACCTTGGGCGAGTTCCTGGACCGCGAGGGGTTCTCGCCCTACTTCCGGGCCCACTTCATGACACCGGTCGTCTCCGCCGTCTGGTCCTGCGACGCCGCCACGGCCCTGCGCTACCCGGCCGCCTACCTGTTCCGCTTCCTGCACCACCACGGCATGCTCGCCGTGGGCGGCTCGCCGGTGTGGCGCACCGTCACCGGCGGCTCCCGCTCCTACGTGGACCGGATCGCGCGGCGACTGCCCGATGTCCGCACCGCCGCCCCGGTGCGCTCGGTGACCCGGCACCCGGACGGCGTGGACGTCACCGCCGCCGACGGAACCACGGACACGTACGACCACGTGGTGATCGCCGTCCACCCCGACCAGGCACTGGAGTTGCTGGCCGACCCGACGCCCGAGGAGAAGGAAGTGCTCGGCGCCTTCCGGTACTCCCGCAACACCACTCTCCTGCACACCGACACCGCCCTCCTCCCGCGCTCACGCGGAGCCCGCTCCTCCTGGAACTACCTCATGCCCGCCTGTGACGCCGGCGCCGACCGGGTCCGCGTCAGCTACGACATGAACCGCCTGCAACGCCTCGACGCGGCCGAGACCTACGTCGTCACCCTGGGCGGCGAGGACCGGGTCGACCCCGGCCGGGTGCTGGCCCGCATGACCTACGAGCACCCGGTGTACACGCCCGAGTCGGTCGCCGCCCAGCGCCGCCTGCCCGGCCTGCGCACCCCGGTCACCGCCTACGCCGGCGCCTACCACGGCTGGGGCTTCCACGAGGACGGCTGCCGTTCCGGCGTGGAGGCCGCCGCGGCCCTCGGAGTCACCTGGTGACGACCCGGCCCCCCAGCACCGGTCGCCCGGGGCTCTACCCCTGCGAGACGGTCCACGTGCGCACCGGGCCGATCCGCCACACCCTGTGCCACCGCACCTACATGTGGCTCGTCGACCTCGACCGGCTGCCCGAACTGCCGCGCCCCCTGCGCCCCTTCGCCGGCTTCCGTGCCCGCGACCACTTCACCGGTGACGCTCCCACCCTGCGGGCCGGGCTCGAACGCTTCCTCGCCGCACACGGCGTCGACCTGGAGGGCGGACGGGTCGTGATGCTCACCCACGCCCGCGTCCTCGGGTACGTCTTCAACCCGCTCACCCTGTACTGGTGCCACGGCCCCGACGGCACCCCGCGCTGCGTGGTGGCCGAGGTGCACAACACCTACGGCGAACGGCACGCCTACCTGCTCCACCCCGACGAGGCCGGTGTCGCCCACGTCGACAAGGACTTCTACGTCTCCCCGTTCTTCCCCGTCGACGGCACCTACCGCATGCGGCTCCCGCTCCCCGGCGACCGCCTCGACCTGACCGTACGACTGGACCGGCCCGGCGCCCCGCCGTTCACGGCGACTGTCCGCGGCACCCGCCGCGAGCCCACCGGTGCCGTTCTCCTGCGGCTGGCGCTACGCCACCCCCTGTCCACCCTCGCCGTGTCTGCCGACATCCGCCGCCACGGCATACGCCTGTATCTGCGCGGCCTGCCCGTTCAGCCGCGCCCGGACCACCGCACCACGGAGAAGGCGACATGACCGCGACCCACCCCGACCCACGCCCCACCAC
>MUMD01000506.1 GCA_002155895.1 Streptomyces rochei
GCACGCTGGGTCTCGCGGTCGGAGCGGCGATCGTCGCCGCCGGGTGGCTGACGACCGTACGGGGACTGGTCGACTCGGCCCGGCACAAGGGAGCGGCCCGGCCGAGGGTGGCCTGATGCGCGGTGGCGTGATCACGCCACGCCGTACCCAGGTGGGGAGCGGGCCGGGGGCGCCGTATAGCCTTCGGCCATGACCACGTTGCAATCCGCTGTGCGACGCCGCCGCGCCGTCGCCGCCGCCGGCGCCGTATCCGCCGGACTGCTCCTGCTGTCCGCCTGCGACCAGCCGACCCCCATGTCGACGGTCACGGTCGGCAGCGACTCGGTCAGCTCCGAGGCCACCTGCGGCGGTGAGGGCAAGACCCTGGAGAACGCCGAGATCCAGAAGTGCCTCCAGGACGACGACGTCAAGTCCATCACGGTCAACCCCGACGACACCGTCCGCTTCGGCGTGGACCCGGAGGTCGCGGACGAGCGCTGGACGATCCTGATGAACGGTCAGCAGCTGACCGACGACACGGACAACACGTACCGCACCGTGCCGGGCAGCGTGTTCTTCAACGCCCAGNNCACGCTCGTCACCATCAAGGCCGGCGACGGCAAGGACGACAGCGAGGAGGCCACCGGTCTGTGGTCCTTCCGGCTGAAGAAGGACGACTGACCACGTCCTCCGTACGCGTCCTCGTGGCCACCGCG
>MUMD01000507.1:0-5923 GCA_002155895.1 Streptomyces rochei
CCACCTGCACGACCTCGCCGCCGCCGCGGGACAGGACGGCTGGAAGGCATGGGCCTACCCGATCAGCGTGGACCTGCTCTTCGTCGCCGCCTGGCGCCGACTGCGCACCGACGGGCCGTCCCGGCTGGCCTGGTGCTGGTTCCTGATCGCCCTGGCCGCCTCGCTCGGCGCCAACATCGCCACGGCCGGGCTCCTCGACCTGAGCGACGTCCCGGCCTGGCTGCGCATCCTCGTCGCCGGATGGCCTGCCCTCGCCTTCCTCGGCGGCACCCTCCTGGCCCATGCGCCCGCGGACCACGCCCGGGTCCCGGACCTCGCTCCCGAAGTCGAGCGCGAACTGCAACCCGTCTCCGAACCGGACCCGGAGCCCGACTCCGTGGCGGTCCCGTCGCCCGAAGAAACACCGGCGCTCCCGGTCGCCGAATCGACCCCGATACCACCGCCGGCGGTTCCGGTCCCGGCCGCGCTGGTCGACCACGCCCGCAAGGTCGCCGCCGACCACGAACACCGCACTGGATCCCGGATCGACATCGACACCCTGCGTGCCCGGCTCGGCGTCCCGCCGCACCTGGCCGACGCCATCGCCGCCCAACTCGCCTGACCCGAAAAGGAGACGACTCGTCATGCCTGCCCGCGACTTCTTCCACTCCGTGATGCGGATCGGCCCGGTGCAGATCGGCACCCACCGCGACCGCCACGGCACCACCAAGCACGCCGCCGTGTGCAGCAACGACGGCTGCGGCTGGTCCGCCGACTACACCAGCCAGTCCGCCGCCCAGCTCGCCGCCCGCACCCACCGCTGCAAGGTCCGCTAGGAGGCCACCCGTGGACGTCCCGCTCTGGTTCGCCCTGCTGTGCGTCGGAGTCCTCGGCGTCAAGCTCATCCGCCCGCCCTGGTGGCTCATCGCCGTACTTCTGCTGGGCGGCTACCTCCTCGCCGACAGCCTCCTCGCCCCCGTCATCGACACCGCCGTCAAGTAAGGAGATCCGCCCAATGTTCCGGCCGAAGCTCCCGACCATGCCCCAGCCCACCGGCACCGTCACCCCGCCCGCCGTCATCGAACCGACCACCATCACCCCGGGCACCCCGCCGTTGACCCCCATCGCCCCGGCTCCGGTCCCGGTCTCGGCCCGGCCCACGGTGCAGCTCACCCCCGGCACCGCGCTCGCCCTGGTCGGCGGCGGCACCGCGGTCGTCCTGGTCGTCGGTGCCGTCCTGGTCTCCATGCTCCTCGCGGTCGCCGTCACCGCCGCGTCGGTCGCCGTCTGCGCTGTCGTCCTGCGCTCGCTGCTCGCCTCCGACGCCAAGCGGCGCTGACCGGTCCCGGGGGCGACGCACAAGCCGCCAAGCACGCCGCCGTCTCCGGGACCGCGCTCCGCCAACCGCAATCACCGAAAGGGAACGCTCATGGATCTGCAGATAGCTGCCGCCCTGGTGCCGTTACTGGGCTGGGCCGTGCACGGGAGCATCCTTACGCACCGGCTCGTCTCTGCCCGCCGTGACCCGCTGACCGGCCTGCACACCCGCGCCGGATGGACCGCCCGCGCCGAACACTGCATCCGTCGGCACCCGACCGCCGCGGTGCTCCTGGTTGATCTCGACCACTTCAAGACCCTCAACGACACCCACGGCCACGCTGCCGGAGACGCAGCCCTCGTCGCTACCGCCGACCGGCTGCGCACCTGGTGCGGACGTAAGGGCACTGCCGGCCGTCTGGGCGGGGATGAGTTCGTGGCCGTCGTCCAGGACCTGGCCGCCGCCGACCTGGATGCGCTGATCGCCGCACTGCACCGGCCGCTGCACTACGCCGGGAGGTCGCTGCCGCTGGCCGCCTCGGTCGGCGTCTGCCGCCTCGCCGAGCTGCCGATGCCGCTGCTGACCGATGCGCTCGCCGCCGCCGATGCGGCCATGTACGCGGCCAAGGGCCGTGGCCGCCGGGGCTCGCGCCTCTCTCGCTAACCGGCCGCCGGGTGGCGCACAAGCCGCCAAGCACGCCGCCACCCGGGGCCGTTCCTTCCAACCGCAATCGAAAGGAACCACCATCATGGCCCAGCACACCCCGCCCGCGCCGCGAATCTGCCCGGCCTGCGACGGCTTCGCCACCGTCGCCGTCACTCTCGGCGGCCGAGACACCCGCGGCTACCTGCGCACCATCACCACCGACTGCCCGGCCTGCCACGGCACCGGCACCGTCCCCGCCCGTCGCGTCCGGGAGGGCGCTGGTGCCTGAGACGCTGCTTGACCCGACCACCCTCGGCGACCTGCTGAGGGTGGCTTCGGCCGTCGACTACCACCGCTGGGAAGACCAGGTTCGCCGCACCGGCGGCTGCGCCGACCCCATCCACCTGACTGGCTGGACGATCCACAAGGACAAGACCACCGGCGAAACCCTGCACCACTACTCCACCGAGAAGGAACCGGGCGGACGGCTCCGCGTCGCCTGCGGCAACCGCCGCGCCTCCCGCTGCCCCTCCTGCGCCTGGACCTACGCCGGCGACACTTACCACCTCATCCGCGCAGGGCTTGCCGGGGACGACCGCCGCGACATCCCCGCCACAGTCCGGGACCACCCGCGGGTCTTCGCCACCCTCACCGCCCCGTCGTTCGGCCCGGTCCACAACCGTCCCGACCGCGGGCCCTGCCGCTGCGGCACCCACCACGCCCCCGACGCTCCGGAACTGGGCACCGCCCTCGAACCGACCACCTACGATTACACGGGCGCCGTGCTGTTCAACAACCACGCCGGGCAGCTCTGGCAGCGCTTCACCAACCGGCTCCGCCGCGAGATCGCCGCCCGCGCCGGCCTCACCCAGCGCGAGCTGAAGGAGTGCGCCCGGCTGTCCTACGGCAAGGTCGCCGAGTTCCAGAAGCGCGGAGCCGTGCACTTCCACGCCGTGATCCGCATCGACGGACCCGACGGACCCGGCACCCTGCCGCCGTCCTGGGCCACCGTCGATCTCCTCGCCGACGCCATTCGTGCCGCCGCCGGCCACTCCTACACCTCGGTCTCGGTCCCGGCCGCCGACGGCCAACCGGCCCGGACCTTCCGCTGGGGCACCCAGCTCGACGTCCGCCCGGTCAAGGCGTTCGGGGACGGCTCCGACATCACCGAACAGGCTGTCGCCTCCTACGTCGCCAAGTACGCCACCAAGGCCGCCGAGAACACCGGCACCCTCGACCGCCGCATCGGTGAGCTGTCCGAACTAGACCGCCACGGCGTCCCCGACCATGCCCGGCGGCTCATCGAGGCATGCAAGGTGCTTGACCCGCTGTACCCGGACCGGCGGCTGTGGGCCTGGGCGCACATGCTCGGCTTCCGCGGCCACTTCTCCTCCAAATCGCGCCGCTACTCCACCACCCTCGGTGCCCTCCGCCAGACCCGCGCCGACTACCGCGCAGTCCAGGAACACGCCGCCCTCGGCCTCGACGACGCCGAGCCGGACACCGTCCTCGTCCTCGCCGACTGGCAGTACGCCGGCCACGGCCACACCCCCGGCGAATCCGTCCTCGCCGCCACCATCGCCCGGGATCTACAGCTCAACCGCGAAACCGCCCGCGAAGAACTCGCAGCCCTGGAAGGAGCCTGACGTGAAAGACGAGCTGATGACCGTCCCGCAGATCCTCGATGAACTCGGCGGAGTGTCGCGGCGGACGTTCTACCGGTGGCGCGAGCTGGGGCAGGGTCCGGCCGCTTTCAAGCTCCCCAACGGGGAGCTGCGAGTTTGGCGGAGCGACTTCCGGACCTGGTTGCGGCAGTTGGAGGCCGCCGCATGAAGTCTCTCCACGTTAAGGTCTGGGGGGTTCGAAAGAGGAACACGAAAAAGTCCTCCTATGACGTCCGGTGGATCGTGGCCGGGAATGTGTTCTCCGAACAGTTCCGCACCAAAGGGCTGGCGGATCACTACCGTTCCAAGCTCCTCCGGGCCGCCCATGGAGGCGAGGAGTTCGACACAGTCACGGGGCTGCCTGACTCGATGGTCGAAAAGGCGGCCTCTTTGAGCTGGTACGCCTTCGCTCTCAGGTACCTCGCCATGAAGTGGCCGCACGCCGCTCCCAACACGCGTAATGGCGTGAACGAGTCGCTGACCGCGGTGACCATGACTCTGCTCGATGATCGACCGGGCCGACCGCCGGAGGAACTGATCAGGAGGGCGCTCCGCAACTGGGCTTTCGTCCTTCCCGGTCCGGACGACCGCGAACTGCCGGATGAGATCGCGCACGCCCTGCACTGGGTGTCGAAGGCTTCGCGCCCTCTCGCCGATCTCGGCGACGCTGCGATGGCCAGGGCCGTGCTGGACGCGTTGAAGCTGAAACTGGACGGCACAGCGGCAGCCGCGGAAACTGTTCGACGCAAGCGCCGGACGCTTGTCAACGCCCTGCACTACGCGGTCGACCTCGGGGAATTCAAAGAGAACCCGATCACTGGCATTCGCTGGAAGAAGCCGAAAGTCGCCGGAGAAGTCGATCCACGAGTGGTGGCCAATCCAGAGCAGGCGCGTTCTTTGCTGACCGCTGTGTCGTACGTCGGTGGGTACGGTCGGGCCCGCGGCCGTCGACTGGTCGGCCTGTTCGCCTGCATGTACTACGGGGCCTTCCGCCCGGCTGAAGCTGTGGGCCTCACCGCGGCAGACCTGAAGCTGCCGGAGACGGGCTGGGGCACGGCGTTGCTGAACCGGACGCGTCCCAGTGCTGGCAAGCAGTGGACGGACTCGGGAGAGACCCACGACGACCGGGGCCTGAAGAATCGGCCGGCCGAGGAAGTGCGGCTCGTGCCGATCCCGCCCCAGCTCGTTGCCATCCTCAGGCGGCACCTCGACACCTTCGGTACCGCCGAGGACGGGCGGCTGTTCACCAATGAGCGTGGGGGAGTGGTCGGCTCCTCGACGTACTACCGCGTCTGGCAAGAGGCTCGTGTGCTCGCTCTCCCGCCGGCCGCGGTGGCCTCGCCACTCGCTGCCCGTCCGTATGACCTGCGGCACTCGGCGTTGTCCACCTGGCTCAACGCTGGTGTCGATCCGACGGAGGTCGCCGAACGCGCAGGCAACAGCGTGGAGGTCTTGCTGAGCCGGTACGCAAAGTGCATTGATGGGCGGCAAGAGGTCGTCAATCGCAAGATCGAAGAGTTGTTGCGCGAGTACGAGTGACACGTACGTGAGCCGTTAGCCCCCAGCCCGCATGGACTGGGGGCTTCGCCGTATCTCGGCCGCGTGTCGTCGGTCGTTGGTTGTCGGCTGCACCTGCCGCGTCGCTTTTGGCCCCGCTGGCGGACTGCTGCCCCAGGGGTTCCGTCCGGTTCGCGCCCTACGCCTGGGCTGTCGGACTGGCGACCCTCACGGTATGGGGCTTTTAGAGAGGGAACCGCGGCGGCTGGGTGGTGGGCAGTCCCCTTGTCCTAACTGCGGTCTGTTGCAGGACCGAGTGCCGACGCTTGAGCAAGAGTGGGTGCTGCTGGAGCCGGACATGAATCCCCTGGCCCATACGGTGCCGGAGAAGCACCGATGGATCGAACTGTCCGACGGACGGGTGACGGTCTACGGGGTGTGTCCGCCAGATCAGTTCCAGCGGTGCCGCGTGCCGCACCGCCTCGCCTGCCCGGCGCAGCCCCTGCCGGATCTGTGGCCGTGGTTGACGTCCCTACGAGGGGAGAACGCGCGGCGAGTGGAACGGCAGAATGATCCGGAGCCGCCTCCGCCCCCCGAGGAGTGGCCGGACGCCGGCTGACGGGCCCTCCAGAAACTTTGGGTCTGACCAGGGGAGACAGTCCAAGATCCTGTCCACGAATAGTCCACAGACCCCGACATACGCCCGCTCCGAGCGGCATACGGCTGCACATACGTGAAGACCCCGGCCTCAGCGTTAACGCTGGTGACGGGGTCTTGGACACACTTACACAGTGTGCCCCCGGCAGGATTCGAACCTGCG
>MUMD01000507.1:5950-6320 GCA_002155895.1 Streptomyces rochei
GGGCGTGTCGGTCGCGGTTGGTGTTGCTCGCGGCGACGGGTAGAACACTACCAGCTCTCCCGGGGTGGTCATGAACGGGTTTTCGTGGTCGTGCCGCACCCGTCGACCGGGCTTGCCTCGCCCACGTCCACGCCCCACGCTCGCGTCCAAGCGCACATCCATCCAGCGCATATCCACGCCCGTGCTCCGCGGCCACGCCACTCTTCCGCTCCACCGTCGCTCTAGCCCCGCTCCAGACCGAAGCCCCGCGGCCGTCGGCCGCCCCTCCTCGGTCGAAGCTCCGCCGGGAGGCGCCCCGGGGCTTTCCTCCGGTCAGCCGGCCCCCGTCACCCTGAACCGCCTCCCAACCGGACGCCCCCCAGTCCCGCGC
>MUMD01000508.1:0-302 GCA_002155895.1 Streptomyces rochei
TCGGTGGTCACCCCTCACACGGATGTCCTGGTGAGCAGGTTGCCCGCGGCTACTGACCGCCCTGCTGCTCGTCCCGGCGGCGCTGCCAGCGCTCGTCGATGCGGTCCATCATCGAGCGTTTCTGCCTTCCCTGGCGGCGCGCCTGTGGTCCGGCACCCGCCGCGGGCTGCTCGCCCGGCTTCGGGGCCTTGCGCCAACCGGTCACGGCGAGCACCGCGCAACCCAGCATGACGAGGAATCCCACCACACTGAGCCAGACCTGCTGGGCGACCATACCGGCCATGAGGAGCGCAATACCTACG
>MUMD01000508.1:371-823 GCA_002155895.1 Streptomyces rochei
CTCCTCATCGTGCAGTCGCCGGGGCGACCCGGGGGGGTCCCTTCAGGATAGGCAGGGAATCGCCCCCGTGAAACCCGCCCCTCTACGCCAATTGGCCAACCGGTTTCCGTCATGGCCGTGCCGGCTCGCTGAAGTTCCCATTCCCCAGCGGCCGACCCGTCATGCCGGGCGGTCTCCTTCGATCATACGGCGACTGGCCCCCGTTCGGGGGGCCTGTGGCGTACTCCATGTGCAGCCGCGTCCCTGATCAGGGCCGTACCCCACCGGGTGACTCAGACCTCTTCGGCCCCTCGTGCCTCACCGAGCACATGGAGCTGGGTGGCCACGGAGTGGAAGGCGGCGAGTTCGGCGGCCGCGGCCTCCAGCTTCAGCAGCGCCTCCATGGCACCGGGCTCGGTGTCCACCAGGACCCCGGGCACGAGGTCGGCGAAGACCCGGACGCCGTGCACGGC
>MUMD01000509.1 GCA_002155895.1 Streptomyces rochei
CCCGTGCGCCACCGCCTCCGAGGCGTCCACGCAGATGTCGGAGGCGGTGGCGCACGGGCTGCGCGAGGCCGGCGAGGCCGCCGTGGAGGTGCTCGGGGCGCTCAGCGGCGCGCTCCTGGCGGGCCGGGCCGCGATGCTCACCACGCGCGTCCTGGCCTCGGCGGCCGTCCGGGCCGCCGAGGAGCAGCGCTGTCTGGAACGGCAGGAGGAGCTGTCCGCCGCCGCGGCCGAACAGTGGCAGGCGGCCGCCTACGCCGTGGCCCGGGCCAACGCCCGTCGTACCGCGCTGCTGGCCCGGTGCGCGCGCGACGCCGGTGCGCCCGGCGACGGCGGCCCGTCCCGCCCCGATCTGCCCCCGCCGCTCGACCCGGTGGGCCGGCCGCTCGGCGAGGTCCGTGCCGAGCTGGCCCGCCTGGAGGAGGCGCTGCGGCGGGCGGAGGAGCGGCGGACGGCCTGGGAGGTGGCGCGGCTCACCGCCGTGCTGGACGGCGCGGCCGAGGGGGACGACGCCTGGCGGCGCCTGGTCGCGGACCGCCGGGAGGCCATGGTGCGCCGGCACACGGCGAGCCGCACGGCCGAGGCGGAGCGGGACGAGGCGGGCCCCGGCGAGCCGCCGCGCCCGACGGCGGACGCCACGGCGGACCCCGAGGCGGTACGGGCGCTGGGGGCGGACATCCTGGCCGCGCTCGACCCGGCGGCGGCGAGCGCGACGGTGGAACTGGCCGTCGGCGCGGTGGGCCGGGCGGTCGGACGGGCGGCGCTCGACCCCGCCCGGGCCCGTCGGCACCTCGTCGAGGCGCGCAAGTTCGTCCAGGACGCCAACCGCAAGGCACGTCGCCGCCGTGCCGACGAGGAGTGGGCCGCCGCCCAGCTGGACTTCCTCACCCGGCGGGCCCCCGAGGACACCGAGGCCCTGGACGAGGCACCCGACGCGGTCGGGCCCCTGCGCCGGCTGCTGGCGGAGGGGGTGCCGCTGAGCCCCGGGGAGCGGCGGACGGTGGAGCTGCGCGTCTCGGAGCGGGTGGCCCACCTGGAGGCCCTGTACGTGCAGGCCCAATGCGCCCACGCCCTCAGCGAACTCGCGGAGCGGTTCGGCGGCCCGGCCGACGCGAGCCGCCCCGAGGGCCAGGATCTGCGGCTGGACTGGGCACCGGACGGCTGGGGCCCCGACCACTGGCTGCGGGCGACCCTGGTCGGCGGCACCCTGCGCTTCGCGACCATGTACCGCGGCGGACCGGGCGAACGCGGGCCGAGGGAGCGGGCCCTGGACGACGCGCGGTGCGCCGAGGCCCAGGAGCGCCTGGCGGAGTTCACCGCGGTCGCCCGGGAGCTGGGCCTGACCGTGGACCTCCGCATCGAACAGACCGAAGGGGCGCGGCCGGGCCTGCCGGGGGAGGACGGCGCCGTGGTGCTGGACCCGGTGCGGAGGACGTTCGGCGGACAGCCGCCGCGGGGGAAGCCGGACCGCGAACAGTCGGTCCCCCGGTACCGGACCGTGGGCGACGAGCCTCGCTGAGACAGCCGCGGGCACCCCCGCGCCGGGAGGGACACATGGATCTGCACAAGGACGCGCGTTTCCCGCTCTTCGTGGAGGAGCTGGCCGGCACGCTGAGCGTGCACGCGCAGTACGTGCTGCACGGCAACTTCCGCGATCTGCACCTGGTGCGCATCCGCGACCGCGACCACCCGCTCCAGCTGCTGGAGGTGCTGTGGAACCGGCTGCGGCCCCTGGGCTACCAGGCGCTGCTGCTGTGCGACCAGCTCCGGGGCGTCCAGGTGATGCAGGCCGACGACTCGGTCCGGGACGCCGTGCTGACGCTGCTGAAGCCGCTGGAGTTCCCCGGCTCCAGCCCGGACCGGGTCCAGCGGACCATGGAGCAGCTGAGGGAGATCGTCGGCGGCTGGCGGGAGCGGCGGGAGACGGCCCGTCAGGACCGGACGCTGCCGCCGCTGCGGGTGGCCCTGGTGGTCGACCACGCCTCGCGCCTGGTCGGCGACGTCAGCCGGCTGACCCCCGAGGAGCGGGACTTCTTCCTCGCCTGCCTCCAGCTCGCCGAGGCGGCGCAGCCGGTCGAGCCCCCGCCGGGCAGCACCGGCGACGCGGCCGTCGCGCTGTTCAACCCGGTGATCTGGCTGGCCGACGGCGAACGCGACCTGCCGAACTGGCTGCTGGCGGGCAGTGAGCGGATACGCGCCGTCGCGGTGCCGGAACCGGACGCGGACGAGCGGCACCGCATGGCGCGGGTGCTGAGGCGGGGCTACGCGCGGAGCGAGCCGTCCGCTCCCCCGCTGTCGGAGCAGGAGGCGGAGGAGGCCGTCGGGGCCTTCGCCGGGGCCGCCTCGGGTCTGAACCTCACCGCCATGCGGGAGAGCCTGAACCTGGCGCTCGCCCGGCGCATCCCGTTCCGCGCGATGCCGGACGCGGTCCGCGTCTACCGGCTCGGGGTGGAGAAGAACCCGTGGGGCCGGGACGAGATCAGGGAGCGGATCGTCCGGGGCGAGGACCCCGCCGACCCCCGCTCCATCCCCCGGCGCGTCCTCGGCCAGGAGGCGGCCGTCGCGATGACGCTCGACATCCTGAAGCGGGCGGCCCTGGGCCTGTCCGGCGCGCAGGCCACCAGTCCCGGCCACCGCCCGCGCGGCGTGCTCTTCTTCGCCGGTCCCACCGGAACCGGCAAGACCGAACTGGCCAAGGCCGTCGCGCAGGTGCTGTTCGACAGCGACCAGGCCTACCTCCGCTTCGACATGAGCGAGTTC
>MUMD01000051.1 GCA_002155895.1 Streptomyces rochei
GCAAGGCGGTCGAGGGGCTGCTGCGCGGAGTGGTCGCCTACTCGTCCGTGGGATAGCGCCCGGCCCCCATCGGCCACGCGCCGTCCCTACGACCTGATCCGAACGACAAGACCGAGGCCCGGCGGTTCCACCGCCGGGCATCGGTGTGTCGGAGCGTGTCGGGGCGCGGGGCGCGGGGCGCGGGGCGCGGGGCGGGGGCGAGGGCCTCGCCTCGCTTTCCCTCCTCACGGTGAGTGAGATCCGCACGCCCGCATGTGATTACCAAGTGTGTTCGATTGGTGTCCGAGCGTGTAAATGCTCCGAGGGTACTCCAGTCCTCGCGCCCGTTTCAGGCGCTTGCTGAATATGACACGGCGATGATCCGCTCGGACTAAGCTCGCCCGCAGCGCACCGAGTTGGGGTGAAATCGCGCGTTTGTTCCCAACGTGCCGAACATCCCGACAACTCCCAGAGATACCCCACCGCAAGCTCCCCCATCCCCGCCGATTCGTTTTCAGAGGGCCTACATGGTGAGTGTTGATTCCCCTCCAGGGCGCCGCGAACTTCCCTACGCGCGCACGCTGTTGCTGCCGGCCATACTGATGGCCGCGGCCACCGGGGCCGCCGTCGCCCTCGTGACGGAACCGGCCCGGCTCGCCGTCGGCCTGTGCGGCGCCCTCGCCACGCTGCTGGTGAGCCTCGCGGGCGCCCAAGTGGTGCGCCGCGGCCGTGAGATGCGGGTCATGCGCGAGGAGCACGCCCGTAACAGCGCGTATCTGGAGCGCCGGGCCGCTAGCCACTACGAGGAGATGGTCCGGCTCGGCGGCGAAGTCATCCCCAACGTCCTGCACTTCATGCGCCGGGGGAACACGCCCCACGAGGTGATGCGGCGCATCGGCGAGGTCGACCCCTCCTACACCGAACTCGGCGAACCCCAGCGCAAGCTGATCCGGATGGTCTGCGACATCGTCGACCACGAGGACTCCATGCGCGAGTCGGCCGAGCGCTCCTTCGTCGACATCGCCCGCCGCGTCCAGGCCATCGTCCACCAGCAGAACAAGGAACTCCGCGAGATGGAGGAGGACCACGGGCGCAACCCCGAGGTCTTCGACGACCTGCTGCGCATCGACCACGGCACCGCGCTGATCGGCCGCCTCGCCGACTCGATCTCCGTCATCGGCGGCGGCCGGCCCGGGCGCCAGTGGCCCGAACCGGTCGCCCTCTACAGCGTGCTGCGCGGCGCCATGTCCCGCATCCTCCAGTACGGCCGGATCAACCTGGCCTCCATCGCCAAGGTCAACGTCAAGGGGACCGCGGTGGAGCCGGTCATCCACGCCGCGGCCGAACTCCTCGACAACGCCACCCGCTACTCGCCTCCCGGGTCCAAGGTGCACGTCACCGCGACCGAGGTGCAGAGCGGCGTCTGCATCGAGATCGAGGACGCCGGGGTCAGCCTCAGCGAGGAGTCCCGCGCCCGCATCGAGGGCCTGCTCGAGGACGCCAAGCGCGGCACCGACGTGCAGGACCTCGCCCAGCACCCGCGCCTGGGCCTGTCCGTGGTCGGCCGGCTGTGCACCCAGTTCGGCATGGACGTCTCCCTGCGCGCCTCGGCGTACGGCGGAGTCCGGGCCATCCTCATCGTGCCCAGCAAGATGCTGACCACCGAGCCCGGCGTCGGACTCGCCCACGGCATCGGCGCCACCGCCATCGTCACCCCCGGCCCGGACGCCCTGCCCGGCCCCGAGCGCAAGCCCAAGAAGCGCCGTCCCACCAGCCCGCGCATCCCGGCGGGCGTCTCCTTCGAGGACGACGTGCCGGAGGTCACCGAATGGACGGCGGGCGGCCTTCCGCAGCGCCGCAGCCGGGTCAAGATGCCGCTCAGCCAGCGCCTGGCGGAACAGGCGAAGTGGGAGCGGGAGGACGCCGAGCGCGAGGCGCGCCTCGCCGCCGAGCGGGCCCGCAAGGGCATCCCGGCCCCCGCCCCGGAACCCGAACCGGAGAAGACCGAGGAACTCCCGCCGGGTCACTGGATCGGCGCCTTCTGGGAGGGCCTCAAGCAGCACCCGGGCATCACCCAGGCCCACCAGCAGTCCAGCAGCAGCGAGCCGGCCCACGCCCCGGCCGACGACGAGGGGAACCTCAAGTGATCGAGCAGCAAGGCAAGTTCGACTGGATGCTCAAGGATCTCTACGACGGTGTACCGGGCATCGAGATGATCGTGGTGCTGTCCGCCGACGGCCTGCGCATCGCCCGCTACTCCGGCGACCCGGACGCCGCCGACCGGGTCGCAGCGGCCTGCGCGGGCCTGCAGAGCCTCGCCGGCGCGGTCGCCCAGGAGATCCCGACCAGCGACGGCGACATGAAGATGGTCCTGATCGAGATGAACGGGGGCTACTTCTACCTGATGGCCGCCGGCCCCAACGCCTACCTCGCCGTCCTCTCCGACGTCACCTGCGAGCCCGGCCGGATGGGCCTGAGCATGGCGGACCTGGTCGCCCGGATCGGGCCCCACCTGACGAGTCCCGCCAGGCGCACCGGGCAGACCGTATGACTCCTCCCCAGCGCCAGCGGCGATCCCCCGGGCAGCCCTCCGCCCCGTTACCCGCCTCCGGCCCGGCCAAGGAGGGCGAGAACCGCAACCCCGAGCGGCTGTTCGTCATCGGCGGGGACGAGGCCGGCGAGCGTGCCGACATCGACCTGGTGACGCTGATCGTCGCCCGCGCCGAGCCTCCGGTGTCCGCCACCCCGGAACAGGCGGCCGTCCTGCGGTTGTGCGTCGCGCCCCTGTCCGCGGCCGAGCTGTCGGCCTATCTGAGCCTGCCGTTCAGCGTGCTGACCGTGCTGCTCACCGACCTGCTGGCGAAGGAACTGGTGCAGGCCCGCGCCCCCATCGTCCGCCAGAAGGTCGCCGACCGAAACCTCCTCGAAGCGGTGATGCATGGACTTCAAAAGCTCTGACACGATCCCGGGCCCGCGGACGGAGGACCGGCTGCCGCACACGGCCGAGGCCGCCGTGAAGATCGTCATCGTGGGCGGCTTCGGGGTCGGCAAGACCACCATGGTCGGCTCGGTCAGCGAGATCAGACCGCTGACCACCGAGGAGACGATGACCCAGGCGGGCATCGGCGTCGACGACAACTACGGCTCCGCCTCCAAGACCGCCACCACGGTGGCCATGGACTTCGGCCGCATCAGCATCACCGACGAACTCGTGCTGTACCTCTTCGGCACACCCGGTCAGGAACGCTTCTGGTTCCTGTGGAACGGTCTGTTCGAAGGAGCGCTCGGCGCGGTCGTGCTCGTCGACACCCGCCGCCTGGAGGTCAGCTTCGACGTCATGGGCCGCCTGGAGGAGCGCGGCGTGCCCTTCGTCGTCGCCGTCAACTCCTTCCCCGACGCGCCCCGTTACCCGATCGCGGAGCTGCGGACCGCGCTCGACCTGTCCGAGGAGATCCCCATCCTCGACTGCGACGTACGGCGCCGCGCCTCCAGCCGGGACGTGCTGCTCACCCTGATGCGCTTCCTGCACTCCCTCGCCATGAAGGGCGCGCTCACCTGACCCGGCGAGGCCGGCCCACCCCCGACCCACACCCCTTTCTCGCGGAGCGACACTGTGACGCCTGAACGCCACGCCCCCACCCGAACGGGCGAGCCCTTGCTCGAACCACCACCCGGCTGCCCCGCGCACGGCCTCGGGCCCGGCGGCCTGCGCCGGCTGCACGAGGCGGACGACCTGGAGGAGCTGTACGAGACGCTGCGCGAGCAGCACGGGCCGGTGGCACCGGCGCTGCTCCACGACGACGTACCGGTCTGGGTGGTCCTCGGCCACGCCGAGAACCTGCACATGGTGAGCACCCCGGCCCAGTTCTGCCGGGACAGCCGCATCTGGACCCCGCTCAACGAAGGCATGGTCAAGCCGGACCACCCGCTCATGCCGCACATCGCCTGGCAGCCCATCTGCTCGCACGCCGAGGGCGACGAGCACAAGCGGCTGCGCGGCGCGGTCACCAGCGCCATGTCCGACATCGACTACCGGGACCTGCGCCGCCACATCAAGCGCTACACCCAGCGCCTGGTCAACAGGTTCTGCGAGGAGGGCCGCGCCGACCTCGTCGGCCAGTTCGCCGAGCACCTGCCGATGGGCGTGATGTGCCACCTCCTGGGCATGCCCGACGAGTACAACGACCGGATGGTGGAAGCCGCGCGGGACGCCCTCAAGGGCACCGAGACCGCGCTCGCCAGCCACGCCTACCTCATGGAGGTCCTGGGACGACTCGCCCTCGAGCGCCGGGCCCGTCCCGAGGACGACATCGCCGGCCGGCTCGTCACCCACCCGGCCGCGCTCACCGACGACGAGGTCAGGGAGCACCTGCGGCTGGTCCTCCTCGCCGCCTACGAGGCGACCGTCAACCTCATCAGCAACGTGCTGCGCGTGGTGCTCACCCACCCGGGTTTCCGCGCCCAGCTCAGCGGTGGACAGATGCCGGTGTTCGAGGCGGTCGAGCAGTCCCTGTGGGACGAGCCGCCGTTCAGCACCGTCTTCGCGTACTTCGCCAAGCAGGACACCGAGCTGGGCGGTCAGCGCATCCGCGCGGGCGACGGACTGCTGCTCGGCATCGCGCCCGGCAACGTCGACCCGCGCATCCGCCCCGACCTGGACGCGAGCATGCGGGGCAACCGCGCCCACCTCGCCTTCGGCGGCGGCCCGCACGAGTGCCCCGGCCAGGACATCGGCCGCGCCATCGCCGACGCCGGCATCGACGCGCTGCTGATGCGGCTGCCCGATGTGCAGCTCGCCTGCGACGAGGACGACCTGCGGTGGCGGTCGTCGATCGCGTCCCGGCATCTGGTGGAGCTGCCGGTGCGCTTCGAGCCCAAGGCCCAGCAGGACATCAGGCAGCAGCCGAGCCACGCCCCGGCCCCGGCGCCCCGGCCCACCTGGCACATCGGCCTGCCCCGCCAGGAGGAGCGACCCGAGCCGACGGTACCGGCGGCCCCGCCGGAGCCGGCGCCCCCGCCGGAGCCGGTGGCCCCGACGGCGGCGCAGCCCCAGCCGGGACCCGGGGAGCAGCCCCGCCGGCGCGGTGCCTGGCAGCGCTTCCTGCTCTGGTGGCGCGGCTACTGACGGCCGGGCCCGTCCGCGGCGTACGCGGCCCAGTCCTCGTACGCCGTCCAGGCCTCCAGGGACCGGGTGCTGCGGAACCGGTGCTCGCGCCCCGTGACCGGATCGGTGAACGCCAGCTCCCGCGCCAGCAGTTGCAGCGGGCGCCGGAAGTCGCCGGCCGGCACGGGCGGGGCGACCTCGGGGTAGAGGGGATCGCCGAGGATCGGCAGGCCCAGCGCGTTCATGTGGACCCGCAGTTGGTGGGTCTGTCCGGTGTGGGGGACCAGCCGGTACCGGCCCAGCCCGCGGTCGGGGCCGGGGCCGTCGGCCGGGCGGTGCCCGATCAGCTCGACACGGCTCACGGCGTTCGGCTCGCCCTCGACCTCCCGCGCGGCCAGCACCCCGCGCTCCTTCACGATCCGGCTGCGCACGGTCCGGGGCAGGGCGAGCGCGGGATCGTACGGGGCGACGGCCTCGTACGCCTTGTGCACCAGCCGGTCGCGGAACAGGCCCTGGTACGCGCCGCGTTCCTCGGGACGCACCGTGAACAGGACCAGTCCCGCGGTGAGCCGGTCCAGGCGGTGCGCCGCGCCGAGCGAGGGGACGCCCAGCTCGCGGCGGAGCCGGGCGAGCGCGGTCTCGGTGACGTGGCCGCCGCGCGGGGTGGTGGCCAGGAAGTGCGGCTTGTCGACGACGACGATGTGCTCGTCCCGGTACACGGTCCGAAGCGGGAAGGGCACCGGGACCTCGGCGGGCAGCTCCCGGTGGAACCACACGTACAGTCCGGGCTCGTACGGGGCGTCGCCCGGCACCGGCCGCCCGTCCGCCCCCACGACCGCCCCGGCCTCGAACATGCCCTCGACGACGCCCGGCCCCGCGCCGGACAGCCGCTGCGTCAGGTGCTCCCGCACCGTGGACCACGAACCGGTGGCGGGCAGTCGCACGCGCACCGCGTCGATCCCGTCGCGCTGGGGGAGGGGTGAGGGC
>MUMD01000510.1 GCA_002155895.1 Streptomyces rochei
CCGCACCGCGCCCGCACCCGCCGCGGCCACCCCGGACCCCGCCCGCCAGGCACCCACCGGTGACCCGGACGGCTCGCTGGGCACCGGAGCCGGCGCCGATCACGGCACCCCGCGGCACGGTGACGCACAGGCGGTCACCCCGCATCACCGGATCGCGTTCCGACTCGTCCCCGGCGGCCTCGCGCGCGCCGAGGCGGCGGGGACGCGTGACCGGTACCGGGACATTCCCGTCTCTCCCGCCTAGGGCCGTTCCTCCCTCCGCCGCAGACCCGCCGTGCGGGGGCGGAGAGGTCTGCCCGCCGTCCGGGACACTCCACGTCCACGTCCACGTCCTCCGATGACGTAGCGGACGAGTCTCCGGACGGACCGCGCCGGCCGCCGTTCCGCGTCACCGGTGCACGGTCCGCCCGCAGCGGCGACCGCGGTGGCGCGACACCGGCCAGGCGCCCGGAAACCGGAAATGTCCCCAGCTTCAAGCTCATCGAAGGACCTGACGTACCCATGAACAAGAACATCCGCCGTTCCCTGGTCATCACCGCCGGCGTCACCGGCGCCTGGGCACTGGGCTCCGCCGTGGCCAGTGCCGACGAACTGCCCGCCGCCTCGGTGTCCGTCCCCGACGTCGTGACCGACACGGCCACCGCCCCCGCCGTCACCGCGGCCGATACCGCTGCCACCACCGCCGTCACCGCCACGGTCGCCGACGCGGGCCTCGCGACGGACGTGGCCCCGGCCTCCGTCGCGGCCTCGGTCACGGACCCCGCCTCCGCCTCCGCCACCGACGCCGTCCCGGCCCTCGACACCGGCACGGTCCCGGACGCGGCCCCCGTGACGGAGGCGACCACCGGCGACATCGACTACCTCTTCGGCCCCCTCTCCGCCTTCGCCCCGGACCTCGACCGGACCGGGAGCGCCGTACAGGCGTCCACGCAGGAGTCCGTGCGGGAGACGACCGACGCGGTCACCCCGCCCGTCGCCGGGCAGGCCGTGTCCGGAGCCGTGCCGATCGTGGAGGCAGCCGTCGCGGACGCCCGGACGTACGCCGCCGGGCTCGCCGGTGAGGCCACCGGCGACACCCGGGACGCCGTTCTGCCGCCCGTCGCGAACACCGCCGTGGACGGCGCCGTGCCCGTCGCCGGACAGGCCGTCCGGGACGCGGGCGCACTGGCCGACGGCGTCGTGGGCGACGTGCGTCCCTTCGCGGACGGGGTCGTCGGGACCGTGCCGCCGCTCGCGCAGGGCGTGACCGGACACGTCGGGGCGTTCGCCGAGGGCGTCGACGGAGCCGTGCGGCCGGTCGTCGAGGCCGTGACCGACACGGTGCGGCCGGTCGCCGGCGGCGTCGGCGACAGCACGACGACGCTGGCGTACGGCGTCGCCGCCGAGGCGGCCCCCTTCGCGCACGGCGTCACGGGGCAGGCCGCCCCCTTCGCGCGGGACCTGACCGGCACCGTCCAGGAGACCCGGGCGGCGGACAACGCGGTCACCGGCGCGGAGCACCTCGCCCGCTCCGTCACCCCCTCCTACGCCCAGGACGTCCAGGAGGGCGCGTACGGCGCCTACGGCGCGCTGGGCAACCCCTACGGCGTCTGACACCGGCACCCGGGTCCTCGCGTCACGGACCCGGGCCGGGTGCCGGTTCGAACCATGGGCTTCGCGGAGCGCGCGGCCCCGGACGGCCGGGCCGAAAGCCGTCGGTCCCCGTCCGGCCGCCACTCCGCGGACCGGGCCGGCCGGTCCCCATTGGGGTGGGGACCGGCCGCCCGCACCCCGGACGCCCGCCTCCGTGCGGGCCTCCGGGGCGTTCCACGGGCCCCACCGGGTCAACCCCAGCCCGGTGGGGCCCTCCCTCGCCGACCGGGCGCTCGCGGGGCGCTCACCGGAGCCCCGCCGTCGTCTCCGTGCCCCCTCACACCCGGCACCGCGTGCCAGTGAGCACGGCATCATGTGACAGGCATCACCGCTCAGGTGTGACTCACGATTTAGAGACCCCCCGCAAGCGGCGATAACCTGCGAGACGGACATGCCGCGCGCTCGGACACCGTGTGCGCCTCCCTTGTGACTCACGGCGGACGTCACGTTGCCCTTCGCGGCACGCCCACGCATCCAACGAACCGCGAGATCACTGATAGGGACGGAAGCGCGTGGACCTGTTCGAGTACCAGGCGAGGGACCTCTTCGCCAAGCACGATGTACCGGTGCTGGCCGGTGAAGTCATCGACACGCCTGAGGCGGCGCGCGAGATCACCGAGCGTCTGGGCGGCAAGTCCGTCGTCAAGGCCCAGGTGAAGGTCGGTGGCCGCGGCAAGGCCGGTGGCGTGAAGCTGGCCGCCTCGGCGGACGAGGCCGTCGCCCGCGCGACGGACATCCTCGGGATGGACATCAAGGGCCACACGGTCCACAAGGTGATGATCGCCGAGACCGCCCCCGAGATCGTCGAGGAGTACTACGTCTCCTTCCTCCTCGACCGTGCCAACCGCACCTTTCTCTCCATCGCCTCCGTCGAGGGCGGCGTGGAGATCGAGGAGGTGGCGGCCACCCGTCCGGAGGCCGTCGCCAAGACCCCGATCGACGCGATCGACGGTGTGACGCCCGAGAAGGCGCGCGAGATCGTCGAGGCCGCGAAGTTCCCGGCCGAGGTCGCCGACAAGGTCGCCGACATCCTGGTCAAGCTGTGGGACACCTTCATCAAGGAGGACGCCCTCCTGGTCGAGGTCAACCCGCTGGCCAAGGTCGCCTCCGGCGACGTCATCGCCCTCGACGGCAAGGTGTCGCTGGACGACAACGCCGAGTTCCGTCACCCCGACTTCGAGGCTCTCCACGACAAGGCCGCGGCCAACCCGCTCGAGGCCGCCGCCAAGGAGAAGAACCTCAACTACGTCAAGCTCGACGGCGAGGTCGGCATCATCGGCAACGGCGCGGGTCTCGTCATGAGCACCCTCGACGTCGTCGCGTACGCCGGTGAGAAGCACGGCAACGTCAAGCCCGCCAACTTCCTGGACATCGGTGGCGGTGCCTCCGCCCAGGTCATGGCGAACGGCCTGGAGATCATCCTCGGCGACCCGGACGTCCGCTCCGTGTTCGTCAACGTGTTCGGCGGCATCACCGCCTGCGACGAGGTCGCCAACGGCATCGTCCAGGCGCTGAAGCTCCTCGAGGACCGCGGCGAGAAGGTCGAGAAGCCGCTAGTCGTCCGCCTCGACGGCAACAACGCCGAGCTGGGCCGCAAGATCCTCACCGACGCCAACCACCCGCTGGTCCAGCGCGTCGACACCATGGACGGCGCGGCCGACAAGGCCGCCGAGCTGGCCCACGCCGCCAAGTAAGCACTCAGGACGAGGACACCAACACACCATGGCTATCTGGCTCAACAAGGACAGCAAGGTCATCGTCCAGGGCATGACCGGCGCCACCGGCATGAAGCACACCAAGCTCATGCTCGGCGACGGCACCGACGTCGTGGGCGGCGTGAACCCGCGCAAGGCGGGTCAGTCCGTGGACTTCGACGGCACCGAGGTACCGGTCTTCGGCACCGTCAAGGAGGCCATCGAGAAGACCGGCGCCAACGTCTCCGTCATCTTCGTGCCGGAGAAGTTCACCAAGGACGCCGTCGTCGAGGCCATCGACGCCGAGATCCCGCTGGCCGTCGTGATCACCGAGGGCATCGCCGTGCACGACTCGGCCGCCTTCTGGGCCTATGCGGGCAAGAAGGGCAACAAGACCCGCATCATCGGCCCGAACTGCCCCGGCATCATCACCCCGGGCCAGTCCAACGTCGGCATCATCCCGGGCGACATCACCAAGCCGGGCCGCATCGGCCTGGTCTCGAAGTCCGGCACGCTGACGTACCAGATGATGTACGAGCTGCGCGACATCGGCTTCTCGACCGCCGTCGGCATCGGTGGCGACCCGATCATCGGCACCACGCACATCGACGCGCTCGCCGCGTTCGAGGCCGACCCCGAGACCGACCTGATCGTCATGATCGGCGAGATCGGCGGCGACGCCGAGGAGCGCGCGGCCGACTTCATCAAGGCCAACGTGACCAAGCCGGTCGTCGGCTACGTCGCGGGCTTCACCGCGCCCGAGGGCAAGACCATGGGCCACGCCGGCGCCATCGTCTCCGGTTCGTCCGGCACCGCCCAGGCGAAGAAGGAGGCCCTGGAGGCCGCCGGCGTCAAGGTCGGCAAGACGCCGACCGAGACGGCGAAGCTGGCCCGGGAGATCCTGGCCGGCTGAGCGCCCGCACACGCGCCGAGCGCACGGCGCACAGCACCACACCGAGTGGGCCCGCTCCCGTCAGGGAGCGGGCCCACTCGGCTTACGGCGGTGGCTTACGGCGGTGGCGTCGTCCGGGCCTGGCCCGGACGACGCCACCGTCCGGGCCGAAACCGGTCTCACTCGGCCAGCGGAGTCAGCCGCTCCGGGCCGTCCTGCATCTGGTCCCGCAGCTTCTGCCGCAGCTCCAACTGCTCGTCCGACAGCGAGCCCGGCGCCACCCTGGGCGGCACCCCGCGCACCGTCTCGCCCGGGGAGACGGGCGGTTCGTAGTGCGTCGGAGCGGTGCGCAGGGTCAGGGCCGTCGTCCCGATGAGGGCGACCGTGAAGGCGATCGCCGCCCGGGTCAGGTAGCGCGCCCTGCGTTCGCTGCCCAGGCGCACCGTCGGCGGTCGGGCGGCCCGCAGCCGTTCCGCGGAGGCCAGCTCGGCCAGCCTCCGGTGCAGCACCTGCGGGTCGGCCAGTTCGGGCAGCCGGTCGGCGAGGGCCTCACGGGCCCGCATCAGCCGGTTCGCCGCCGCGGGGGTGCTCGCCTCCGTCTCCGCCGCCGTCTCGGGCAGGTCCAGCCCCACACCGTCGTACAGCAGGAGGGTGCGGCGGTGCGGCGGCGAACCGGCTGATG
>MUMD01000511.1:0-378 GCA_002155895.1 Streptomyces rochei
GCGCCGAACTCGACGAGCTGAGCGACTACCTGCGCCGGCACGACGGCGGCGGCAGCGCGAACGGCAGTGGCGAGGGCGGAAGGTGACCGTGGCGGCAGGACGCGTCGTCGCCGGCCGGTACGAGCTGTCCACGCTCATCGGACAGGGCGGCATGGGACAGGTCTGGACGGCCTACGACGGACGGCTCGACCGGCGCGTGGCGGTGAAGCTGCTGCGCCCCGACAAGGTCGCGGGCCAGGAGGCCGACGAACTGCGCCGCCGCTTCGTGCGCGAGTGCCGGGTGACCGCACAGGTCGACCACCCCGGGCTGGTCACCGTGCACGACGCGGGCAGCGAGGGCGAGGAGCTGTTCCTCGTCATGCAGTACGTCGACGGCGC
>MUMD01000511.1:406-601 GCA_002155895.1 Streptomyces rochei
CGTCCACCGCGACCTCAAGCCGCGCAACGTGATGGTGAAGCAGGACGGCACCGTCACCGTCCTCGACCTCGGTGTCGCCTCCGTCATGGACGCCGACACCACCCGCCTCACCCACACCGGCACCCCCATCGGCTCGCCCGCCTACATGGCCCCGGAGCAGGCGATGGGCGGCGCGGTCGGTCCGTACACCGACCT
>MUMD01000511.1:650-848 GCA_002155895.1 Streptomyces rochei
TCCTCCACCGGCACCTGTACGAGCCGCCGCTGCCCGTGCGCCGTATCCGCCCCGAGGTCCCGGAAGCCCTCGAAGCCCTCGTCCTGCGCCTGCTCGCCAAGGACCCGCAGCACCGCCCCGCCTCCGCCCAGGAGGTGTACGAACAGCTGGCGCTGCTGCTGCCCGCGCGCGGCATGCCCACCGGCGGCCCCCTCGACC
>MUMD01000512.1 GCA_002155895.1 Streptomyces rochei
GTGTTGAGTCCGTTGCCGGTGCGGGTGTGGGATGTGCGGCGGGCGCGTGAGGCGTTCCGGTTCATGAGCCAGGCCAAGCACGTGGGCAAGATCGTGCTCACCATGCCGCCCCGCTGGAACCCCGAGGGCACGGTTCTGGTGACGGGTGGTACGGGTGGTCTGGGCCGGGTGCTGGCCCGTCATCTGGTGGAGTCGCGTGGGGTGCGTCGTCTGCTGCTGGTGTCGCGGCGTGGTCCGGCGGCCGTGGGTGTGGACGCGTTGTGCGCGGAGTTGGAGAGGCTGGGCGCGGTCGTCGAGGTGCGGGCGTGTGATGTGGCCGATCGTGCGCAGGTGGAGGGGTTGCTGGCGTCGGTGCCGGCGGAGTATCCGCTGACGGCGGTGGTGCATACGGCGGGTGTTCTCGATGACGGTGTGGTGACGTCGTTGTCGGGGGAGCGGTTGTCGGGTGTGCTGCGTCCGAAGGTGGATGCGGCATGGCATCTGCACGAGTTGACGCGTGGGTCGGGTCTGGCGGCGTTCGTGGTGTTCTCCTCGGTGTCGGGTGTGATGGGCAGTGCGGGGCAGGCCAATTACGCGGCGGCGAACGTGTTCCTGGACGCGCTGGCCCAGCGGCGTGCGGCCGAGGGGCTGCCGGGTCTGTCGCTGGCCTGGGGTGCCTGGGAACAGAGCGTCGGCATGACCGGCACCCTCTCCGA
>MUMD01000513.1 GCA_002155895.1 Streptomyces rochei
CAGGCCGCCGCAGGCACCCCACCCGCTCAACCGCCGGAGGCCTTCGCCTTCGCCGCAGCCTTGGCCTCCTGCTTGTACGCCCGCACCTTCGTCAGCGACTCCGGCCCGGTGATGTCGGCCACCGACCGGAACGAATCCGCCTCCCCGTACGCCCCCGCGGCCTCGCGCCAGCCCTCCGGCCGGACACCGAGCTGCTTGCCCAGCAGGGCGAGGAAGATCTGGGCCTTCTGCTTGCCGAAGCCCGGCAGCTCCTGGAGCCGCTTCAGCAGCTCCTTGCCGCTGCCGACGCCCCGCCACACCGCCTCGGCGTCACCGTCGTACGTGTCGACGAGGTACCGGCACAGCTGCTGCACCCGGCCCGCCATCGACCCGGGGTAGCGGTGCACCGCCGGCTTCTCCGAGAGCAGCGCCGCGAAGGCGTCCGGGTCGTACGCGGCGATGTCGTGCGCGTCCAGGTCCTCCGCGCCCATGCGCCGGGCGATGGTCGACGGCCCCTTGAACGCCCACTCCATGGGCACTTGCTGATCGAGCAGCATGCCCACCAGCGCGGCGAGCGGACTGCGGCCGAGCAGCTCGTCGGCCTCCGGGTCCTGGGCGAGGTGCAGTGTGACGTCCATGCCCCCGATGATCGCAAGCAACGCCTCAGGTCGCGCGCCAGTACCCCAGCGCGTTCACCCGCTGCTTGGGCACTCCCAGCTCCTTACGGGCGTACGCGGACAGCGCCCGGGTCGTCACCGTGTCGCAGGCGATCCACACGTACGGCTCGGGGGTGGCCCGCAGCAGCTCCGGCAGCTCCTCCTTCACCCGCGCGACCAGATGCGCGCCCGCCTCCCGGCGCGGCACCGTGCGGACGTCGTGCCGGCCGGGGTCGGTGCGCATCGGCAGGCCGTCCTCCGCGCCGCCGCCCTCGAACCAGACGGTCGCGGGCGTGTCCCCCATCGCGTCGAGCAGCGAGTTGAGCGCGGGCAGCGACGCCGGGTCCGCGACCGCGAAGACCCGGGAGGGAAGGGGCCGCGGGACCTCGAACCCCGTGCCCTGGACCGTCGCCTCGACGGTGTCCCCCGGCTTCGCCGCCCGCGCCCAGTCACTCGCGCACCCCTCGTGCAGCGCGAACTCCATGCCGAAGGTGCCGGCCACCGGGTCCGGGTCGACCAGCGTGTACGCCCGCTGGTGCGGCTTGCCCGCATTGTCGAACCACAGCCGCACCCACATCGTCGGGTGCACGCCGGTCGCCGCCAGCATGCCGCCGTCACTCAGGCGCAGCCGCCGGTAGTCCGGCGTCACGTCCTCCACGTCGGTCACGGTGAACTCGAAGTCCTTGCCGCGCATCAGCTTGAGGACCGCGCCCTCCCAACCCCGCCCCTGCCCCATCGTTTCTTCACCCTTCACGTACTATTCGGCCACGACGACAGACTTAGGTGAGCCTAACCTAAAGGAAAGTAGAGGCACAGGGGTGAGCGCCGAGACCTACCGCGACGCCTGGGGAATCCCGCACCTGCGCGCGGCCACCGCGGGCGAACTCGCCCGCGCCCAGGGCCGGGTGACCGCCCGCGACCGCGCCTGGCAGTTGGAGGTCGAGCGCCACCGCGCCCAGGGCACCTCCGCGTCCTTCCTCGGCCCCGGGGCCCTGTCCTGGGACCGCCTCGCCCGCCGTGCCCGCCTCGCCGACACCGCCCGCCGCTGCTTCGCCGCCCTGGAGGACGAGGACCCGGAGACCGCCGCCTGGGTACGGGAGTACACCGACGGCGTCAACGAGGGACTCGCCGCCTGCGACGCCCCCGAGTTCGCCCGGACGGGCCTCGCCCCGGGCCGCTGGGAGCCCTGGACCCCGCTCGCCGTCTGGCTCGCCACGCACATCCTCTTCGCCGGCTTCCCGGCCAAGCTCTGGCGCGAGCACATCACCGCCCACCTCGGCCCGGACGCCGTGGCCCTCTTCGCCACCGACGGCCCCGGCACCGCCGGCAGCAACGGCTGGCTGGTCTCCGGCGAACGCACCGTCACCGGACACGCGATCGTCGCCGGCGACCCGCACCGCTTCATCGAGGAACCCGGCGTCTACCAGCAGATCCACCTGTCCTGCCCGGAGTTCGACGTCGTCGGCCTCGCCGTGCCCGGCGTCCCCGGCATCGCCCACTTCGGCCACACCGGCACCGTCGCCTGGGCCATCACCAACGCCATGGCCGACTACCAGGACCTCTACCGGGAACGGCTGCGCCGCACCGGCGCCGGCGTCGAGGCGCTCGGCCCCGACGGCACCTGGCACCGCGCCGCCCGGCACACGGAGACCATCCACGTCGCGGGTGAGGACTCCGTGGAGGTCGAGGTCATCGAGACCGACCGCGGCCCGGTGATCGCCGGCGGCCCCGAGGGCCTCGACGACGGCACCCCGGCCGCCCTCAGCCTGCGCTACCCGCCCCGCGTCACCGCCGACCTCGGCTTCGGCGCCCTGCTGCCGCTGCTGCGGGCCCGCCGGGTCGCCGACGTGGACCGCGCCCTGGACGCGTGGGCCGAACCGGTCAACGTGGTGCAGGCCGCCGACACCGAGGGCGGGCTGCTGCACCGGGTCGCGGGCCGCGTCCCGGTGCGGGCGACCGCGAACCGCCTGCGTCCGGTGCCCGCCTGGGAGCCCGGCCACGAGTGGACCGGCTGGCACACCCCGCCCCGCGCCGGCCTCACCGACGGCGTCGCCGTGATGGCCAACCAGCGCGGCCCGGCCACCCCGCTCGGCGTCGAGTTCGCCCCGCCGCACCGCGCCGACCGCATCGCCGCCCTGCTCGCCGGCAAGGAGCGCTGGTCGGCGGCGGACATGCCCGCGCTCCACACGGACACCCACCTCGCCTCGGCCGGCCCGCTCTTGGACCTCGTCACCGCCCTGGACGGCCTGAGCCCCGGAGCCGCCGCCCTGCGCGACCGTCTCCTCGCCTGGGACCGGCACATGGACGCCGACAGCGCGGACGCGGCGGCGTACGCGGCGGTCCGCGGGGCCGTCGTACGGCACCTCGCGGCCCACCCGGCCCTCGCCCCCGCGGCCGTGCCGCCCGCCTACCCCGAGGTGCTCCAGCCGTGGCTCGCGCTCGTGCCGCGCATCGCGTACGCCCTCGAACACCTGCTGCGCGCGGAGGACCCGTACGGCATCGACCGCGCCGAAGCGGTCCGCGCCGCGCTGGAGGAGGTGGCCGCCGAGCCCCCCGCCGGCACCTGGGGTGACACCCACCGCCTCGCCCCCTGGCGGGCCCTGCCGGACACCTCCGGCAGCCCGGAGCCCGGCCTCTCCGGCGACCACGACTGCGTGCTGTGCACCTCCGCGGTGCCCGGACTCACCGACCGTGCCGCCCGCGGCCCGGCCGCCCGCTACGTCTGGGACCTGGCCGACCGGCGGCGCAGCGGCTGGGTGGTGCCCCACGGCGCCTCCGGCGTCCCCGGCTCACCCCACCACCGTGACCAGCAGCCCCTGTGGCTCGGCGGCGAACTCGCCCCGGTGGTCACCGACTTCGACCGGCTCACGAAGGAAACCGATGACTGACCCGCACCCGGCCCCCGCCCCGTCGCCGTACACCGCGCGCACCGCCGTCCACGAGCAGGAACTCGACGGCTTCGGGACCGTCCGCGTCCTCCCCCTCGACCCCGCCGCGGACGCCGGGGTGATCCACCGCTGGGTGAGCGAGGAACGCGCGGCCTTCTGGGGCATGACCGGCCTCACGCCCGGTCAGGTCGCCGACGTGTACGCCCACATGGACACGCTCGACACCCACCACGCCTACCTGGTGGTGAAGGACGGCGAGCCGGTCGCGCTGTTCCAGACCTACGAACCCGAGGCCGACCGGGTGAGCGAGTGCTACCCGGTCCAGCCCGGCGACATCGGCGTCCACCTGCTGCTCGCGCCGGCGGGTCCGGAGGGCGTGCGTCCCGGCTGGACGGCCGCGCTCGCCTCGGCCCTCATGGCGTACGTCCTGGTGGGCCTGGACCGGCAGCGGATCGTGGTCGACCCCGACGTGGACAACGAGAAGGCCATCGCCCGCTTCCTCAAGCAGGGCTTCACCGCCGGCCCGGCCGTCGTGCTGCCCGAGGTGGACCTGCCGGAGGTGCACCTGCCGGAGAAGAAGGCGCAACTCGCCTTCCTCCGCCGGGAGGTAGCCTTCCCGGCGTGACGCCCCCGCCGACCGCCGAGGATCTGATCACGCACTACGGGCTGGAGCCCATCCCCCGGGAGGGCGGCCTGTTCCGCCGCACCTGGGCCGGCCCCGAACGCCCGGACGGGCGCCCCGCCGGCACCGCCATCGTCGCGCTGCTGACCGCCCGCCCGGGCGACTTCTCCGCGCTGCACCGCCTGCCGTCCGACGAGACCTGGCACTTCTACCTCGGCGACCCGCTGGAACTGCTGCTCCTCGGCCCGGACGGCGGCACCCGCACGGTGGTGCTCGGGCCGGACGTGCTGGGCGGACAACACGTGCAGTTCACCGTGGAGGCCGGGACCTGGATGGGCGGCCGGGTGGGGGCGGGCGGCGCGTGGTCGTTGTTCGGCTGCACGATGGCTCCCGGTTTCACCTACGGGGACTACGAGCACGGCGACGCGGCCGACCTGACGGCGCGCTACCCGGCCGAGGCCGGGCGGATCGTGGCACTGTGCCGCCCATGACGCCCTCCACCCCTCTCCTCGACGGTCAGGTCGCCCTGGTCACCGGCGCGGGCGGCGGCATCGGCCGGGGGATCGCGCTGCGCCTCGCCGAGGAGGGCGCGGCGGTGGCGGTGCACTGCCGTACCTCCGTGGCGGCGGCGCGGGACGTGGCGGAACGCGTCCGGGAGCGCGGCGGACGCGCCGTCGTCCTGCGCGCCGACCTCACCGACGAGGACGCCTGCCGGCGCCTGGTCGAGGAAGCCGCCGACTGGGGCGGCGGACGGCTCACCGCGCTGGTCAACAACGCGGGCGTGCAGCCGCTGCGGGACCTGCCCGGCATGACGGCCGCCGAGTGGCGGGAGGTCGTCGACACCAACCTCACCGGCGTCTTCGCGTGCACCCAGGCCGCCGCCGGGATCATGCGCGGCCAGGACAGCGGCGGCTCCGTCACTCACATCGCGTCCATCGAGGCGGGCGCCCCCGCCCCCTCCCACGCGCACTACAGCGCCTCCAAGGCGGCGGTCGTGATGCACGCCCGTTCGGCGGCCCTGGAGTACGGGCCGTGGGGGATCAGGGTCAACTCCGTCTCGCCCGGCCTCGTCGACCGGGACGGTCTCGCCGAGTCCTGGCCGGAGGGCGTGCGGCGGTGGCGGCGGGCGGCGCCGACGGGACGGCTGGGCCGACCCGAGGACGTGGGCGACGCGTGCGTGTTCCTCGCGTCACGGCTGGCGTCCTGGATCACCGGCCACGACCTCGTGGTGGACGGCGGGGTGACGGCACGTCCGTCGTGGTGAGGAACCGGCCCACGACGCGCTGAGGCCCCCGGTACGTCGGCGAGGTGCGGGCCGGGCCCGGGCGAGCGGGCCCGCACGTCGCCGAACGGTCGGGCGTCCGCTGAGCGGCACGGCCGCCGCGTCCGTACGTATCCCCGAGGCAGTGGGTCCCGACGACGGAGATGCGACGTGAGGCGTGGCGGCGGAGCGCGTACCGGACACCGGCTACGGCGACGGTGGGCAGCACGGGTCCCGCACCGGACGCGGGACCCGTGGACGCGGCGCGGGGCGTGGGCGAGGCGCGGGGCGTGGGCGTGGGCCCGGCGCGGGGCGTGGGCCCGGCGCCGGGCGTGGGGGTCACGAGCGCCGCGCCGCACGGCGCTCCCGGGCCTCCTCGCGCTCCTGTTCGTCCTCGGCGTCGCCGGCGCCGCACCGGCGTCCGCGCACGCCGCCCTCCGCTCCACGGACCCCGCAGATGGCAGCGTCCTCCGGTCGGCCCCGCGCCACGTCACCCTGACCTTCACCGAGTCGGTCGGCCTGCGCGACGACTCCTTCCGCGTCCTCGACCCCGGCGGCCACCGGGTGCGCACGGGAGCGGCCGGCCGCGCGGAGGGCCGTTCCGACACGGCCCGCGTCACGCTGGCGGGCGACCTCGGCGAGGGCACGTACACCGTGGCCTGGCGGGTGGTGTCGGCCGACAGCCACCCCGTCTCCGGCGCCTTCACCTTCTCGGTCGGCAAGCCCTCCGCGACGACCGCGGCGGTGGACCCCGGCCCCGCCGAGGACCCCGCGACCGCGGCCCTCCACCACCTCGCCCGCTACCTCGCCTACCTCGCCGCCGCCCTGCTCATCGGCGCAGCCGCCTTCGTCGCCCTGTGCCGCCCGCCGGACCCCGCCCCGCTGCGCCGTCCGCTGGTGGCGTCCTGGTGGATCCTGCTGGCCTCCACCACCGCCCTGCTGCTGCTCAGGGCCCCGTACGAGGCGGGGACGGGACCGTCGGCGGCCCTCGACGTCCGGGCCCTCGGCGACACGGCGTCGACCCGGCCGGGCGCGCTGCTGCTGGCCAGACTGGCGCTGCTGGTGGCCGTGGCGTTCTTCCTCACCCGGACCGTCCGCGCGGGCCGGCACCGCGAACGCTCCCCCGGTTCCGTCGCGGTGGGCGCCGCGCTCGCCGCCGGTCTCGCCCTGACCTGGGCCGCGGCCGAGCACGCCTCCACCGGCCTCCAGGTCCCGGTCGCGATGACCTCGTCCGTGCTGCACCTGCTGGCCACCGCCGTCTGGCTCGGCGGCCTCGTCGCCCTCCTCCTGACCCTGCGCTGCGCCGCCGACGCCGCCACGGTCGCCCGCTTCTCCCGCGTCGCCCTCACCGCCGTCACCGTCCTGGTCGTCACCGGCGTCTACCAGTCCTGGCGCGGCCTCGGCTCGTGGCAGGCGCTCACCGGATCGCCGTACGGCAGGCTGCTGCTGGCCAAGCTGGCGGCGGTGGCGGTGCTGCTGACCGCGGCGGCGGTCTCGCGACGGTGGACGGCGGCACTGGCGGCCTCCGGGACGGCCGTACGGGAACGGGAGCGCGCGCCCGAGAGGGTGCCGGAACCGGTGGGCGGACCGCCCGGAGGCGGGGACCCCGGCCTCCCCGACCCCGGGGTCCCGGACGGCTCCGGGGCAGGGGAGCCCGCCCCGGAGCCGTCCGGGCCGGTGCCACCGCCCGGAACCGCCGGGGAGGCACACCGCCGGGGCCTGCGCAGGTCCGTCCTCGTCGAGGCCGGCGTCGCGGCGGTCGTCCTGGGCCTCACCACCGTGCTCACCAGCACCGTGCCGGGCCGCGCGACGGCCGAGGCGGCGCGCACCGCGCCGGCGGGCGGGGTGCTGCCCGCGTCCGTCACCACGATCCCGTTCGAGATCGGCGCCTCGGGCCGGGGCTCCGTCCAGATCACCCTGGACCCCGGCCGCACCGGCGACAACGCGGTGCAGGCCGTCGTCTTCGGGCCGGACGGCAGCCTGGCCGCCGTACCCGAACTGCGCCTCTCCTTCACCCTGCCCGACCAGGACGTCGGGCCGATCGACGCCCGACTCGTCGACCGGGGCGGCTACTGGAGCGCCAACTCCCTCGCCCTCCCGCTCCCCGGCACCTGGACGATGAGGACGACGGTCCGGGTGTCGGAGATCGACCAGGTGAGCGAGTCGAGGCGGATACGCATCGAGAGATAGCCCGCCACCCCCACCCGCGCGCGCCCCGCACTCACAC
>MUMD01000514.1 GCA_002155895.1 Streptomyces rochei
GGTCCTGCTCGGGGTGTGCGTGCTCGCGGGGGCCGGCGTCTGCCTGGGCGCGGAGGCCTCGGGCCGCCTGGACGGGGGCGGGGGGACGGCCGAGAGCATGGTGCTGGTGCTGATCGCCGGGGTGGCGCTGCTGGCCCCGCCGGTCTGCCGCGCCGCCGTCCTCCTGCTGGCACCCCTGCGCGGGCTGCTGCCGAGGGAGGGTGTCATGGCCGTCCGCAACCTCCGGGGGCAGAACGCGCGGCTGGCCTCCACCGTGACCCCGCTCGTGCTCGCCGTCTCCCTCACCGGCACGCTGCTGTCCGTACCGCTGATCACGGCGGAGGGCGCGCGGCAGTCGGAACGGCAGCGGCTGCTCGCCGACCACGTGGTGACCTCGGCCGGCCCCGGCGTCGCTCCGCGTTACGCGGAGAGGGCCGCCCGGCTGCCCGGGGTGGCGGCGGCCTCCGGACAGCTCGGCGTGGACGGCGAGTTGCGGCGGGCGGACGCCGCGGAAGGGGACGCGGCGGCGGTCGTCGGCGCCGGCCTGGTCGCCCTGCGCGCCGACGCCGTACCGCACCTGCTCGACCTGGGTGTGCGCGCGGGGTCGCTCGACCGGCTCGGCGCGGCCTCCCTCGCCCTGGGCGCCGACGCGGCCCGGGAGTTGGGAGCGGCGGTGGGCGACCGGGTGCGGGTCGACTGGGACGACGGGGGCCGGGACACGTTCCGCGTCGCCGCCGTCTACTCCCGCGACGAGGGGTTCGCCGACGCGGTGCTGCCGAGTGCCACGGCGGCCCGGCACGCGGCGGATCCCTTCCAGGACTCCGTGCTCGTACGGGCCGCGCCCGGGGCCGACCCGGCCGCCGTAGGGCGTGAACTGACCGCCCTGGCGGCGGAGTTCCCCGGTACGCGGGTGGCGGGCGCGGACGAGGGTGCCCGGGGCGCCTCCGGGGGCGGGGACGCGGCCGGCCTGTTCGTCCTGCTGCTCCTGCTCATGATCAACGCGTTCACGGCCATCGCCGTCGTCAACACCCTGGGGACGGCCACGGCCGGCCGCCGGCGCGAGTTCGCGCTGCTGCGGCTGGCGGGCGCGCAGTCGTCGCAGGTGCTGCGGATGCTGGTGTGGGAGGCCGTGCTCACCTGCGTGATCGCCCTGTCGCTGGCCACCGTGGTCTGCGCGGCGGTACTGACGACGCTCAGTACGGCGCTCACCGGCTCGGCCGTTCCCGCCCTGGCGGCGGGGTCGTTGACCGTGCTGGTCGTCGCGGCCTTCCTGGTGACCGTTGCGACCGTCACCCTGGTCGGCCGGACGGTCATGCGCCGGACCGCGGCGGCGCCGGGGGGCTGGGCGGAGGCCGTCTCCTGACCCGTGGGCCCGGGGCCCGGCCGCGGCGGTGACGGGAGGAGGGACCGGTGTGCGGGGCCTGGGGCGCGCGGGGACCGGTGTGCGGGGCGCGCGGGGCCCGG
>MUMD01000515.1 GCA_002155895.1 Streptomyces rochei
CTGGACGGCGGCGTCGAGCAGGGCGGGGTGCATGCCGTAGTACTCGGCGTCGTCGACCTGCGCGGGGAGCGCGACCTCGACGAATGCCTCGTCGGCGCGGGTCCACACGGCCCGCAGCCCCTGGAACACCGGTCCGTACTCGGTGCGCTCGTAGAAGCCTTCCAGGTCGGCGGCGACGGCGCCGCGGGGCGGCCACACGGTGGCGTCGAAGCCCGCGGTGCGCTCGCCCTCGGCGAGGAGGCCGGAGGCGTGCTCGGTCCAGCGCTGTTCGGGGTCGTCGACGGCCTGGGAGTAGACGGTGACCGGGCGGGCCCCGTTCTCGTCGGGTGCGCCGACCCAGACCTGGACGACGGCGGCGGAGTTCTCGGTGAGGACGAGGGGCTTGGCGAGGGTGAGTTCGTCGACGCGGTCGCAGCCGACCTGGTCGCCGGCGCGGACGGCGAGTTCCAGGAAGCCGGTGGCGGGGAAGGCCGCCATGCCGCCGACGGTGTGGTCCATCAGCCAGGGGTGGGTCTGGGCGGAGAGGCGTCCGGTGAACAGGACGCCGTCCGTTCCGGCCAGGGAGACGGCGGCGCCGAGCAGCGGGTGTTCGGCGGAGACCAGGCCCGCGGCGCTGACGTCGCCGGCGGCGGCCATGAGCACCGGCCAGTAGCGCTCGTGCTGCCAGGCGTAGGTGGGCAGGTCGGTGCGGCGGGCCCCGGTGCCGTGGAAGCAGGCGGACCAGTCGACGTCGACGCCGGCCGTGTGCAGCCGGGCCAGCGCGGTGAGCAGGCAGCGTTCTTCGGCGCGGTCCTTGCGCAGTGCCGCGACGGCCAGCGCGCCGGTGCCGGTGCCGGTGCCGGTGTCGAGGCTCTGCTGGGCGAGGGCGGTGAGGACGCCGTCGGGTCCCAGTTCGACGAAGGCGTCCGCTCCGGCGTCGGCGAGGGCGCGTACTCCGTCGGAGAAGCGGACGGTGGCGCGGACGTGGTCCACCCAGTACTCGGGGGTGCTGAGCCGGTGCTCGTCGTCGAGGGTGCCGGTGACGTTGGAGACGACCGGGAGGAGCGGCTCGTGGTAGGTGAGGCTCTCGGCGACGCGGCGGAACTCCGCGAGCATCGGCTCCATCAGCGGCGAGTGGAAGGCGTGACTGACCGACAGCCGCTGGGTCTTGCGGCCCCGGGCGACGAACCCGGCGGCCACGGCCAGGACCTCGCCCTCCTCACCGGACAGGACGACGGAGTCCGGGCCGTTGACCGCGCCCAGGGCGACCCCCGGCGTCAGCAGCGGCGCGACCTCGGCCTCGGACGCCTGCACCGCCACCATCGCCCCACCCGCCGGCAGCTCCTGCATCAACCGGGCCCGAGCCGCCACCAGCGCACACGCGTCCTCCAGCGAGAACACCCCCGCCACATGCGCGGCAGCGATCTCACCCACGGAATGCCCCGCGACGAACTCCGGCGTGACACCCCACGACTCCACCAGGCGGTAGAGGGCGACCTCGAAGGCGAACAGGGCGGGCTGGGTGTAGCCGGTGCTGTCGAGGAGGGCCGCCTCGGGGGTGCGGCGCCCGGCGAACAGGACGTCGCGCAGCGGCCGGTCCAGGTGCGGGTCGAAAAGGGCGCACGTCTCGTCGAGGGCGGCCGCGAACACCGGGAAGCGGGCGTGCAGTTCGCGTCCCATGCCGGCGCGCTGGGAGCCCTGGCCGGAGAACAGCACGGCGAGGGTGCGTGCGGTGGCGTGGCCCCGGGCCGCTTCGGTGGTGGTGCCGTCGACGCCGGTGAGCAGGACGGCACGGTGCTCGAAGGTGGAGCGCCCGGTGGCCAGGGAGTGTCCGATGTCGAGGGGGGTGGCGCCGGTGAGGGCGGTGAGGCGGGTGATCTGGTCGTCGAGTGCGGTCTCGGTGCGGGCGGAGACCGGCCAGGGCACGACGGCCGGGACGAGCGCGGCATCGGGCTCGGGCGCGGCGGACGGTTCCGGTTCGGCGGCCGGTTCGGCCTGTTCCAGGACGACGTGGGCGTTGGTGCCGCTGATGCCGAAGGAGGAGACGCCGGCGCGGCGCGGGCGGCCGGTCTCGGGCCAGTCGGTGCGGTCGGTGAGCAGGCGTACGGAGCCGGAGGACCAGTCGACGTGCCGGGAGGGGTGGTCGGCGTGCAGGGTCTTCGGCAGGACCCCGTGGCGCATGGCCATGACCATCTTGATGACGCCGGCGACACCGGCGGCGGCCTGGGCGTGGCCGATGTTCGACTTGACGGAGCCGAGCAGCAGCGGGTGCTCCGGGTCGCGGTCCTGGCCGTAGGTGGCGAGCAGGGCCTGTGCCTCGATGGGGTCGCCGAGCGGGGTGCCGGTGCCGTGCGCCTCGACCGCGTCCACGTCGGCGGGGGTCAGGCCGGCGCTGTCCAGGGCCTGGCGGATGACGCGCTGCTGCGCGGGCCCGTTGGGCGCGGTGAACCCGTTGGAGGCGCCGTCCTGGTTGACGGCGGAGCCGCGGATCACGGCGAGGACGGGGTGGCCGTTGCGGCGGGCGTCGGACAGCTTCTCCAGCAGGAGCATGCCGACGCCCTCGGACCAGCCGGTGCCGTCGGCCTCGTCGGAGAACGCCTTGCAGCGGCCGTCGCCGGCCAGTCCGCCCTGGCGGCTGAACTCCATGAGCGAGCCGGGGGCGGACATGACGTTGACGCCGCCGGCCAGGGCGAGGGTGCACTCGCCCGCGCGCAGCGCGTGGGTGGCGGCGTGCAGGGCGACGAGCGAGGAGGAGCAGGCGGTGTCGACGGTGACCGCCGGCCCTTCCAGGCCCAGCGTGTACGACAGCCGTCCCGAGGTGGCGCTGGCGGCGATGCCGGTGCCGATGTCACCGGTGGCGTCGCTCAGGGAACGGATCAGCAGGTAGGCGTAGTCCTGGCCGTTGGTGCCGACGAAGACACCGGTGGGGCTGGAGCGCAGCCGCCGGGGGTCGATGCCGGCCCGTTCGATCGTCTCCCAGGTGGTCTCCAGCAGGAGCCGCTGCTGCGGGTCCATGGAGACGGCCTCGCGCGGGGAGACGCCGAAGAAGCCGGCGTCGAAGTCGGCGACGCCGTCGAGGAAGCCGCCCTGCTGGCTCACGGAGTGGCCGCGGGCGTCGACGCCGGCGTCCCGCAGGGCGTCCAGGTCCCAGCCTCGGTCGGTGGGGAAGCCGGAGACGGCGTCGGTGCCGGAGGAGACGAGGTCCCACAGGTCCTCGGGCGAGTTGACTCCCCCGGGGTAGCGGCAGCTCATCGCGACGACGGCGATGGGTTCCGAGGCCGCGGCGGCGAGTTCGCGGTTCTGCCGCCTGAGGCGCTCGGTCTCCTTGAGCGAGGCCCGGAGAGCTTCGACTACTTTTTCGCTGGGCGTGGTCATGATGGCTCCGTCAGTCCCGCTCTTCGTCAGGGTGGGCGTTGAGTGCCGCCTGCACCAGGTCGTCGATCTCCATGGCGTCGATGGACACGCCGTAGGCGTCGTCGTCCACGGCCGTGGTGTCCTGGTGGGCGCCGGGTGTGTCCGGTGTCTGTCCGGCGAGTTCCAGCAGCCGGTCCAGGAGGCCGCCGGCGCGCAGCCGGTCCAGGGGCAGGCCGGCGAGGGCGGCGCGCACGGCGCGTTCGTCGTCGCCGGTCGTGGCGGCGGGCGAGGTGCCGCCGCTGCCGCTGGGCAGGAGCTGCTGGAGGATGTGCCCGGCGAGGGCGGCGGGGGTGGGGTGGTCGAACACGAGGGTGGCGGACAGGGTCAGTCCGGTGGCGGCGTTGAGCTGGTTGCGCAGCTCGACGGCGCCGAGGGAGTCGAATCCGAGGTCGCGGAAGGCGCGGTCGGGGCCGACCTGGTCGGTGCCGGGGTGTCCGAGGACTTCGGCCGCGCGTTCGCGCACCAGGGTCAGCACGGTCGTGGCGCGGCGACCCTCCGGGAGCCGGGTGAGGCGCTCGCGCAGGGCGGGTCCGGACTGCCGGGCGACGCGTCCGCCGTCCGAGGCGGCGAGGGCGGCGTGGGAGGGCATCTCGGCGAGCAGGCGGCTGGGCCGGACGCTGGTGAAGGCGCGCGCGAACCGGTCCGGGTCGACGTCGGCGACGACGGCGACCGGGTCGGTGCCGGTGACGACCTGCCGCAGGGCCAGGACCGCGAGGTCCGGGTCGAGCGGCCGGACGCCGGTGCGGCGGGCGAGGGCGGCGGCGCGCTCGCCGCCGGCCATGCCCTCGCCGTCCCAGGCCCCGTACGCCACCGAGGTGGCCGCGAGACCTTCGGCCCGGCGGCGTTCGGCAAGGGCGTCGAGGACCGCGTTGGCGGCGGCGTAGGTGCCCTGGCCGGGGTTGCCTACCGCGGCGGACGCGGAGGAGAACAGGGCGAACACCTCCGGTTCGTGGGCGCGGGTCAGCTCGTCGAGGAGCAGGGCGGAGGTGACCTTGGCGCGGAACACGGTGGCGAACCGCTCCGGGGTGAGGCCGTCCAGCACGCCGTCGTCGAGGACGCCGGCGGCGTGGATGACACCGGTGAGCGGAGCGTCCTCGGGCAGCTGCGCGAGGACGGCGGCCAGGGCGTCCCGGTCCGCGGTGTCGCAGGCGGTGATGACGGGCTCGGCGCCCAGTGCGCGCAGGTCCGCGGCGAGTTCGGCGGCGCCGGGGGCGTCGGGTCCGCTGCGGCTGAGCAGGAGCAGGCGGCGGGCCCCGGCCCCGGCGAGCCGCCGGGCGGTGCGGGCGCCGAGGGCGCCGGTGCCACCGGTGATCAGGACGGTGCCGTCGGGCTGCCAGTCGCGGGGCGCCTCGGGGCGTACGGCGGCGAGGCGGCGGCCGAAGACCGCGCCGGGGCGGACGGCGAGCTGGTCCTCGCCCTCGGGGTCGGCCAGGACGGCGGCGAGCCGTTCGGCGGTGCGCCCGTCGAGGGTGACGGGCAGGTCGACGGTGCCGCCCCAGCGCTGCGGGTGTTCGAGGGCCGCGACCCGGCCGAGTCCGTGGACGGCGGCCTGGAGGGGCGCGGCCACGGTCTCGCCGGGCGAGACGGCGGCGGCGCCGCGGGTGAGGCACCACAGCGGGGCGTCGGTGCGGGCGTCGCCGAGGGCCTGGACGAGCGTGGCCGTCAAGGCGGCGCCGAGCGGGGTGCCGTCGACGGTGAGGCCCGTGCCCGCGCCGCCGCCGGGGGCGACGCTGGTGGGGGTGTCGCCGGCGAGGGCGAGCAGGGAGACCACGCCCGTGAAGGAGCCCGAGACGTCCAGGTGGTGGCGGATCGCGGCGGCGAGCGCGGCACGGTCGTGGTCGTGGGCCGGCACCTCGACCGTCACGGCCCCGCTGCCGAGGATCCGCAGGACCTGCGTGGTCCACGGGTCGTCGGCGTGTCCCTCGGGCAACACGGCGAGCCAGGTGCCGACGGGCGTACCGGCGGCGCTCCGGTTCAGGGGGCGCCAGGCGATGCGCCGGCGCCAGCCGTCCACGGTGGCCTGGTCGCCGTGCTTGCGGCGCCAGTCGCGCAGCGCGGGCAGGACGCGGGAGAGCGCGTCGCCGTCGACGCCCAGCTCGCCGGCGAGGGAGTCGAACTCCTGGTCCTGGACGGCGGCCCAGAACGCCTCGTCCCCGGCGCTCCCGGCGTCCCGGGCCGCTCCGGCGGCGGCCGGTGCCGCGTCGGCCCAGAACCGCTGCCGGCGGAACGGGTAGGTCGGCAGGTCCACCCGGCGGGCACCGGTGCCCTCCAGGAGCGCCGCCCAGTCGACAGGCTGGCCGGCGGCGTGCAGCCGGGCCACCGCCGTGATCAGGGAGCGTTCCTCGTCGCGTCCGGTGCGCAGCGCCGGAACGACCACCGGGGCGGGACGGTTCTCGTCGGCCAGGGTGTCGAGGGTGTCCTGGGCGAGGGAGCACAGGACGCCGTCGGGGCCGAGTTCGAGGTAGCGGGTGGCGCCCCGGGCCGCGAGGGTGCGGACACCGTCGCCGAAGCGGACCGCGCGGCGCACGTGCCGGACCCAGTACCCGGGGTCGCACACCTGCGCGTCGGTGGCCGGTTCCCCCGTGAGGTTGGACACCAGGGGCAGCGTCGGCGGGGTGTACGACACGCTACGGGTGACCCGTTCGAAGTCCTGCAGCATGGCGTCCATGTGCAGTGAGTGAAATGCATGGCTGACCCGCAAACGCCTAGTCTTCCGGCCGAGCGCTGCGAACTCGTCGGCGAGCGCGGTCACCGCGTCCTCGTCCCCGGAGACCACCACGGCTTCCGGGCCGTTGACCGCGGCCAGGGAGAGCCGGTCGGTCAGCCGCGGGGCGACCTCGTCCTCGGTGGCGCGGACGGCCAGCATGGCGCCGCCGGCCGGGAGGGCCTGCATCAGTCGGGCGCGGGCGGCGACGACCCGGCAGGCGTCCTGGAGGGAGAACACTCCGGCGACGTGCGCGGCGGCGATCTCCCCGACCGAGTGGCCGGCCAGCAGGTCGGGACGCACGCCCCAGGACTCGCACAGCCGGTACAGGGCCACCCCGAGGGCGAACAGGGCGGGCTGGGTCCAGCCGGTGCTGTCCAGGAGGTCCGCCTCGACGGTGCCTTCCTCGGCGAACATCACCTCGCGCAGCGGACGGTCGAGTTCCTGGTCGAAGTGGGCCAGGACCTCGTCGAGGGCCTCGGCGAACGCCGGGAACCGGGCGTACAGGGCACGGCCCGCGCCGGCGCGCTGGGAGCCCTGGCCGGGGAAGAGGAACGCGGTCCGGCCGCCGGGTGTCGCGCGGCCGCGCAGCACCGCGCGGTCGTCGCGGTCCTCGGCCAGGGCGGTGAGCGCGTCGAGGAGTTCGTCGCGTCCGGCGACGGCGAGCACCGCGCGGTGTTCGAACGCCGAGCGGGTGGTGCCCAGGGAGAGGGCCAGGTCGGCGGGGCCGGGCAGGGCGGCGGGGTCTGTGGCGAGCAGCCGGTCGCGGAGCCGTGCGGCCTGGTCGGGCAGGGCGTCCGCGGTGGCCGCGGACAGCGGCACGGGCAGGGGCCGTTCGATGGCGGGCCCGGCGGTCTCGGTGGCGGGCCCGGTGGTCTCGATGGCGGGCTCGGTGGTCCCGGCCGTGCCCTCCGGGGCGGGGGCCTGTTCCAGGACGACGTGGGCGTTGGTGCCGCTGGCGCCGAAGGCGGACACGGCCGCGCGGCGCGGGCGTCCGGTGTCGGGCCAGGCGGTGGCCTCGGTCAGCAGCCGTACCGCGTCCGGGTCCCAGGCGACATGGCTGGAGGGCCGGTCGACGTGGAGGGTGCGGGGCAGGGTGCCGTGCCGCATGGCCAGGACCATCTTGATGACGCCGGCGACACCGGCGGCGGCCTGGGCGTGGCCGATGTTCGACTTGACGGAACCCAGCAGCAGCGGGCGCTGCGGGTCGCGCTCGCTGCCGTACGTCGCGAGCAGCGCCTGGGCCTCGATGGGGTCGCCCAGGGCGGTGCCAGTGCCGTGCGCCTCCACCGCGTCGACCTCGCGGGCGGTGAGGCCCGCGGCGGCCAGCGCCTTGCGGATGACGCGCTGCTGGGAGGGGCCGTTGGGGGCGGTCAGGCCGTTGGACGCGCCGTCCTGGTTGACGGCCGACCCGCGCAGGACGGCGAGTATCTCGTGGCCGCGGCGGCGCGCCTCGGACATGCGCTCCACGACGAGCATGCCCACGCCCTCGGCCCAGGCGGTGCCGTCGGCGGCGTCGGAGAAGGGCTTGCAGCGGCCGTCCGGGGAGAGCGCCCCCATCTCGCCGAACTCGACGAAGCCGACCGGTGTCGACATCACGGTGACGCCGCCGGCCAGGGCGAGCGTGCACTCGCCGCCGCGGATCGCCTGAGCGGCGAGGTGCAGGGCCGTCAGGGAGGACGAGCAGGCGGTGTCGACGCTGACGGAGGGCCCTTCGAGGCCCAGGGTGTAGGAGAGCCGGCCCGACAACAGGCTCGCCGACTGGGCGGTCTCCACGTGCCCGGTCTGACCGATCGCGGGACGGTAGTCGCCGCTGCCGCCGCCGACGAAGACGCCGGTGTCGCCGCCGCGCAGGGTGGCGGGGTCGATGCCGGCCCGTTCCAGGGCCTCCCAGGCGGCCTGGAGGACGATCCGCTGCTGCGGGTCGATGACCAGGGCCTCGCGGGGGGAGATCCCGAAGAAGGCGGGGTCGAAGTCGGCGACGTCGTAGAGGAATCCGCCCTCGCGGCTGACGCTGCGGCCGCGGCCGTCCCGGTCGCCGTGCAGGAGCCGTTCCAGGTCCCAGCCGCGGTCGGTGGGGAAGCCGCCGATGGCGTCGGTCCCGGCCTCCAGCAGTTCCCACAGGTCCTCGGGTGAGCGGACGTCGCCCGGGTAGCGGCAGCTCATGCCCACGATGACGATCGGGTCGTCACCGTCGTCGGTGGCGGGACGGGACGCGGACGCGTCGGCGGCGGACTCGTCCCCGTCCCTGCCGAGGAGTTCGTCGAGGAGATGCGCCGCCAGGGCGGCGGGCGTCGGATAGTCGAAGACGAGCGTCGCGGGCAGGGTGAGGCCGGTGGCGGTGGCGAGCCGGTTGCGCAGGTCGACGGCGGTCAGCGAGTCGAAGCCCAGGTCGTTGAAGGAACCGGTGGCCGGGACGGCCCCCGCGTCGGCGTGGCCGAGCACCGGGGCGACCTCGGCGAGCACCAGGTCCAGCAGGGCGCGTTCGCGGTCGGCCCGGCCCAGGGGGCGCAGTCGGTGCCGCAGGTCCGTGGCGGTACTCGCGTCACCGCCGTCCGCGGCGCGCAGGGCCTCGCGGGCCTCGGGCAGCGCGCTGAACAGCCGGCCCGGGCGGGTCCGGGTGAACGCGGGGGCGAACCGGTCCCACACCACGTCCGCGAGGGTGACGGAGGCGGGGGCCGCCGGGTCCTCGGCGACCTCGCCGACCAGTGCGGCGAGGGCGGCGAGGGCGTGCCGGGGCTCCATGGCGGGCAGTCCGTTGACGCGCAGGTGGGCGGCGAGCCCGTCGGGCCCGGCGCCCTGCCAGGCGCCCCAGGCGACGGAGAGCGCGTTGACGCCACTCGCGCGGTGCCGCTGGACCAGGGCGTCCAGGTAGGCGCCCGCGGCGGCGCCCGGCCCCTGGCCGGTGACGCCCCAGACGGCGGAGATGGAGTTGAAGACGACGAACGCGTCCAGGGTCCGCTCCCCCACGGCGGCCGTGAGCGCGTCGTGGGCGGCGTGCACGGTGGTCGTCGAGGGCTCGTCCGGGGTGCCCGTGTCGCCGGTGTGGACGACCGCGGTGAGCGCACGGTCGGTCGGCAGGGCGGCGACGGCCCGGGTGAGCGGGCCCGCGTCGGCGGGGTCGGTGTGGTGGACCGCGGTGAGGACGGCGCCGGCGGCCTCGACCTCGGTGCGCAGCGCCGCGAAGGCGTCGTCGGCCGGGTCGGTGGGACCGGCCAGCAGCACCCCGGCGGCGCCGTGGGCGGCGAGCCAGCGGGCGACGTGGCCGCCGAAGCCCTCCGGGCCTCCGGTGACCAGAACGGTTCCGGTGGGGCGCCAGACGGTGTCGGGGCGCTGGGCGGCGGCCCGCGTCAGGCGGCGGCCGAAGGCGCCGGAGGCGCGCAGCGCCACCTGGTCCTCGGCGGTGCCGTCGGCCGTGCCGGTGGCCAGCACGGCCCGCAGGCGGTCGGCGGACCGGGCGTCGGCGACGTGGTCGACGTCCACGAGGCCGCCCCAGCGCTCCGGCTCCTCCAGGGCCAGGACCCGGCCGAGGCCCCAGAGGGCGGCCTGCCCGGGGTCGGCCGCCCGGTCGGTGCGGCCCACGCGGACCGCGCCGCGGGTGACGCACCACAGCGGGGCGTCGATCCCGGTCTCCGCCAGGAGACGCAGCAGGGCGTCGGGCCGGGCGGGACCGTCGAGGGGACCGGCGGAGTGCGCGGAGGCGGCGCCGAGCAGGGCGAGGACACCGGCGTACGCGGTGCCGTCGGCCGCCGTCTCCAGGCGGGCGGCGGCGCCCTCGTCCTCGGCCGGGACGACGAGGCGTACCGCGTCCTCGCCGAGCGCCCCGGCCAGGGCCTCGGCCCAAGGGTCGCCGTCGAGCGCGGCTGGGGTCAGGACCAGCCACCGCCCGGTGGTGCCGCCGGCGGTGGCGGTGGCGGTGGC
>MUMD01000516.1 GCA_002155895.1 Streptomyces rochei
GAGGCGGGTCGGGCGAGGCAGGGCGTGCGGGGTGACCCCCGATCTTGATCGCTCAGAGCGAACAGGGTGGGGGGAACAATCGGGGACTCCCTTTCATTGAGTCCATGTAACTCAACTTGACTGCCGAAGGGGAGATCATGGCTGCTGAGTCCGCCGCCTTCACACCGCTCACCCTGCCCGTGCTGCCGCTCGACGACGAAGTGGTGCTGCCCGGGATGGTCGTCCCCCTGGACCTGAGCGACGCCGAGGTACGGGCCGCGGTGGAGGCCGCCCAGGCCGCCGCCAGTTCCGAGCCCGGAAAGCCCCGGGTGCTGCTCGTCCCGCGCGTCGACGGCACCTACGCCAAGACCGGCGTCCTGGGCACCGTCGAGCAGGTGGGCCGCCTGGCCGACGGCGACCCGGGGGCCCTGATCCGCGGCCGGCACCGGGTGCGGATCGGCGCCGGCACCACCGGCCCCGGCGCCGCCCTGTGGGTCGAGGGCACCCGCGTCGACGAGACCGTGCCCGACCCGCTGCCCGGCCAGGTCGCCGAGCTGGTGAAGGAGTACAAGGCGCTGGCCACCGCCTGGCTGCGCAAGCGCGGCGCCTGGCAGGTCGTGGACCGCGTCCAGGCCATCGACGGCGTCTCCGCGCTCGCCGACAACTCGGGCTACTCGCCGTTCCTCACCACCGACCAGAAGGTGGAGCTGCTGGAGACCGCCGACCCGGTCGCCCGGCTGAAGCTCGCCACCCAGCAGCTGCGCGACCACCTCGCCGAGCAGGACGTCGCCGAGACGATCGCCAAGGACGTCCAGGAGGGCGTCGACAAGCAGCAGCGCGAGTTCCTGCTGCGCCGCCAGCTCGAGGCCGTGCGCAAGGAGCTGCGCGAACTCAACGGCGAGCAGGAGGGCGAGGAGTCCGACGACTACCGCGCCCGCGTGGAGGCCGCCGACCTGCCCGAGAAGGTCCGCGAGGCCGCGCTCAAGGAGGTCGACAAGCTGGAGCGCTCCTCCGACCAGTCGCCGGAGGGCTCCTGGATCCGCACCTGGCTCGACACGGTGCTGGAGATGCCGTGGAACGAGCGCACGGAGGACGCCTACGACATCCAGGGCGCCCAGGCGGTGCTCGACGCCGAGCACGCCGGCCTGGAGGACGTGAAGGAGCGGATCACCGAGTACCTGGCGGTGCGCAAGCGGCGCGTCGACCGGGGCCTCGGCGTCGTCGGCGGACGGCGCGGCGGTGCCGTGCTCGCCCTGGTCGGCCCGCCCGGCGTCGGCAAGACCAGCCTCGGCGAGTCCGTCGCCCACGCGATGGGCCGCAAGTTCGTCCGCGTCGCCCTCGGCGGTGTGCGCGACGAGGCCGAGATCCGCGGCCACCGGCGTACGTACGTCGGCGCGCTGCCCGGCCGGATCGTGCGGGCGATCAAGGAGGCGGGCTCCATGAACCCGGTCGTGCTCCTCGACGAGATCGACAAGGTGGGCTCGGACTTCCGGGGCGACCCGGCCGCCGCCCTGCTGGAAGTCCTCGACCCGGCCCAGAACCACACCTTCCGGGACCACTACCTGGAGGTCGAGCTGGACCTGTCCGACGTGGTCTTCCTCGCCACCGCCAACGTCCTGGAGGCCATCCCGGAGGCGCTGCTCGACCGCATGGAGCTGGTCCGCCTCGACGGCTACACCGAGGACGAGAAGATCGTCATCGCCCGCGACCACCTGCTCCCGCGCCAGCTGGAGCGGGCCGGACTCGACGGCGACGAGGTGAAGGTCGAGGAGGGCGCGCTGCGCAAGCTGGCCGGCGAGTACACCCGCGAGGCGGGCGTGCGCACCCTGGAGCGGTCGATCGCCCGGCTGCTGCGCAAGGTCGCGGCCCAGCACGAGCTGGGCGAGCGGGAGCTGCCCTTCACGATCACGGAGGGCGACCTGCGTGACCTGATCGGCCGGCCGCACCACGTGCCGGAGTCCGCCCAGGAACCGGCCGAGCGCCGCACCTCGGTGCCGGGCGTGGCCACCGGCCTCGCGGTCACCGGGGCGGGCGGCGACGTCCTGTACGTCGAGGCGTCGCTGGCCGACCCGGAGACGGGCGCGGCGGGCCTGACGCTGACCGGTCAGCTGGGCGACGTGATGAAGGAGTCGGCGCAGATCGCGCTGAGCTTCCTGCGCAGCCACGGCGCCGAACTGGAGCTCCCGGTGGGCGACCTGAAGGACCGGGGCGTGCACATCCACTTCCCGGCGGGCGCGGTCCCCAAGGACGGCCCGAGCGCCGGCATCACGATGACCACGGCGCTGGCCTCGCTGCTGTCCGGGCGGCTGGTCCGCACCGACGTGGCGATGACCGGGGAGGTCTCGCTGACCGGCCGCGTGCTGCCGATCGGCGGGGTGAAGCAGAAGCTGCTCGCGGCGCACCGGGCGGGCGTCACCACGGTGATCATCCCCAAGCGCAACGAGCCCGACCTGGACGACGTCCCGGCGGAGGTGCTGGACAAGCTCGACGTCCACGCCGTCACCGACGTCCGGCAGGTCCTGGAACTGGCGCTCGCACCGGCGACGAACGGTGCGGAGCCGGAGGTCCCGGTCGCGGCGTGACGGACGTGACCGGGTGAAGGGCCGGGGCCGGACCTCCTCGACGGAAGTCCGGCCCCGGCCCCTGTCCGGCTCAACCGTTGGCGAGCGCCTGCACGCGGTCCAGGGCCCCGTTGAACTTGTTGTGGTCCCCGACCGTCGGTCCGGACGAGGTGTACTGCCACATCGTGTAGTACGGCCATCCCGCCGGCAGGGTGCCCACGGTGGAGGCGTACCGCGCGATCCACAGCGGGTTGTTCGCCGCGAAGCCGCCGTAGTTGCCGGTGCACTGGGTCCACCAGCTGGTCGCCGTGTAGATCACGGCGTCGCGGCCGGTGCGGGCCTTGTACGTGTTCAGGAAGTCGCGGATCCAGGAGACCATCTGGCTCTGCGTCTTGCCGTAGCAGGCGGCCCCGTACGGGTTCCACTCGATGTCCAGCGCGCCCGGCAGCGTCTTGCCGTCGCGGGACCAGCCGCCGCCGTTGTCGACGAAGAAGTTGGCCTGGGCGGCGCCGCTGGTCGTGTCCGGCGTGGCGAAGTGGTACGCCCCGCGGATCATGCCGACGTTGTACGAGCCGTTGTACTGCTGGGCGAAGTAGGGGTTCTCGTAGTACGTCCCCTCGGTGGCCTTGACGTAGGCCCACCTGACCCCGCTGTTCCACAGGGTCGACCAGGCCACGTTGCCCTGGTGGCTGGAGACGTCCACACCCTCCGTCTGGGTGGCGCGGCCGGGGACGGGCGTGCCGTGCTGTCCGTCGTGCTCCACCACGCCCATGCCCATGTGGGCGGACCCGCGCGGCGGGATGTCGTCGGCCGGCGCGGAGTGGGCGGGGACGGTGAACAGCAGGGAGAACGCGGCGAGCAGAGTCCCGGCGACGGCGAGGCGCCGTCCGCGGGCCGATCCGGATCTGTGCACGAGCATGACGTGCCTCCGATGGCTCGGTGGTGCTCGGTGGGGGATGCGCGAGTGGGGAGGGAGCCGGGGCGTGCGCCGGACTGGCGTGCGCATGCCATCCATCGCTCCCGGAGAAGACGCTACGCACGTAGAACGCCGGGTGGGAAGGGGGACCGGAGGCTGCCGTTGGTCTAAGCCTGCGAAATACTTGCCGAGCTGCGGCGATGGCGCCCCGTGGCGGAAACTTTCAGGACCGGGAAAATCGAGGCAGGGGCTGACGTGCACGAGGACGGGAACGGCGACGGTCGCGGAGTCGAATCCGCGGTGTCCGGCAGTGGTGTGAACCAGCCCGAGTTCCTGGCGCTGGAGCGCGAGCTGACGGTGCTGCTGCGGCGGGCCCGGGCCAACCAGGGCGAGATGGCCCGCGAGGTCCACCCCGACCTGGAGTCCTCGGCGTACGGCCTCCTCGTGCGGCTCGGCGAGTGCGGCGGGCAGCGCGCCACCGAGCTGGCCGCCTACATCGGCGTCGGCAAGGCGACGATGTCCCGCCAGCTGCGCGCCCTGGAGGAACTGGGCCTGGTCGCCCGCGAACCCGACCCCGCCGACGGCCGCGCCTGGCTGGTCACCCTGACCCCGGAGGGCCAGGCCCGCGTCGGGCGCGTCCGGGAGGCCCGACGCGCCCGGTACGCCCGCCGGCTCGCCGACTGGGACCCCCGCGAGGTGACGGAACTGGCGCGGCTGCTGCACGAGCTGAACCGGGGGATGGAGAGGTAGCACCGGCAGCACCGGCCCCCCCGGCCGTTCACAGCTCCACGTAGACCACCGTCGCGTCGTCATGGGTCTTGCCGCGTCCCAGGAACGCCCGGGCGCCCGCCGCGTCCGCGCGTTCCAGCTCCCGCACCCGGTCCACCAGCGCCTGCGCCCCCTGCTTGCGCACCAGCGCCAGGCAGTCCGCCCAGTCGCCCTCGCGGAACTTCTCCACCCACCGCCCGGCCCCGTCCGTCAGCGCCGCCAGCGTCCGCACCCCGTCGCGCGGCAGGGTCCCCGTCACCGCCCGCGCCGCCACCGACGGATCGGCCGCGGCCGTGAAGAACCCGCCCTCCTTGTTGCGCAGACGCGAGTCCACCGACGCCTCGGTGGCGAGGGCGGAGCGGGGCAGCCGGGCCAGGCGGTCGTCCAGCAGCGCCGTGACCGTGCCGTCGGCGGCCTCCACCAGCAGGGCCGAGTCCGACAGGACCAGGTACTCGACCGTCGCGGGGGACCAGCGGGCGACGACCACGGTTGCCTGCGGAGTGCGGGGGTGAGAAAGGTCACAGGTTTCCGCGTGCGCCGAGGAGGTACGCGCGATGGCGCGGGACAGGGCTTCGGTGAGGGGAACATCCGGGAGTGAAACGGTCAGTTCGGTCAGTGCTCCACCGAGGCGCGCGGTGAACCAGGGTACGGAATGCAGACACCCGGTCGCGCCCCGCGGCGGCGTCACACCGTCCAGCACGACGAGTGAACCACCCTGTCCGGAGGCCGGTAGTCCGACGCTCGCGAAGTCCTCGTTGGGGTGGTCGGCGAGTCCGGGTTCCGAGACGAGTTCCGTGCGCATCCGGCCAGTCTGCACGACCCCTTCACGGCGTCCGCAAAAGGCCGACACCCTCCTCGAGTTCTCCCGGATTCGACCCGGCGGCGCAGGTCAGGCGCCGCTTTTGGGAGGGAATTCGGCACTCCGGCGGTGCGTGGCGGCACATAGTGCCACCGCCCGCCGCAGACGTCCAACCGGCTCGCCGCACAGGCGAGTCGCACGAGCCGGCGGAACTTGCCCACCAACTCCCGTCCGGGGTTCACTCCTTCGGGTGGCGGGTCGGATGATGCGCGCCCACCGCCCACCGGCACTGGGAGGGTCGGGAACCGGTGGGGGCCTGCCCTGCTCACGCGGTGTTCCCCGTCCGACGCCCGGTCGGCGGCCGGGGAGCAGTCCGGAGCGTGGCGGAGGGCCCACGCGCCGACCGGCCAGTTGACGGAGCGCCACCCGCGCCCACGGGTACACGAGTCAGGAATGCGAGCACCGGTGCAGAAGACGCGGCCTCGTCGCACAGACAAGCAGACGGCCCCCGCGGGGAGCGCGGAGCGTACCCCCGGCACCTCCACCCCGGCGCCGCCGGCGGTTCCCGTCGGCAAGGGCCGCCCCACCCACGTACGCAACCGGCTCATCGTCGCCGTGGCGGTCGTGGCCGCGGCCGTCGCCGGTGCGGGAGCCCCGTCGATCGTGGCCGCCTCGGGGCAACTGCACGACTCCCAGGAACTGGTGACGCTCGCCGAGCAGACCCAGGGCGCGCTGACCCTCGCGCACTCCCTCGCCGACGAGCGCGACGAGGTGACCCCGTACATCGCCGCCGGCCGCCCCAAGTCCAAGGCGCCCTCCGAGCAGCGCAGCGCCCGCGTCGACCGCCAGGTGGAGGAACTGCGCGCCGACCCCGACACGCCCGCCTCTCTGCGCGAGGACCTGGACGCCGTCGCCGCCCTGCGCCGGGCCGCCCTCACCGGCAAGAGCACCGCCCTCGAAGCGCACGAGGCGTACTCGGAGGCGATCGCCGAACTCCACGCCCTGGCCGAGGACCTGGCCGAGCAGATGCCGCCCCGCGCGGGCGCCGGCGCCTACGCCCTCGCCGAGCTGGACACCGCCGTCCAGCAGGCCGCCGCCACCCGCGGACTGCTGCTGGCGGCCCTGAACGTGCCGAGCAGCACCGAGACGGTCATCGACCCGATCACGGGCCTGCCCACCGAGACGTCCACCTCCTCGGACGCCGACGCCGAGCAGCGCGACGCGCTCGCCGCCGCCGCCCAGCAGGCCCGGGTGCGCTCCGACGCGGCCCTCGCCGACTTCCGCGAGGGCGCGCCCAAGGAGGCGCGGGACCGCTTCGACGCCACCGTCGCCGGCCCCGAGGTCAACTCCGCCGACAAGTACCTCGCCGGGCTCACCGACGAGCCGACGCTCTCCGACGCCGACCTGCGCACCAGCACCAAGCGGCTGGACGCCGCGCTCTCCGCCCGGGTCGACGCCATGCGCGGCGCCGAGTCCGCCCTGTACGAGAAGCGCGTCCAGGACCTGGAGAAGCTGCGCGACGACGACGTCACCGCGCTGGAGATCCGCGTCGCCGCCCTCGGCGCCCTGCTCCTGGTCGCCGTCGGCATCGCCACCGCCATGGCCCGCACCCTCACCCGCCCGCTGTCGGTCCTGCGGCGCGGCTCGGCCCGGCTGGCGGAGGCCCAGGACCCGGCGGCCGAGGAGGCCGTCGCCTTCACCGGCCGCAACGACGAGTTCGCCCAGGTCGTCCGCTCCGTCAACGCCCTGCACGCGCACGCCGTCACCCTCGCCGAGCGCGTCAACACGCTGGAGTCCGACCGCAAGCACCTCGTCGGCCAGCGGCAGAAGATGGCCGACGCCCGCGAGGAACTGCGCGCCGAACTCGACCGCTCCGCCGCCCAGCTGGAGGTGGTCCGCAAGAGCATCGGCTCCACCTTCGTGAACCTGGCGCTGCGCACCCTCGGCCTGGTCGAGCGGCAACTCGCGGTCATCGAGAGCCTGGAGGAGCGCGAGCAGGACCCGGACCGCCTGGCCACCCTGTTCAAGCTCGACCACTTCGCCACCGTGATGCGCCGGCACAGCGAGAACCTCCTCGTGCTGGCCGGCACCGAGCACGTGCAGCACAGCGCCTCGCCGGTGCCGCTGGTCGACGTGGTCCGGGCCGCGGTGAGCGAGATCGAGCGGTACGAGCGGGTCCGCATCGCCGCCCTGCCGCCGCACGCGCACGTGGCCGGCTTCGCCGCCGACGACCTCTCCCACCTGCTGGCCGAGCTGATGGAGAACGCCACCTCCTTCTCGCCGCCCGACCTGCCCGTCGAGGTCTCCGGCTGGCTGCTGGAGAACGGCGAGGTGATGCTCTCCGTCCAGGACGAGGGCATCGGCATGGCCACCGAACGCCTCCAGCGTCTGAACGCCCGCCTCACCGACTTCGACCCGGAGGCGCCCTACGACCAAGAGGGCGACGACGGCCTCGGACTCGGCCTCTACGTGGTGGCCCGGCTCGCCCACCGGCACGGGGCGCGGGTACGGCTGCGCGAGCAGAAGCAGGGCGGTGTGGCGGCCGTCGTGGTCCTGCCCGGACCGCTGCTCGCGGCGGCTCCGCCGGCGGCGCTGGCCCCGAGCGTGCCGATGACCGACACGGGGTCCTTCTCCCTGCCGGGCGCCGACGCGGAGGCCAACTCCAACGTCCTGCACGGCCGCGCCGAGAAGGGCGCGCACCCGGACGCCGACCCGCTCGTCGCCTCGGCGGAACGGGCCGTACGGCGCGCGGAGGCCGACGCGGAGGGCGAGTCGGAGGACGCCGGTGCGGCTCGGGACGCCGAGGCGGAGGGCGCCGGTCCGACGACGGACCCGGAACCGCGCCCGGCCGCAGCCGAACGGGACCCGGAAGCCACCTCGGACCCGGAAGCCACCTCGGACCCCGAAGCCACCCCGGCCGAGGAAGCGCCCCCGGCCCCGGAAGCGACCCACGAGGCGGACTCCGCGCCCGCCCGGGGCCACGACCTCCCCGACGACTCCACGATGGCCCTGCTGATCCCGGCCCAGACCGGACCGCAGACCCGGACGCCGAAGCCGGAGCCGAAGTCGGAGCCCACGCCGGAGCCGAAGCCCGAACCCGAGTCCGAGGCCGAGCCCGAGCCGAAGGCGGCGCCGACGCCCGAGCCGGAGCCGGAGCCCACGCGCGCCCCGGCACCGCGGCCCGCATCCGACCCGTACGCCATCGGCCCCGACACCCACGACCGCACGACGGACGAGGGCACGTCACGCACCGGCCAGGACGCCGGTGGCGAGCCGGCCGAACCCGTCACCGACAAGGGCCTGCCCAAGCGGACCCCGAAACTCACCACCCCCGCCGCGGCACCGAGGCCGCGCACCTCGGGCTCCGTGGACGCCGAGGCACTCCGCCGTCGCCTGGGAGGTTTCCGCCGCGGTGCGGAGGCCGGCCGGCGTGACGTCGAGGCGGAGATCGCCGACCGGACGGAACAGCACGAGGCGCCGTCCGCCGCGGCGGGGACAACCGAAGAAGCCACGGGGGGCACTGTCGAGGAGGCAAGCAGTTGACCGCGCCCAGTACCTTCGGCCTGAGCAGCGAAGCCCGCAATCTCCACTGGCTGCTGACCAACCTCGTCGAGGAGGTCCCCGGCATCCAATCGGTCGCCGTGGTCTCCTCCGACGGGCTGCTGCTCCTCTCCTCCGACCAGGACAGGAACGACGCGGCCCGCGAGGCACAGGCCGTGCGCCGCACCGGACCGCGCGGCTCCGCCGCCGACCTGGCCACGGTCGTCTCCGGCGTCGGCAGCCTGACCGTCGGCGCCGCCCGGCTGATGGACTTCGGCAACGTGAAGCACACGATGGTCGCCATGGAGGAGGGCAGCCTCTTCGTGATGTCGATCAGCGACGGCTCGCTGCTCGGCGTGCACGGCTCCGCGGACTGCGACATGAGCGTCGTCGCCTACCACATGGCGCTCTTCGTCGGCCGCGCCGGCCACGTGCTGACCCCCGAACTCCGCAGCGAACTGCGGAAGTCCCTGGAGTCCGAGTCGTCCGAACCGACGGGGAGCGCCCGATGAGCAGCAGTCCCGCGAAGAACGGCCGGGGGAACCTCCCCGTGCGCGGCGCGGACCGCAAGCCCGCCCGCGTACGCCCCTACTCGCTCACCGGCGGCCGCACCCGCTTCGGCCACGTCCTGCTCGTGGAGACGTTCGTCGGCGCCACCGCCGGCACCGCCGCGCTGGAGGCCGCCGAGGAGCGCAAGGAACTGACGAACGGCAGCCTCACCTCCCGCGTGATGCCGGAGATGCGGGCCATCGTCGAACTGTGCCGCCGCATGCGTACGGTGGCCGAGATCGCCGCGCTGCTGAAGATGCCGCTCGGCGTGGTCCGCGTCCTCATCAGCGACCTGGCGGACCAGGGAAAGATCCGTGTGTACGGCACCGGAACCGGCCACGGAACGGGCCGTCCGGACCGCGCTCTGCTCGAAAGGGTGCTCAGTGGACTCCGTCGTCTCTGACGCCGCCGCCTCCGGCGTCTCCCCGCTCGTCGACCTGGACGAGCCCATGCAGCCCTGGCAGGCGGACCGCACGCGGGCGCCCATCGCCACGAAGATCGTGGTGGCCTGCGGCTTCGGTCTCGGCCAGACCACGCTGGTCACCGCCGTCTCGGAGATCACGCCCC
>MUMD01000517.1 GCA_002155895.1 Streptomyces rochei
CGTCGCGGCGCGGGAGGGGGGCGGGTACGCGCGGGCGCAGGGTGCCCTCCGCGCGGGCCGCGGCGATGTGGGCGGCGATGCGCTCGGCGTAGACCAGGCCCTCCAGGAGGGAGTTGGAGGCCAGCCGGTTGGCGCCGTGCACGCCCGTGCAGGCGACCTCTCCGCACGCGTACAGGCCGGGGACCGTGGTGCGGCCCGAGGCGTCGGTGCGGACGCCGCCGGAGGCGTAGTGGGCGGCCGGGGCGACCGGGATCGGTTCGGTGACCGGGTCGATGCCGTGGGCGCGGCAGGCGGCGAGGATCGTGGGGAAGCGGTTCTCCCACATCTCGGCGCCGAAGTGGCGGGCGTCGAGGTACATGTGCTCGGCGCCCTGTTCCTGCATGCGGCGCGTGATGCCCTTGGCGACGATGTCCCGGGGGGCGAGTTCCGCCAGCTCGTGCTGTCCCACCATGAAGCGCGCGCCGTCGGCGTCCACCAGGTGGGCGCCCTCGCCGCGTACCGCCTCCGAGACCAGGGGCTGTTGGCCCTCGGCGTCCGGGCCGAGGAAGAGGACCGTGGGGTGGAACTGGACGAACTCCAGGTCGCTGACCTCGGCGCCCGCCCGGAGGGCGAGGGCCACGCCGTCGCCCGTGGAGACGGCAGGGTTCGTCGTGGCCGAGAAGACCTGGCCCATGCCGCCGGTGGCGAGGACCACGGCGGGGGCGTGGACCGCCCCCACGCCGTCGTGCTGGCCCTCGCCCATGACGTGCAGGGTGACACCGGCCGTGCGGCCTTCGGCGTCGGTGAGGAGGTCCAGGACGAGGGCGTTCTCGACGGTGCGGACGCCGCGCGCGCGGACCGCCTCGACCAGCGCGCGGGAGATCTCCGCGCCCGTGGCGTCGCCGCCGGCGTGGGCGATGCGGCGGCGGTGGTGGCCGCCCTCGCGGGTGAGGGCGAGGCCGCCCTCGGTGGACTCGTCGAAGTGCGCGCCGGTCGCGATGAGGCGGCGTACGGCGTCCGGGCCCTCGGTGACCAGGAGGCGGACCGCCTCCCGGTCGCACAGGCCCGCGCCGGCGACCAGGGTGTCGTCCAGGTGCTGCTCGGGGGTGTCGCCCTCGCCGAGGGCCGCGGCGATGCCGCCCTGGGCCCAGCGGGTGGAGCCGTCGTCGAGGCGGGCCTTGGTGACGACGACCGTCCTGAGGCCCGCCGCCTCGCAGCGCAGGGCCGCGGTGAGGCCGGCGACGCCGGAGCCGACGACCACCACGTCCGCGTCCAGGGCCCAGCCGGGCGCGGGGGCGTGCAGTCGTATGCCTGTGCTGGTCACGAGGCCGCTCCGAAGGTGAGGGGTACGTTGTCGATCAGCCGGGTCGCGCCGACCCGGGCGGCGACGGCGAGGACCGCCTCGCCGGTGTGGTCGTCGCCGACCTCGGTGAAGTCGGCGGGGTCGACCAGGGCGAGGTAGTCCAGCTCCAGCGGAGGGTCGAGGCGGGCGGCGTCGTCGAGGACCAGGCGGGCGGCGGCGCGTACGGCGTCGGGGGTGCCCGGGGCCGCGTGCGAGACGGCGTGGGCGTCGGCCGCCGCGCGGGACTCGCCCAGGGCGCTGAGCGCCTCGGCCCGCGCGTGCGGGGCGGGCACCTCGCGGGCCCGGGCGCGCAGCGCCTCCTGGGCGGCGTGCCGGTCGAGGCCGGCGAAGAGGGCCCGGGAGAGGGCGAGGGCGGTGCGGCGCTCCCGGGGCGAGAGGTAGCGGTTGCGGCTGGACAGGGCCAGGCCGTCGTCCTCGCGCACGGTGGGGACGCCGACGATCTCGACGCCGAAGTTCAGGTCGCGGACCATGCGGCGGATCAGGGCGAGCTGCTGGGCGTCCTTCTGGCCGTAGAGGGCCAGGTCCGGGCGGGTGAGGTGGAGCAGCTTGGCCACGACGGTGAGCATGCCGTCGAAGTGGCCGGGGCGGGAGGCGCCCTCCAGGCGTTCGCCCATGGGGCCGGCGGTGACGCGCACCTGGGGTTCGCCGCCCGGGTAGACCTCGTCGACGGAGGGGGCGAAGACGGCGTCGGCGCCCGCCTGCCCGGCGATCTCCAGGTCGGCGTCGAGGGTGCGCGGGTAGCGGTCGAGGTCCTCGCCGGCGCCGAACTGCAGCGGGTTGACGAAGACGGTGACGACGACCTCGCCGCTCGGGCCGGCCAGGTCGCGTGCGGTGCGGATCAGCGTGGCGTGGCCCTCGTGCAGGGCGCCCATGGTCATGACGACGGCCCGGCGGCCGTGCCTCTCGCGCCCGTGCAGTTCGGCGGCGGTGCGCAGCAGGACGGGCGGCGGGGTGGTGGGCGTCATCGGGCGTCTCCCTCGGGGCCGTCGGTGTCGTCGGGGCCGTCGGTGTCGGCGGTGTCGGCGGGGCCGGGCTTTTCGGAGGGGCCCGGCGTCTCGGCGAGTACCCCGAGGAGGTCCTCGGCGAGTTCGGCCTTGAGCAGGCCGTGGTCCAGGGCCCGGTCGGCGGTCGCGCGGGCCATCGCGACGTAGCCGGCGACCGCCTGCGGGGCGTGTGCGCGCAGCTCCTCGATGTGGGCGGCGACCGTGCCCGCGTCCCCGCGCGCGACGGGGCCGGTGAGGGCCGCGTCGCCGGAGCGCAGGGCGTTGTCGAGGGCGGCGCCCAGCAGGGGGCCGAGCATCCGGTCGGGGGCCGCGACACCGGCCGTGCGCAGCAGCTCCATGGACTGGGCGACCAAGGTGACCAGGTGGTTGGCGCCCAGGGCGAGCGCCGCGTGGTACAGCGGGCGACGCTCCTCGGCGATCCACTCGGGCTCGCCGCCCATCTCGATGACCAGGGCCTCGGCGGCCAGCCGCAGCTCCTCGGGGGCGGTGACGCCGAAGGAGCAGCCGGCCAGCCGCTGGACGTCCACGGGGGTGCCGGTGAAGGTCATCGCCGGGTGCAGGGCGAGCGGCAGGGCGCCGGCGCGCAGGGCGGGGTCCAGCACCTTGGCCCCGTACCGCCCGGAGGTGTGCACGAGCAGCTGGCCCGGGCGCACCGACCCCGTCTCGGCGAGCCCGGTGACCAGGCCGGGCAGGGCGTCGTCGGGGACGGTCAGGAGGACCAGTTCGGCGCGCTGGAGGACTTCGGCGGGCGCCACGAGCGGCACGTCGGGCAGGAGAGCCGCGGCGCGCCGTCTGGAGGCGTCGGAGACCCCGGAGACGGCCACCGGGCGGTGCCCGGCGAGCTGGAGCGACGCGGCCAGCGCGGGGCCCACGCGTCCGGCGCCGACGACGCCTACGGTGAGCCGCGCGGGGCGGTCCTTGGGGTCTGGCTGTGGGGTTGTGTTCACGCGACGGGGGCCTTCCCGTTCCAGTCCGCTCGGGGTACCGGACGATTTCTCGTCATGTTAACGCGATTGGTTCGGGGCGCGTCCCGTCGTCCACAGGCTGTGGGTTTCCGCACGGCCGGGGACGGAAAACCCCGGTGCCCGCGCAGGCGCCGCAGGGCATGATCCGGGGCATGAGCGATGCGGCGGGGCGGAACCAGCGGGCGGAAGAGCCGGAACAGCCGGAAGAGGCGGCACGGGAGGAGCAGGCGGAGCCGCCGGGCGAGCGGGCGAGGCGGCTGCGGGAGCGGCGGGTGGCCGCCCATCGCGGGGCGCGGCGCGTCCTCGCCGGGCCGGGGTTCAGCACGAGCCTGCGCGAGCGGCTCGCCCTGCTGGACCGGGCGGACGAGCTGTACGACCTGGACGAGGCGTCCGACATGTACGGCAACGGGATCGTCGCGGCGCTGGAGGAGAAGGTCGCCGGCCTGCTCGGCACCGAGGCCGCCGCCTTCTTCCCGACCGGGACGATGGCCCAGCAGGTGGCCCTGCGCTGCTGGGCCGGCCGCACCGGCAACCCGGTGGTCGCCCTGCACGGGCTCAGCCACCCGGAGCTGCACGAGCGGGGCGCCTTCAGCCGGGTGAGCGGACTGCGCCCGGTACGGCTGACCGACGAGCCCCGGCAGCCGACGGCCGAGGAGGTGCGCGACTTCGAGGAGCCCTTCGGGGCGCTGATGCTGGAGCTTCCCCTCAGGGACGCCGGTTTCGTGCTGCCCACCTGGGAACAGCTCACCGAGACCGTCGAGGCCGCGCGGGAGCGCGACGCGGTGGTCCACTTCGACGGGGCCCGCCTGTGGGAGACCACCGTCCACTTCGGCCGGACGCCGGCCGAGATCGCGGGGCTGGCCGACAGTGTGTACGTCTCGTTCTACAAGTCCCTCAAGGGTTACGGGGGCGCCGCCCTGGCCGGCCCGCGGACGCTGGTCGAGGAGGCGAGGGCCTGGCGGCACCGGTACGGCGGCGCGGTGTTCCAGCAGTTCCCGACGGTGCTGTCGGCACTGGCCGGCCTGGAGCGCGAGCTGCCCCGGCTGCCGGAGTACGTCGCCCACGCGCGCGTGGTGGCCGCCGCGCTGAGGGAGGGGTTCGCGGCGGCCGGGCTGCCCTGGGCGCGGGTGCATCCGGAGACGCCGCACACCCACGAGTTCCAGGTCTGGCTGCCGTACGACGCCGAGGTGGTCGGCGAGGCGGCCGTCCGGCAGGGCGAGGAGACGGGGACGCTGCTCTTCTCCCGCGGCTGGCAGACCCCCGGCCCGGGGCTCGCCGTGACCGAGGTCGGGGTGGAGGCGGCGGGCCTGCGGTGGACGGCCGACGACGTCCGGGCGGCGGCGGCCGACTTCGCCGCCCGCCTGAAGGACTGACCTCCGCCGGGCCCCCGCCTTCGTCAGCCGGTCGCGCGCGGGCGTGCCGAGGGCGACCGGCGGCGCAGGGCCCGGCGGAGCCGTCCCGTCGACGGGCGGCCGGCGAGCACCGCCCGGAACCGACGGCGGTCCCGCCACGCGCGGACCACCTGGAGGTCCCGGCTGCCGGGCGCGGGCGGCACGGGCTCGCCGTGCTGCCGGGCGCGGTAGGTGTCGAGGAGGTACTGCTGGGTGATGTCCATGACGGACCGCCTTCCGCAGGGGACGTAGGGGTGGGAAGTCGGGCTCCGCGGCTGCCCCGTGGCTCCACACTGCGCCTGCCGCCGGGCCCCGGTCGCGTGGATTGACGCCCGCGGTCAATCGGCGGCGGTGTTGTCGGTGGCGGGGTGCACCATGAAGGCATGAGCGTGCGCATCGACATCGCGGGGCTGCGGCCCGAGAGGGTCGCCGTCGTGCCCTCGCCCCTGGCCGAGCTGGGCATGGCGCTGCACGCCCTGTCCGAGCCGGGGCACCACCCGGGCCTGCAGGGCTGGGTGACGGGCGTGACGGCGCGGCTCGACTCGCACCTGGCCGACCGGATGTGCGAGGCCGACTTCCTGTGGCGGACGACGTTCTCGGACCTGTTCATGCCCTTCGCCGGGGTGCCGGGCGGTGGCACGCTGCCCGGGGCCACCCTCGCCGAGGACCTGGAGCTGCTCGACAAGCTCTCCGACGAGCAGTTCGTGGACGCGGCGCTGGAGTTCACCTGCGCCCTGCCCTACAGCACCAAAGGGGCCTCCGCCCTGGAGGACGCCGAGGCCCGCCGCCGTGCGCTGGACCTGGCCGCCGCGAGGGGCCCGCAGCAACTGCGGTTCAGCGAGCGGCTGCTGGCCGACCCGCCGCGCATCCGCGACTGGCTGCGGCAGTTCGCGCAGGACTGCGACGAGGCCTTCTTCGCGGAGGCGTGGTCCCGGCTGCGCCACCAGCTCGCGGCCGACGCCCGGCACAAGACGGACCTGCTGCGCCGCAAGGGCCTGGCCGAGGCGCTGGCCGCGGTGTCCCCGGCGGTCACGCTGGACGAGGGCGCCGCGCGGATCACCGTGGACAAGCTGGGCGACGGCCGCTCGGCGACCGGGGAGGGCGGGCTGCTGCTGGTCCCGACCAGCCTGGGCTGGCCGCACCTGATGGTCCTGCACCGGCACGAGTGGCAGCCGGTGCTGCACTACCCGGTGGGCTCCCCCGAGCTGGCCTCCCCGCCGTCGGTCGAGCAGCTCACCCTCCGGATGACCGCGCTGTCCCACCCGGTGCGGATGCGGATCTGCCGCCATCTCGCCCGCAGCGCGTACACCACGAGCGAGCTGGCGCAGGCGCACGGGATGACGGCGCCCGAGATATCCCGGCACCTCGGGGTGCTGAAGAAGGCCGGTCTGATCACCACCCGCCGCCGCGGCCGGTACGTGCTGCACCAGCTCGACGTGACGGTGGTGGCCCGGCTGGGCAGCGACTTCCTGGAGGGCATACTGCGCTGATCGGCGCGGGGCGGATCAGTCGAAGCGGATGTGCCGCAGCCCCACGCCCGCCTGGCGCAGCCGGGTCCGCAGCGCGCCCTCGGAGTTGGGCTCCAGCGTCAGCCCGGCCAGCACCGCGATGCGGTCCGCCGTCTTCGGGACGGTCGTGCGGTCCGTCCACAGGTGCTCGGCGAACTCCGGCTCGCCCAGCCGCTCCAGGCAGTGGTCGAGCCGCCGCACCGCCCAGCTCTCGCGGTGCGGCCGGGCGCCCTTCCCCGCGACGTACCCGAGGAGGTTCCCGAAGCCGCGCTCGCGCAGCCGCCGCAGGACCGTCTCGCGCTCGGCGAGGAGGGTGAAGTGGTGGACGTCGTGGCCCAGGTCGCGCAGCCGGCCGACGGTCTCGGCGAAGCAGTCGGAGTCGGTGACCGTCATGGGCGCGATCACCACGCCGTCGTGTTCGGTGAGGGCGAGGTCGAGCACCTCCACCACGCCCTGCCGCCAGGAGGCCAGCTCCTGGAAGTCCCCGCGCAGTCCGGGCGGAAGCATCCGGTGCAGGCCGAAGCCGACGTGCTCCGGGTCGCAGATCACGCTCCCGGGCAGCCGGCGTCGTATCTCGTGCGCGGTCTGTGTCTTGCCGCCCCCGAACGGGCCGTTGATCCACAGCAGCATGCGCAGACCCTACCGACGCCCGGCCCGCGGCGGGGCGCGATCGGTCCTGCCCGTCCCGCCCGTCCCCCAGCCCTGG
>MUMD01000518.1 GCA_002155895.1 Streptomyces rochei
GTGGGCGGGTGGGCGCTGAAGGACCTTGTGTTCAAGAGCGGGATCGGCTTGCTCAGCGGTTGGCTGATCGGCAGGTTGCTGGGGTGGCTGTTCTTCCAGACTCGCTCGAAGGCGCTGCGGTTGTCCGAGCACCGAGAGGGATTCGTGGCCTTGGCCGCCACCTTCCTGGCGTACGGCGTGACCGAACTGCTCCACGGCTACGGCTTCCTCGCCGTGTTCGTCACCGCCTGCTCGATCCGGGCGGAGGAACGCGCCCACGGCTTCCACAACGTCCTGCACGACTTCGTCGAACAGGTCGAGCGTCTGTTCACCGCCGTGCTGCTGTTCCTGGTGGGAGGCTTCATCGCTCTGGGCGGCCTGGACTCGCTGACCTGGCAGGGCATGGTCGCCGGGCTGCTTCTGCTGTTCGTGATCCGGCCGCTGTCCGGGTGGGCTGGTCTGCTCGGTAGCCGGATGCGGTCCAGCGAGCGCTGGGTGACAGCCGTCTACGGCATCCGGGGTATCGGTTCGCTCTACTACCTTGCCTACGCCCTGGGGCAGCACCGTTTCCCTGTGCCGGCGCGAGAGCTGTGGGCGGTGGTGACGTTCACCGTCCTCGCCTCCGTCGTCCTGCACGGTGTCACGGCCGGCCCGGTCGTGAAGCGCCTGGACCGGCTGCGCGGGACCACGCCTCCCAGCCCCTGAGACCGGCACCGGCACGGCCGGGGCGCGGGGGCTGACGGATGAAGGTCACGAACATCGGGCCTAGAGGCGAAGGCGGCACGTGGGCGGTCCGACCACGGTGCCACGGTCCTTGCTCAGCGCCTTCACCGGGTAAAGGTGGCACGGCAGCGCGGGGCGCGGGCCTCGGCCTCCCGCGCCGTACGAGCGCCTCCTCGGGCTGGGCCCTTCGCGGATGCGGGTGCTGATCTCCTCGCTGAAGCAGTTGTCCCCCGGGATGCCGTGGCTCGCAAGGCGTCGAGATGGGTCGTTGCCCTACCTGCCGGCCAAGAAGCAGCGCCGGGTATGCGGCCCGAAGAGGGGAGCGGCTTGTCGCATACTCGGCGCTGACCGGCAGAGTTATGCAGTCGTGGCCGCTGTCTCGGTGGCTTCGACTACGGACTTGAAATCAGGGTGGACCCCGATTTGATCAAGCCACACATTCATCGAGTTGTAGCAATTGAACCTCTCGATCTTTCCGTCACGGAGGTACCAGAGGTCCGCCGCCGGCACGTCGATCCGGTTCCCGGTCGGTGGGATATCGCCGACCGGGGTCGGGAACGCTCCGAGATGCGTGCCCTGGATTCGCAACTCGACGGCGACGACATCACCGAACGCGTGTACCTCGAGCAGCTCACGGTGTACATCGGGGAACGAGCGGGCGAGGCCCGCGATCACCTGCGGAATCTGCTCTCCGTGGAAACTCTGCGAGGTCGACATGTCGTTGAACGACCCGTCCTCGGTGAACAAGGCCAGGAAACCGTCACCGTCGAGAACGTTCCCTTCCGCGAGTCGGTAAGCCTCGCGAATGGTCTTCTCGTTACTTTCCATTCCTGTTCTCCCTTGAGTTCGCAACACGCTCACGGTCCGCGCGCCTGGCTGACGTAACTGTAATTGTTACAGCAGGCTGTCGCAACCTTCACTGTTACGACCGCGCTGTTGTAACATGGAGTGTTGCGACCGAAAGAGGGATTATGAGCGCCAACAGCAGGCTGACCATTGCAGCCCATGCGCTTGCCTGGATCGGTCTCTACCAGCGCCAGGGACATGAGGTGGCGACCTCCGAGCAGATCGCCACCAGTGCGAACACCAACCCCGTGGTGATCAGACGGCTGCTCGGCGAGCTGCGCAGGGCCGGCCTCGTGGAGTCCCGGCGGGGCGTGGGCGCAGGCTGGTCGCTGGCGCGCGGGCTGGAGTCGATCACCCTGCTCGACGTGTACGAGGCAGTGGAACCCGGCCCGCTGTTCGCCATGCACCGCGCCACCCCGGACCAGGGATGCGTGGTGGGCCACGGCATCCAGCCGGCAATGCAGGGCATCTACGAGGGCATCGAGGAGACTCTGAGACACGAACTGGCCCGCGTCACGCTCGAGAAGGTACTCAGAGACGTACTCGCGGCACCTCGCCAGCCTCTCTGATCAGCTGGGCGACCCCGTGCGAACCGTAGGGTTCGGCGTGGGTTGTGCCCACCAGAGCGGAGCGACGTGAGCGTGGAGATCGAAACTCGCGCCGAACGCGTTGGATCCGCCGCCGGAACGGACGGCGGGTGCGGGCTGGACTCACCGTGGACCAGGCCGTGCTCGTTCAGCGGCGCGCCACGGGCCGCTTGCCGCCAGTCGTTCGTCCGGTTTCGGGGTTGCGTCCAGGAGGTGCCGTCCCTTTCTCCGGGAGAACCACCCCGGTGGCCGGTCGAGGAGGTGACCGCGTGAGCCTCCTGGCTCTCGGGCCAATATTCGTCCCCGTCTTCCAGCCCGCTGCCGGGCAGTGACCGTTGGGACTCGCTCGCCGTGCACAGTAGGGGGACCGCGCCGGGTTCACACCGGCCTCCTCGTTCCGCCGCCCCTGTCGCCGACCGTCATCCCACCCCGGGACGGCGTGCCGCCCGCCCGGTGTCGGCCATCAGTCCGTTTCCTGGGTGTGAGGGGCCTTCGCGGGCGGATGGGTCGGGCGGTCCCGTCCGCCGTCGCGGCCCGACACCACCACGATGACCAGCCCGATGGCGACGGCACCTGCGACGGCCCGTCCTGCCGCCCGCACCCACCATCCCGGCCGGGCCGCGCCCTCGCTCGGAGAGCCCAGCCGTTCGGCTCGCCGGGCAGGTCTCAGCAGGCGTAGCAACAGCAGCGCCGCGACCGGGAGTTGCAGCAGCCACAGAACGGTGCGCGGCCACTCCCCGTACCAGACGTTGGTCCCGTACAGCAGCGTGTGCCACACGCTCAGGACGTAGACGACGATCACGAACCGGTGGAGCCGTCGCCAGGTGTTCGCTCCGATGCGGTGCCGGACGTAGAACAGCAGCCCCAGCGGAATCGCCAGGTACAGGGCGCCCTGTCCGATGGGGATGGCGATCCTGCCGGTTCCGGAGTCGTACCAGCCAGGCACGAAGCTGTCGGCGAAGCCCACCCACAGCCGCTCCGCCCAGTCCACCTTCGTCTCGTAGCGAACGAGTTCCGCCGAGAACATCAGTGCGTGAGCGAACATCAGCGCCATGGTCGTCAGGCTCGTGGTGCGGTGCCAGCGCTCCAGTACCTGCCGGGAGACAGGCAGCCGGGCGGGGCGCGGCCCCGACAGCAGTAGGCCGAGCATGACCGTGCCCCAGGCCCACAGCAGCCCCGACCAGCCGAACGCCTGGCTGAGCAAGTACATCCAGTAGGTGCCGGCATCGTCCATGAACGGCATGACCGCGACGGTGTCCGAAGTACCCGACTCCATGCGCGCCCACAGGAGGGCGAACACGAGTGACGTGACCATCACCGCCGCGGTGGCGTCGGGCAGGGCTGACCGCAGGTCGCCGCGCAGCGCGACGCGGTCACCGGGAGGCCGTTGCCGTCCGGGCGAGGCTCCGGCTCCTGCCCCGTCTTCGTCCAGGCTTGTCTCTGACGTCACCAGGGCCTCCCGGGCACGGGCCACCGCAGCAGCGGTTCGCATGTGGCGTGAGGCAACAAGTCTGGCTGATGAGGAAGTGATCCCCAGAGGTGCTATCCGGCCAGAGCCCGCCACGAGAATGCACGGGGGCGCGCCTGGTTTCTGCGCCTGCCTCGGGTGGCCTACCCGTCGAGATCAGTGACGAGGTGGAAGTCGGCGGCCGAGTCCCGGACCACCGCCGCCACGGTGCGTGCCAGTTGCCGTACCGGCAGCGCCCAGGCGTCGTCTCCGCCGACCCGGACCTGGCCAGTGTGGGGGCGCAGGACACGGTAGACGGTACGCAGGAGGCTGGACTTGCCACGGTCGATGTCGCGGCACGGTGTGCCGGCAGACGTCTGTCACTCGCCCGTAGGTTCCGCAGGAGTGTCGAGGTGCTTGTCCAGAAAGGTGTTGATGAACTCCACTCCAAAGGCGTGTGTGTCCTGAGAGGTGTCGGAGGGCGACTCGCCGAACCACAGGACCGTCTCCGGGTTGCGTTTGGCCTCATCGAGCCACCCGCGAAGCCTGCCGAGTCGTCCTCCGCTCAGCCGGATGACAGCCTGATGCACACGTGCACGCTCCGCGCCTGCATAGAGATCGAGAAGTGACAGGGCGCTCGCAGCGTCGGTCTCCGGGAACGTGGCGTCACAAAGCTGACGTGTGGCTGGTGACACGGCCATGCCTGCCATCCTGCCGACGCCCGTCACGTTCGACAATGACCAGGAGGGGGCGGGGGTTGAACGACAAGCTCACGCTCGGTGCTACGGGTCGCTTGGTGGCGGCTCCCGGCGTTCGGGTGAGCTCGGGTCAGCGACGGATGAGGCCGAGGTCGGTTGCGGTGGCGACGGCGGCGGTGCGGGAGTCGACGTCGAGCTTGGCGTAGATGCGGGCCAGGTGGGACTTGACGGTGCCTTCGGTCAGGTGGAGGCGTACGCCGATGGCCTGGTTGGACAGTCCGTCGGCGACCAGGGCGAGGACTTCGGTTTCCCGCCGGGTCAGGGAGGTGCCCGGGGTGCGCAGCCGGTTCATCAGCCGGTCGGCGACGGTGGGTGCGAGGGTGGTCCGGCCGGCGGCCGCGGTGCGCACGGCTGCGGCCAGGTCTTCGGGCGGGGCGTCTTTGAGGAGGTAGCCGGTGGCGCCGGCTTCGATGGCGGGCAGAGTGTCGGCGTCGGAGTCGTAGGTGGTGACGATCAGCACGCGAGGGGCTCCCGGACGGGCGGTGATCTGCGCGGTGGCCTCGGCGCCGCCCATGCCCTTGCCGAACTGCAGATCCATCAGCACGACGTCGATGTCGCCCTCGGCGGCGCGGGCGACGGCGTCCTCGGCGGTGGCGGCTTCGGCCAGGATGACGAGGCCGGGTTCGGTTTCCAGTACGGCACGCAGTCCGGCCCGTACGACGGGGTGGTCGTCGGCCAGGAGCAGGCGGATCGGGGTGTCGTCGGTCACGGGTGGGCCTCGGGCTCGGTGGCGGACGGCGGGGTGAGAGGCAGTCGGGCGGCCAGGGCGGTGCCGCGGCCGGGGGCGGATTCGATGGTGAGGGTGCCGCCGAGTGCCTGGGTTCGAGCGCGCATGACGGCCAGGCCGAACCCGCCGGTCTCGGGGTCGGAGGCGGGCAGGAGGGTGGGGTCGAAGCCGTGGCCGTCGTCGACGATGTCGAGGGCGGCATGGTCGCCGAGGTAGCTGAGGGTGACTTCGGCGGTGGTGGCTCCGGCGTGGCGGACGGTGTTGGCCAGGGCGGACTGGGCGATGCGCAGCAGGGCGACCTCGTGTGCGGTGGTGAGGGGGGCGGGGTCGCCGGTGAGGTGGAAGCGTGCGGTGATCCGGTGCCGGGCGGAGGTGGTGGTGCACAGACGTTCCAGGGCGTCGGCCAGGGTGGTGCCTTCCAGGGTGGGCGGGGTGAGGGCGGCGACGAAGCGGCGGGCCTCGGCGAGGTTGTCGGCGGCGGCCTGCCGGGCCTGGTCGACGTAGCGGGCCGCGTTCTGTGGGGCCTGGGGGAGTGCTCGCTCGGCGGCGCGCAGCAGTAGCTGGATGCTGGAGAGGCCCTGGGCGAGGGTGTCGTGGNNGCACGCCGGCGGTGTGCTGGGCGGCGGCCAGATCAGCGCGGGTGGCCGTGAGTTCCTCGATCAGACGACGGCGGTGTTCGCTCTCCCGGTACAGGGCCTGATATCCCCACACCACGGCGACGGCGACGGCGGCGCCGAGGGCCGGTCCTATCGCCATCGCGGCGCTGAAGGAGTCCTGGTGCACCGCGAAGCCGGCGATGGCCACCACTGCCGTGGCGACGACGGCGGCCACGCCGGCACGGCGGGGCAGCAGGTGCAGCTGGAGGAAGTACAGCGGGAACGCCACCCACACCCCGTCGGCAGACAGGGAAAGGAGCACCGTCCAGCAGGCACCCACGGCGGCCAGCCACAGCGCGGCGGCCCGCCGCGAGCGACGTACGCCAGGCAGTACGG
>MUMD01000519.1:0-407 GCA_002155895.1 Streptomyces rochei
CGGCCCGCCCGGCGGGCGTACACCGTTCCCCGTGCCGTACGCCCCCGTCGGTATCCCGGGTTACTCCCGTCGCGGGACGCCCGGGCGGCCGCCGACCGGCAGCGTGGAAGGCGTGAGACTCAACCGCCCCGCTCGCCGGGCCCTCCTGGTCGTCCATGTCGTCGCCTCCGCCGGCTGGCTCGGGCTCTCGCTCGGGCTGCTGGCGCTGGGAGTCACCGCCGCCACCACCGCCTCCCCGGGGGCCCTGGAGGCCGGTGTCCGTGCCATGCAGCTCTTCGCCGACCGGCTGCTGCTCCCGCTCGCCCTCCTCACCCTCCTCAGCGGTGTGGTGCTGGCCCTGGGCACGCCCTGGGGGCTGGCGCGTCACCGGTGGGTGTTCACCAAGTTCTGGCTCACTCTGGCCACGA
>MUMD01000519.1:438-659 GCA_002155895.1 Streptomyces rochei
GCGCCGGCCGCGCACCACGGCGGGGACCCGCGAGTCCGCTCCGCGGCCCGCCCGTTCGTAGCATGGAGTCCATGACCGACACCGTCCCCGACGGCATGTGGGCGGCCTGCATCGACTCCGTCGGCCCGGCCGGCCACATCCGTTACGGCAGGCTGCCGGTGCCGGCGGTCGGGCCCACGGACGTGCTCGTGCGGGTCGGGACCGTCGCCGTGAACCCCGTG